>DATCID010000180.1:0-6532 GCA_036507975.1 Ruminiclostridium sp.
ATTCTTCTCCGATTATAGCAAAATCCACCACCAAATAGTAAAATCACTACAATAATTACAATTAAAATAGTAGTATTATCCATTTAATCTTCCCTCTCATTTATCTATAAAATTCTTTCAAGTGTCTGTAAGCTTATCCTGCATCTGTATATTATCAAACTATATGCGCAGAAAGCTATTCGCACTTTTCTTTATCTTACAAAAACATTATCTTATCTAATAATAAACGCAGTTGAGTGCTATGTTGTTTTACGTTGCTTGTCTAATTTTATATAGCGGATTGATATCAAGTGAGTATACAGTGTTTAACAAGTTTATGTTTTTTAAAATAATGGAATTCGACATAATAATGCTGTCCATCAATCTCACTTTTCTGCTTATTGTTATGTCATTCCAAAGTATACTTCCGTTAACCCTGCTTTCCGCACTGATATGAACATTGTTACCAATTACTGAATGACTTACGACAGCTTTTTCATCAATGGAAACATTATCTCCAATATACAACGGTCCTATCAGCTCAGCCTGTGGATGAATTCTAACGTTATTGCCAATGCTGATATTGTCACTGGTATAATTGCAGTCAACCATTTTGCATTTTCCATCTATTATATCCTTATGTACCTGCATATATCTCTCAAGAGTCCCTATATCGGCCCAATAGCTACTATCCTTATAAATAGCAATTTAACGCCCTGTTGCCAGAATTTTAGGAAAAATCTCTCTCTCAAGAGATACCACACTATTAATAGGAATTTCTTTAAGGATTTGCGGTTCAAATATATAAATGCCCGCATTAATTAAGTTTGAAGATATTTGCTCTGGTTCGGGCTTTTCTATAAATGAAACAGCATATCCCTTCGTATCATATTCTATAACACCATATGACGATGGATTTTGAACCTCAGTTACTGCTATAGTGGCAATTGCGTGACTATTCTTATGGTAAATTATCATTTTTTGTATATCAATATCACTTAATATATCTGAGTAAAATACAATAAATGTATCTTTAAACTGATCTTGTGCTTTTTTAATAGCTCCTCCCGTACCTAATGGAATGTCCTCCACGATATATTGAATATTCAAGCCTAAATGCTCTCCATTTCCAAAATAATCTTTTATATTTTGTGAGTGGTAGCAACTGCTTATCACAATTTCAGATATTCCGCTTTTTTTAAGGTGTACCATTGTTCTTTCCAGCAAAGGTTTATTCATAATAGGAACCATTGGCTTCGGTAGCTTGTTCGTTAAGGGATGCAGCCTAATCCCCTTCCCTCCAGCGATAAGTAGTGCTTTCATTGGTATTCCTCCTCATTTTAATAACATTCGTGAAACTGAATAAATTAAAGATACAAACCCGCTATTGGGCTCAGCCCCTAAGATCTTAAATACCAAGCGAAAAGCAAGCAAAAACTCTAAAATACCCAAAATATAATAAACTACTCTTCTTGATGTAAAACTTTCTTTTTCGTTTTTTATAGTGATGTCATCGCTCATTGTTTTAATTCCTCCATAAATATTTTATTTTTTTACCAAGCAAATTATTAATAATTTGCTTTTATACCTCTCTTTTCTACAAAACACCTGATGTCAGGTGTTTATGTCCATAACATACTTTTTCACCCTCCCTTTATTTAGATTGTCTAGCAAGTTCTAATTTATTATCCTGTAATGTAAATTTAATTACCATATTGTGTTCCTCACTTTACAGGTTTATCAAGATCATTCAAAATATCACTCTTTTAATAAAACTTAGGTTTGTTTACTTATCACCAATTCTGCGGTGATAATATAACGATTCGGTGCATTGTCAACAACATAGAATGGATAGCAGGTACTTAGTGTCAGGGCGGCATAGTCGGTAGGTAAGATAACCGTTTTATCATCTTTATCAACAATTCTAATACTATTAATTTCATAGGTGTATGTACCAGCAGAGGTTTTCACAATCAGTTGGTCACCTAACTTCAACTTGTCTATTTTGGCAAAAACCGTATCGCGATGTCCAGAAAGAACACAGTTATTTTTTTCTTCGGGCAACACGCTTTGTGGGAAGTGTCCAACGCCTTTCTTCAACTCATCCAAACCAGTTCCCTGTCTGATTTGCAGTTCCTGATTTAAAACTGGAATCGACAGTCTTCCGATATTATCACCCTTCACAAGATATTTAGGGTAAATAATTTTATCCGAATTAAGTATATCTGACAATATGATCTTTTTCTGTTTCAACGTGAAAGTTGTTAGACTTAAAGGAGGGCTGCGGTATGCATCGGTAGAATAACCCATCTGTCCCCCAATATTTATCAATGCCCAACAGATACATCCTATCCCAAAGACCATAAATACCAAAATTTGAACAGTATCCAGGTGAAACTTTTCCCGTAACGATTTTTCTTTATTCTTACAAAATTATTTGTTTTGTACATACAAAATGTTAGGGAAAGGGTGTTAGTTAGCAATAGCTAAAGAAAGTATGGATTTTCTTTAAAGCATAGTCATAAAACCACACTACTACAAACCAATAGGCGGTAATGCCTACATTAAGCATGTAAAAAATGGAAACGGCTTGAATTTGAGGCGGTTAAAATATTCTACTGGAAATTACTTTACCATACAGATATTCCTTGCTGTAGACTTGTGTATCTAATCTAATCCATTCCTTGCATTAATTCTGACCAGGGTCATCAATTCCTTTTGAAGTTCCGGGAACAATGACTAGTTCGTCACATGTGCACAATTCTTAGGAACGCATCAAATACACACCCCTTGTTCAAAAGCTAACCCCCGGGGCTTGCAATTCAACAAAAAAAGTGTGTCCACAGAAACATGGTTCTTTCTCAAGTTAGGATATGTGTTATGTGCGACTCTTCTGATTTTCTGGATATAAAAGAATATTCCAGAGAATTGGGAGAAGTGATATATCCAAATGTGAGAAAGAACCAGAAACATGAGACACACTTTAAAATATTGTATAAATCCTCTATACCTTTGATATCAGGCTACTTGCGCTCTATCCTTACGACAACACTCCAGGTGTGTTTAGGTAGTAAAGTGATACTGATGCGCGCAATTCTGTTTATGCGTAAAGGTTTACCTCTCTAAATTAGGAAGGTTGGTGTGCTGAAAATGCGATTTATACTTTAACTCAAATACAAAACTTTATCTAAAAATCTCTAATAATAATTTTGCCGTTTGAGTTGAGTTCCTTGGGCGTTGTTTCGGATAATTACTAAAACGGCAAAATGTGAAATTGGGCAACTCACCTACCACGCAGGATTAAAGCACCAGCAGCTATAGCGAGAATAGCCAATATCGTGCCAATGGCTGGAATTGGAATGCTGACCACTTGCAGTAAGCCAGTCATAATAAGCCAGATCCCTAGTAATAGCATCCCTAGTTTTTGGGTCAGTTTCATTTTGTACACCTCCTTTTTTTATGGGGTAATGTAATTCGTAAGTCAATAAGACACTGCATGCTACCGTGCTTTACTACAAGAATTGAGTAGCAATCATTATCTCGAATAAAAAAAATGAAGCTGCAAGTCAGGGTATTTGACTTGTAGCTTCACCTACAAGCTAGTGGCATATAATCTCACTCATTATATTTTAAAGGTTATAAGACCCGCTAATTTATATTTGAACCATTACATACTAAAAAATGAAACTAACCAAAAGGCCGATAGAAGCAATTGCCATTATAATTGTTATTGTCCACCCCATAATGTTTGAATAACGTGCATTCGAGTACTTACCCATGATTTTTTTGTTATTTGATGTTAACATCAATAAAACCATTAAAGGTGGCGCAGTAACACCGTTAATAATAGCAGTATAATATAACATCGTAAAAGGTTTAATTGGAAGAAAATTTATGATTACTCCAACTAACGTAGCCACTATGATCACCCCATAAAACCCATGTGCATGTTTGAATTCTTTATTTAGACCCTCTTTCCAGTTAAAAACTTCAGATAAAGCATATGCAGCAGAGCCAGCCAAAACGGGTATTGCTAAGAATCCTGTACCTAAGATACCCAGAGCGAATAACACAAATGCGAAATTTCCTGCAAGTGGCTTTAATGCTTGTGCTGCCTGAGTGGCAGTTTCTATATGTGTTATACCATTTGCTTTCAATGTAGAAGCAGTAGTTACAATGATAAAGAACATAACAAGATTAGAAAATAGCATTCCTACGTTGGTGTCAATGCGCATATTCCGTACATCTGCATCCTTTATATCCGGTATCCCTTTACCTGTACCTATTGCTTTTAAACCTAATCTATTGTTTTCAAGTCCCTCCTCAACCTCCTGGCTAGTCTGCCAGAAGAACAAGTACGGGGATATAGTTGTTCCAAGTATCGCTACAATATTTAGCATGTAGTCTTTTGATATAGAAAGGCTCGGCACAAATGTTGAATATAAAACTTTGCTCCAATCTACTTTGACTATGAACGCGGTTAGAATATAAGCAAATAGCATTAATGCTAGATATTTTAAAATCTTAGCATAAGTCTTATATTTAACAAGTATTTCTAAAATAACAATTAATACAGCTATTCCTACCAGCCAATAAACAAATGATATTCCCATTATAAGTTGACCTGCAGAAGCCATAGCACCTAAATCTGCACCAATGTTAATCGTGTTTGCAAGTACCAATAATGTCACTGCAAAGTATAATATTTTTTTCGAATAATGTTTTTTTATTACACCCGAGAGTCCTTTCCCAGTAGCCATTCCAATTCGACCACACATCTCCTGAATAACGGACATAAACGGGAAGGAAAACAGTGCAATCCATAATTGACCGTAACCAAACTGTGCTCCAGTCTGAGAGTAAGTTGCTATTCCTGAAGGGTCATCATCAGATGCTCCAGATATAAAACCTGGTCCCATAATCTTCAATAATTTCTTTAGTTTCTCTTTTATTTTCATTTTTTCAAATACCACCTTTACCTTATAAGCTTACTAAAAATAAACATTATTGAAGCCAATGTGCCTACTCTGCATCCAGTAGCACAGAAGAAGTTTATTACTACGCATGTTCTAAACTCTTGAAACTCACAAGATTTGTTTGGTTTCTTAAGGAGTATCATTATTTCTTCATCTGTGAATGTCTCCTTATGCTTCTCCTGCCCTTTGAGAAACTTTATTTTAGGCATACTCATATATCCCTGCTCTGTAAAATAATTAAATATTGCTTTAAGATGTCTCATAGCTGAATTAACAGATGTGAAAGATATTTGTGATTGCAAATAAATACTGTATTGGTTAAGAACATTTTCATTAATATTCCCAACCTCACCAGTATACCAGTTTGTAAATCTTTTGAAGTAATTTTGATAATTTGAGATTGTTGTAGGTTTTAGAGCCTTTGCTTTAGAATGTACTATAAACTCCCCAAATACTGTTTCTAGGGTCAAACCCTTTTTCTTGTTTTTCATAGAGATTACTGCCATCTTGACTACCTCCAAAATTTTATTGTTTTGAAGAAATCAACTGCCTATAACAAATTGTCAGTAACCTCTGGATGCCCTTGTACCCCAGTGATACAAGGGTTTGGTGGAGATGAAGGGGATCGAACCCTTTACCTCTTGACTGCCAGTCAAGCGCTCTCCCAGGTGAGCTACACCCCCGCTATTTGACATATTATCATAATCTCTCATTCTTAGCAACTATCTTTTTTTAATACTTTGACCTAATCCCTTGACCTAATCCTTTGATACACACACTAATAATATTCCTTCGTTTATCGTAACAGTAGCAGTATCTTCTTGAAATTCGTTACTTACACCCCACGATGTACCTAGAGTCATAGTAGCGTCATTCAGTTTGTATTTTAAGCCCTTGGTGCTAACTCCTGTAACCTTTTCAGAAATAGGAATTAATGATAGCTTATATCCATCCTTTCGGGCAAGGCTAAATGTACTATTGAACATATATATTTGATTATTCTCGTTTATAATACATGCCTTAACACCAATATCCAGCAATTTCTTGAGCAGAAGAATATTTGCCAATGAGTGGTCAACTCTAGAACCTATGGCTCCAATAAATATTAGCTCATCCGCTCCCATTTCCAATGCCTTCTCAATTGCTAGCTCTGAATCGGTCATATCCTTTTCAGCAGGAAACTTATAAGTCTCAATTCCCTGATCAATAAAGTATTTCAAATCGTCTGAACTAGCTGAATCAAAATCTCCAATAAGAATATGAGGTGCAATATTCATCTCTCTCAGATGTCTCGCACCTCCATCAACGGATATAATATAATCAGCTTGGTCAAAATATTTTTTTATTGCGTCATAGTCACTTATTGAACCATTGCAAACAAGAACAGCTTTCATTTTTCCTCCAAGTCCTTAATTAAATATAGTTGGCGCAAGCCAACTTTCCACAACTATTGTCGAGTAGGTGCACCTCGCGGTACTTACCCCTCACAGATCCGGACGTGCCCAATTAAGGCATCCGGCTCTTCACTCCGCCATTCACATAAATCTTAGCCATATATGTTTACATAGATTTTAGGT
>DATCID010000181.1:0-17638 GCA_036507975.1 Ruminiclostridium sp.
GAAAATATTTATCAGGCTTTTAAAGATATTGAAGGTGGAAATGTGATGAAAGCGATCATTATAAATCGGTAACTATTTGAATGTTGAAAATGGTGAGATGAGGTATCTTATGGATAAAAAATATATTTTGGCAATCGATCAGGGGACAACTTCAACTAAAGTAATTGTAGTAAATCACGATAGCAAAATTATAGAGCAGGCATCTAAAGAAATCACACAATATTATCCACATCCAGGCTGGATTGAGCATGATGCAAATGAAATTTGGGAGACTGTACTTAGCTGCTTTCAAGAAATATTCTCTAGAAATATTATAAAACCTGAGGAAATTGCTGCAATTGGAATTACAGATCAAAGGGAGTCAACTATTTTATGGAATAGTGATACAGGAGAACCTGTCTACAATTCAATATGCTGGCAGAGTCGGCAAACTGCAGCTATATGTGAAAAGATGAAGAAACAGGAGGGATTAGAAGAGCTTATTAACGAAAAGACTGGCCTTCGTATAGACCCTTATTTTTCTGCCAGTAAAATTAAGTTTATCTTAGAGAATGTACCAGGGGTTCAGGAACAGGTTGATAAGGGGAAGATACTAATGGGTACAATTGATTCCTGGATTATTTGGAATCTGAGTGGCAAAACTGCACACGTGATTGATTACACCAATGCATCTCGAACCTTGCTTTTAAACATTCATACATTACAGTGGGATGATGAATTAATAGAAAAAATCGGAATCCCAAAACAAATTCTTCCCAAATTAATGCCATCTTCCTGTAATTGTTTAGCGACTACAGACGCAAGTGTTTTTTTCGGTCAGCGTATTCCAATCTCAGGAGATGCAGGTGATCAGCATGCCGCAACAATTGGACAAGCCTGTTTTGAACCAGGAATGGCAAAAAACACATATGGTACTTCAATGGCATTATTTATGAATATTGGTGATAAGCCATTAAAATCCCATTATGGCTTAACAACAGATCTAGGTTGGGTAATTGATGGTAAAGTACAGTATGCATTTGAGGGAGTAGTATTTGTTGGTGGGGCTGTTATCCAATGGCTTCGAGATGGCTTGGGTATTATTAAAGAGGCTAGAGAATGTGATCTTTTGGCTGAAAAAGTTAAAGATACAGAGGATGTTTATATTGTACCTGCATTTGCTGGAATGTGTGCACCGTATTGGGATTCCTATGCAAGAGGTACTATTGTTGGATTGACCCGAGGTACGACAAAAGAACATATTTGCCGCGCCGCACTGGAGTCGATGGCATATCAAACCAGAGATGTTATAGATGCAATGGTTTCTGACACTGGGAAAGAATTAAAATCGCTAAGAGTAGATGGAGGTGCAACAAAAAGTGAATTTATGTTGCAGTTTCAAGCTGATATTCTGGGAATTCCTGTTGAACTACCAGAAGTAACAGCGATGGCTGCATTAGGTGCTGCATATCTAGCAGGTCTAAGAATTGGATTCTGGAAAGATACCGCTGAGTTAAAACAACATTGGAAGATTGCAAAAATATATTATCCTCAAATGACGAAAGAGAAACGTGACAGGTTATATGCAGGATGGAAGAAAGCGGTTGGACGTTCATTGGACTGGGCAGAGAAATAAAGGGGGTTTGGAATGAAGAAAGTATTGATAACAGGAGTTTCTGGAGGCTTAGGAGCGTGTCTGGCTACTGAGTACTTAAAGATGGATTATCAAGTATATGGATATGATATAAATGATAATGATAAAGTTAAAGCATTAAAAGATATGTATCAAGAAAAATTTGAATTTATTCTTATGGATACAAGCTCAGATGAGTCTGTGCTTAGAGCTGGTACAATTATAAAGCAACGCACGGATAGCCTGGATATATTAATCAATGCTGCTGCTATCCTATCTCTAAATAGTGCAAAAGTTTTGGAGGAATTTGATATTACACAGTCGTTGGAGCTGTTTGATGTAAATACACTTGGTCCATTAAGGGTGGTAAAGGATCTCTTATCCCTAATAAAAAAGGGTGAAGAGAAATTGATTGTCAATATTTCTTCGGAAGCTGGAAGCATGACAACACACTGTGATTATATTACAAGATATGACTATTGTATGTCAAAAGCCGCACTGAATATGCAGAGTATAATTTTACAACGATACCTAAAAAAAGATGGTATCAAGGTGCTTTTAGTTCACCCTGGATGGATAAAAACTGATATGGGAGGACAGGAAGCTCCACTTTTACCGTCAGAATCAGCAAAAGGGATTGTAAGGCTTACCGAAACGTATAAAGATTCGGTAGATATGGGAATGTTTTTTGATTACGATGGAAGTACAAGGGCTTGGTAAGTTATTAATATTAATTTATAGATATTGGAGGTATTATTATGATAACAAAACAAAAACCAAAAATAGGTTTTCTTGGGTTAATGCAGGGATTGTATGATGTATCGCAGCCAGATTTGCCTAAAATGCAGGAAAAATTTGCAAAACAGGTAGTTGAGCAACTCAAAGACGTTGCAGAAATTGATTTTCCAGGACCAGCAAAGGAAAGATCTGATATCGAAAAGTATGTTAAGTACTTTAATGAGATGGAATATGACGGAATTATGATAGTTAACCTATTATACAGTCCAGGTAACCGCTTGATTCAAGCTATGAAAAACAACAACCTGCCAGTTCTGATTGCGAATATTCAACCCTTACCCGATGTTACATCTAATTGGGATTGGATCCTGTGTACGACAAATCAGGGCATCCATGGGGCGCAGGACACAAGTAATGTATTAATGCGCTGCGGAGTAAAACCAGCAATTATTACCGATGACTGGAAATCAGATTCATTTAAAAATTATTTTGAAGATTGGGCTACAGCTGCCAATACTTGCAACAGACTAAAGAAAACAAAGGTTGCTATTTTTGGACGTATGCAGAACATGGGTGATATTCTTGGTGATGATGCTGCATTGTGCAGGAAATTTGGAGTTGAAGCGAACCATGAAACAATCGGCTCGGTTTACTATAAAATGGAAGCCGTTTCTGAGACTGAGATTGATGCACAAATTAAAGAGGATTATACTAACTTTAAAATTGATCCAAATCTTCCAATGCAAAACCATCGCTATGCAGCACGCATGCAGCTTGGGTTTGAAAGATTTCTAATTGATAATGGATATGAAGGTTTTTCCCAGTATTTTAATATTTATAAGGAAGATGGAAGATTTAGACAGATCCCAATTCTAGGAGGTTCAAGCCTTCTTGCGAAAGGTTACGGATACTCTGCGGAGGGTGATACCAATGTACTTCTACTTACCGTAATTGGACATATGATGATTGGTGACCCTCATTTTACAGAAATGTATTCCCTCGATTTTGGAAAGGATGCAGCAATGCTAAGCCATATGGGCGAGGGTAATTGGAAGGTTGCACGTAAGGATAGAGGTGTAACCTTAATTAACCGTCCACTTGACATTGGGGGTTTAGATAATCCACCTACACCAAAATTTAATGTTGAACCTGGAATTTCTACCCTCATTTCATTAGTAGCTGTAGAAGGAGATAAGTACCAGCTGATTGTTTCAAAAGGTACAATTTTGGATACGGAAGAATTGCCTTTAGTTCCAATGAATCATGCGTTTTTCAAACCCGATTCTGGAATTAAGCAAGCTATGAACCAATGGCTGGCCCATGGGGGTACTCATCACGAAGTGTTGTTCTTGGGTGATTGGAGAAGTCGCTTTCAGTTGCTGTGCATGATTCTTGACATAAAATATATAGAAGTGTAAAATTTGTATAATATATAAAATATGGTCATTTGATTATGACAAAAGGAAAAAATGCGCGTGAGTGATAAAAATAAATTAATGGTAGATGTTTCTAAAATGTATTATTGCTATGGTATGAGTCAAAAAAAGATAGCAGAAGATTTGGGGATTTCTCGCGGATATGTCTGTCAGTTGATGGAACAAGCGCGTAAAGTTGGGATTGTTGAAATAAAAGTAAATGATTTAACGACTGAAGAAACCGCACTTGAATTTCGTGTACGTAAGTTGTTTGCTCTGGAAAAAGTTAAAATTGTTCCTACACCACACTATGTTGACCCAAAGCTGCTGGCAGATGAAGTTGTAAATGAATCCTGCAAGTATCTTGATTCTATTATTGAAAGCAATATGGTTATTGCTTTTTCGTGGGGATGGACGATATTTCAGATTTCCTCAAAGATGGTAAAGCATACAGACGTTAAGAATGTCACATCAATACCACTTTGTGGAGGCACTAGCAATTTAAAGAAAAAGATTTATGTTTCGGAAATCTCTACGAATATTGCAGAAGCATACAATGGTACACCTTTATTTATTCCTTTGCCTGCTGTTTTGCAAACTGCACAAATAAAAGAGGCAATATACGGTGATGCGAATATGAACGATATTTTAAATAAAAGCAAATCTGCTGATATTGCACTTTTCACTGTGGGAAGTTTTGGTGAACAGAATATTTTATTTCGTGGTGGTTATATTGATGATGAGACAATGAAGAGGCTGATTAAACACAATGCTGTCGGAGATTTATGTGCACATTTTATAAATGAGTATGGTGAAATATGTGATACAGAGTTAGATGACAGAACAATTTCTATTGACTTAAAACAGTTTAAAGATATTAAAAATAAGATATGTATTGCAACAGGTACTCAAAAAGTAAAAGCGCTACTTGGCGTTTTAAGGAAAAAGTATGTAGATGTTCTTATTACTGATGAAGAAACGATTCAAAATGTTATAAAATTGATTTAGAAGGTGTAAAAATGAAACTAATTGGAATAGATCATATTACAATTAACTGTTGTAAATTAGAAGCATCTTTTCAATTTTATAAAGAGGTGTTGAACCTAAAATACCTAAATAAGGTTGATTTGGGAGACCATGTTTTGCATTATTTTCAAATGCCTAACGTAAAACTAGAATTGATTGAATATAAGAATCCACAAAGAATATTACAAACTAATAATACTGATACAGGGATTTACCGCCATTTTGCTTTATGCGTAGACGATTTGGAGGAAGTGAAAGAACGATGCTTGATGGGAGAATATAAAATCAACTTGGAACCTACTTATATTCCTGAAATCGATAAAACAGTAATGCTAATTGTGGATCCTAATGGAGTTGAAATTGAAGTGATACAGGCATAGCTTTCGATAAAAGATGCTGTAGTTTTAATAATTATTACAGTTATGAAAGGGATAATTGAAAATGGATAAAGCAAAAATCATACTAGATAAAGATTTTATAATATCAAAAGTAGATGAAAAAGTGTTCAGTTCATTTGTAGAGCCGTTAGGAAGATGTATTTACGGAGGTATTTATGAGCCGGGACACGTTACAGCAGATCAAAACGGTTTTAGACAAGATGTTCTTGAATTGACAAAACCACTTAATATAACATTAAATCGTTTCCCAGGAGGAAATTTTACTTCTACATATAGGTGGGAAGATGGCATCGGGCCAAAAGAACTACGCCCAAGAAGAGCCGAGGTTGCTTGGCAATGTATTGAAACAAATGAGTTTGGTCTGAACGAATTTGCTGACTGGTCCAAACTTAACGGATCAGACGTGATGATGACTGTCAATTTAGCAACTAGAGGCGTCTTAGAAGCAATGGATTGTGTGGAGTATTGCAATTTTCAGGAAGGTACCACTTTGTCTGATCTGAGAATTTCCCATGGATATAAGAAGCCCCACGGTTATCGTTATTGGTGCTTGACAAATGAAATTGATGGAGTTTGGCAGGTTGGACAAAAAACAGGTACTGACTATGGTAGAATTGCAAGAGAAGCCTCAAAAGCGATGAAATTGCTAGATGAAAATATTAAAACAGTCTTGGCAGGGTCCTCATCACCATCACAGAATTCATTTCCTAGTTTTGATGCGGCTGCACTTGAAGAATCCTATGAATTTGTAGATTATTTATCTATTCATCAGTATATCGGTAATGCAAAAGATGATTCACCAAATTATCTTGCTAAAACATTGATTACAGATAACTATCTAAAGACTGCAATTGCTACTTGTGACTATATTAAGGCGAAAAACCGAAGCAATAAAAAAGTGAATATTTCATTTGATGAATTCAACACATGGCATTCAATTGCAGAGGAAAAGCGTTTTAGCAATAAGTGGCAGGTTGCACCTCCTCTGTTGGAAGACACTTATACAATGGAGGATGCACTAGTATTGGGTGGTATGCTGATGGCAGTATTAAAAAATGCTGACAGAGTAAAAATAGCATGCGTATCAGAACTAGTCAACTGTATATCTCACATCAGGACAAGAAATGGTGGGGGTGCATGGGTTCTGCCTCCGTACTATACCTTCTTACTGTTTTCCAAATACGCAAGAGGAACGTCACTGATGATAAATGTGAATTCTCCTAAATATGATTCCACTGATTTTACTGATGTTCCATATCTTGATGCGGCAGCAACTTTGGCCGACAATGGAGATATTTCAATCTTTGCTATCAATCGGAGTATGGAGGAAGTGCTACCACTTGAGACTGAATTAAGAGGATTTGAAAATTATATAGTTAAAGAGCATATCGTGCTTAAAAGCGAGGGTGCTAAAGATACCAATACAGAAGAATGCCCAAATAATGTTGTTCCTCAAAATAACGGAAATGCTCAAATAGATGGAAATAAGTTAGTTGCAGCATTACCAAAGCTCTCATGGAATGTTATTCATCTTGAAAAAATGAAATAACTAAAAGGAGATTATAAAATGCAAGATTTTGTAGAATTATTACTAAAGTAATTTTGCGAAGTTTAGTAATCCTACTTCTTAGCAAAATAATAAATGCTAAGAAGTAGGATTTTGTTTAATTCAAGAATCCTGATTTGACTTATAGAATAGAGGGCGATAGTATTATTATTAAAGCTTCTCGTTATGCGAAAAGTGTTGAGATAGGTTGCACTAATGGTGCTTCATTATATGGGAAAGTTTAGTTAATAACATTATGCAACCGCAATTGCGACTGTGGAGGTTAACATAGGTGAAAAAGAATAAACAGAACACTCCGAAGGTTTGTACTATTTTATTGGCAGATAGAGAGCTTCAGTATACATTAAAAAGAAGCAGCAGAAGAACAGTCGGTATTGCAATAGAAAAAAATGGACTGGTAAAGGTGGCTTGCCCAAACTATACATCTGAGAGTTATATAAATCAATTGCTGCTAAATAAAATGCAATGGATCTTAGAAAAGCTTGCGAATATTGAGGCTAAAGAATCCAAAACGAAGAAGGCTAAGGTGTTTGAAGATGGTGAGTACTTTAGCTACTTGGGGAAAGAATATAAGCTAAAACTGGTTGGAAGCATTGATCTCAAAAGGCCGACAGTATGGCTCGAAGATGAGAATTTTGTAATTACATTGCCAATTAATTTTGAAAAAGAAAAAATTAGGAATTCATTGAAGCTGTGGTATGTTGAGCGCTTTAAGTTACTAATTGAAGAAAGAATAAATAATTATTCAAAAATTATAGGCGTGTACCCTCAAAGAATTACTATTAGAGAGCAGAAAACAAGATGGGGCAGTTGCAGCGCAAAAGGTAATTTAAACTTTAACTGGAAGCTGATAATGGCTTCACTGGAAGTACTAGATTATGTAGTAATCCATGAGCTTTGCCATATGAAGGAAATGAACCATTCAAAGGAGTTTTGGAAGCTTGTCGAATACATATTTCCACAGTATAAGAAATGTAGAGCATGGTTAAAAGAAAATGGGGACCTGTTGAGCCTTGAATGATCTGTTAAACTATATAAAATAGTTGGAATGAAGATAAGAATGTACATTGTCGAATAGAAACAATAATTATATAATTTACTTTGATAGGCTATTAATTAGCTTATGAGACAAAAAGTTAGTTGTCTATAGTAACATGCAGTAATCTTAAATAATAGCGGAGGTATATATGATTTACAAAAAATATGGTAAAACAGGTAAGGACATTTCTGTAATTGGTTTTGGAGGTATGAGATTTCCGAAGGCTTCTGACACCTACGACTATGACAAATGTGCTGAGTTTGTAGTGAAGGCAAATGAACTTGGTGTAAATTATTTTGATACTGCACCAGGATATTGTGATGATCAAAGTGAATTAATCATGGCTCATGCTTTTAAAAACATGAAGAAACCATTTTATGTTTCAACGAAAAGTAGTAATAAAGATGGCTCCAAGCTACGTGCACAGTTAGAGACCTCTTTGAAAAGGATGAATTTAGAAAAAATAAACTTTTTTCATATATGGTGTATTTTAAACTTAGATGATTATAAAAGCAGAATGGTCAAAGGGGGGGCATATGAAGCTGCTCTCAAAGCAAAAGAAGAAGGACTTATAGAACATATCACCTTCTCAACACATTGCACTGGCGACGAAATTGAGACCATTGTTAATGATAACTGCTTCGAAGGAATGACTGTGGGTTACAACATTCTTAATTTTCCATATAGGCAAAAGGGATTGGAAGCAGCATATAAAAAAGGTCTTGGAGTAGCAACGATGAACCCATTAGGAGGAGGGCTAATCCCTCAAAAGGCTGAATATTTCGATTTTATAAGAAGCGCAGAGGATAAGACAGTAGTTGATGCAGCACTTAGATTTAATGCTTCACATGATGAGATAACCACTGTTTTAGCTGGAATGGGTAGTATGGAAGAGGTAATTCAGAACTGCCATATTGGAGATAACCTTGTTAAGCTAGACCAGAAAAAATTAAAGGAAATTGAAGGCAAGTTGTTTAATTCCATGGATAAGCTTTGCACAGGCTGCCATTATTGTGAGCATTGCCCTAAGAAGATATCAGTTTCAAAGTATATGCTTTCATATAACAATCATATTTTAGGAGATACAAATGGAGTTCTGAATAATCTAAAATGGCATTGGGGTATAAAGCCTGAGGACGTGAAGGATTGTATTGAATGTGGCATTTGTGAAGGCAAATGTACGCAGCACTTGCCAATAATTAGTAGACTCAAGGAAATAGGTGTCTGGGGAGATGCCGTAGAAAAATAAATAATAGTCACAAATTTTTTTGAGATGTGAATTAACTTTGCAGACTCCAGTCTTTTAACATAGCGGTTCGCATCAAAAATGTATAAATTTGATGTGGACTGCTATGTTTTTTATGATTATCATCATTGACTTAAGCTGATAATTTTGCTAAGCTTAACAACAAGTAAAGGGGAGTAGCTTGAAAGCGATAAAGTCAACACCACGGCTAAAAAGCCTGGCTTTATTCTCCAAAGTGGAAAGCAAGACCTTGAATGTTTTTTTTGCATTCAAGGTTTTTTTATTTGATTTATTATTTTTTGGGAGGAACAAAAATGTCAACGAAGAAAGCAATAAAGTTTGTTTTGTTTTGGATGGGGCTAGCTATACTTTTTAATATAGGTATACTTATTTTCTGGGATTCAACCAAAGCATTAGAATTTCTTGGCGGTTACATGATTGAACTGAGTCTCAGCGTAGACAATCTCTTTCTATTTTTAATTCTATTTACAAGTTTTGGAGTAAAAGTAAAATACCAACGCAGAGTCTTGAACTATGGAATATTTGGAGCGATAATTCTAAGACTGATATTCATACTATTAGGAATAAAAGTTGTAAACAGTATTAATTGGATTTTATATATATTTGGAGTAATTTTAATAATTAGCGGTTTTAAAATGATGTTTGGTCATGATACAGAAAAAAATTATAAAAATAGTAATGTTATGAAATTATTAAGAAAGTTTATGCCTGTCACAGATACAATGCATGAAGAAAAGTTTTTTATTAGGCAGAACAAGAAATTATTCGCAACACCACTATTTGCAATACTAATACTTATTGAGTCCTCTGATATTTTATTTGCTATTGACTCAATACCTGCGATTTTCTCTATTACTACGAACCCTTTCATTGTATATACCTCTAATATTTTTGCAATTCTTGGACTTAGAAGCCTATATTTTGTACTTTGCGCTCTACATGAAAAGTTCAAGTACGTAAAGTATGGTGTAGCATTAATACTGATGTTTACAGGAGTAAAGCTGGGGATTTTATTCTTCCATATAGAAATTTCTATTGTAGCATCATTAATTACTATTTTTACTATTTTAGTGGGTAGCGTTATAGTTTCGTTATTAGTTACAAATAACGAACTAAAGAAAGAACAAGTTGTTGAATTAAAACGGGTGGATCTATAAATGTAGTTATAAGAAATTGAAAAAAAAATAAACTCAGGGGCGTATAATGCCCCTGAGTTCTTTTTTGTGCCACGTAGGGCAAATTAACAATCACTGCTGCTGCTATCTCTATTTCCACAGAAACAGCTGAATAAAATAATAAGAATTATTATTATCCAAATGATATTGTCATCAAAGCAGTCACCGAAACAACCTCCAAGGAACCCATTTTTATTTGACATAATAAACACTACCTCCCACGAATTTAAAATTTTAATTAAGTACTCCAAGCGCAACACTTATTTTTAAACAAACTTACTTGTATAAAAACAAGGATTTACTTGGCTAATATCATACTATTCACCACATCTTTCTTGTGTTACAAAAATAAAATAAAAATAATATGAAGCATAAGTCAATTCTCAATACTTTATAAACGTAATATAATAAATTAAGAGTTTATTTCTGAGGTATTGTTAATGAAATCATCACCCAAAAAATCCGTACACAAAGAGGCAAAACATACTGAAAAAATTCCAATGGAAAACAATTCGAAAAAAAGCATACATAAGATAAATTTCGAACAATACATAGGGCAGACTGTTACAGTATATGTTAATGCTGGAGGCTTGGTAGGTAACGGATTTACAGGTGTTCTGATGGGACGGTCAGATACATTCATAAAACTGTTGGTCATACCTCAAGGGCCACCAGCCTGCTCGTTGGGTAATGCTTGTAATAGTAGTAATACTGGGAATGTTTTATTCTGCTTATTTTGTCCGTTTAATAAGAATGTCACGTTGGGAACAATAGCCGAAATCTCTATTATGAGCATTGTTGCTTTTGTTCATAATATTTCGTCTTTGCAATAAACATATTTCTAAGATTCAGAGGGAACAAAAATAATATACTTTGAAAATAAGAGCTTTTCTAATTCTTCTAATTCAAATTAATTAGTAATGTATTAATAAAAAGGTTTTGTGATACAATTAATTATGGTTTTGAAACTAAGGGACAATTAGATATTATTATTTAGTTGTTCCTACATGACAACAAGGGTAGGAGATATGATTAATTTTGGTAGAATAGTTTTTCCCGACGAGGTAGGTTATATTATTGAGAAACTAAATGAAAGCGGTTTTGAGGCTTTTTTAGTTGGTGGCTGCGTTAGAGATAGTATTCTTGGCAGGATCCCCAACGACTGGGATATAACCACAAATGCATTGCCGGAGGACATTAAAAAAATATTTGAAAGAACATATGATACTGGTATCAAGCATGGTACAGTAAGCGTTGCTGTTGGCAATAACTGCATTGAGGTAACAACATACAGGATTGATGGAGAATACTCTGATTTTAGGAGGCCAGACAGCGTTCAGTTTACATCCAGTCTAAAACAGGACTTGGCTAGGAGAGATTTCACTGTAAATGCAATGGCATACCATCCTAAAGAGGGTTTAGTTGATTACTTTGATGGTTTTAATGATATAAGCCGTTGTCAAATAAAAGCTGTTGGTGATGCTAATCTGAGATTTCGAGAAGATGCATTAAGGATGCTCAGAGCTATCAGATTTAGCGCACAGCTAGACTTTAATATTGAAGAAGCTACCTTTGAGGCTATTAAGATAAACTCAGGATTAATTAAAAATATAAGTAATGAAAGGGTAAGGGATGAATTAAATAAAATATTAACTTCCCCAAATCCTATGTATTTTGACTATTTAAATCAAACAGGGCTTCTTGAAAATATAATCCCAGAGTTCGTAATATGCTATCAAACCCAGCAAAATAACCCTTTTCATGTGTATAATGTTGCAGAACATATTTTACATACTGTAGAATATGTGGAAAACAATAGTATCCTCAGGTGGACAATGCTTTTGCATGATATAGGGAAGCCATTAAAGAAAACTACAGATGTTAAAAGTATAGACCATTTCTATGGTCATCAGGATGTGAGCGCAGGGTTAGCAAGTAACATATTAAACAGGCTTAGATTTGACAAGGAATTCATAAGGAAAATTACTAAGCTTATTTTTAATCATGATTTGGATATACATGACACTGAAAAATCTATCAGAAAAGTAATTAGTAATGTAGGTAATGACTCGTTTTTAGAACTGTTAGAGGTACAAAAAGCCGATGCAATGGCTCAGAATAGTATATATTTAGGCAATAGATTGATAAAATTAGATAACATAAAAAAAATATATTATAAAATAAGAAATGATAATCAGTGCTTGAATAAAAGAGATATGGCTATCAATGGTCATGACCTGATTTTGCTAGGTATGGAGCCGGGCAAGGAATTAAAAAACATGCTTAACTATTTGTTTGAATGTGTATTAGAAGACCCAGAGCTTAATGATAAACAAAAGTTAATTTATTTAGCGAAACACGGTATTTTATAATAGTAGTCTTTGCGGTCAGCTCCATATTAAAAAGCTGCGTTCTGTATTCTAAAATGAAAAAAGTAGTTTTTTAATATTTAATTAATTTTATATGTTGATTATATTAATTTGTAGTATTATAATAATTCGTAGTATTATTATTTATTTGCATGATACTCCAAGGTAAAATGGGTGAGATTAAAATCCATGTCTTGACCCTTTCTTATTCAACATATGTAGACTAAATTTAAGAAGATTTTGCTTTTAATTCATGCTAATTTTATACGAAAAAGGGGGAAGATTGAATGAATTTTGATTTACTGTTACTTGCACCAATTGGTGCAATACTAGCCTTAATCTTTGCGGTTTACCTTTCTAAAAGGGTAATGAAAACAAGTGAGGGCACTGATTCAATGAAGCAAATTGCTTTATCAATCAGAAAAGGGGCAAATGCTTATCTAAAAAGGCAATATACTGGTGTAGCTATGTTTTTTATTGTAATGGTAGTCCTATTAGGTGTAATGGCCTATTTTGATTACTTAACCCCATTTGTACCATTTGCATTTCTGACTGGAGGATTTTTCTCTGGCTTATCTGGATTCCTTGGAATGAAAATAGCAACAGCAGCGAATTCCAGGACTGCCAATGCATGTAGAACAAGTTTAAACAGTGGACTAAGAGTTTCTTTTTCCAGTGGAGCAGTAATGGGTATGGTTGTGGTTGGTCTAGGACTTTTAGATCTAAGTATATGGTATTTCTTCTTGAATTGGTATTACAGCGGCTTAGTAGAAGCTGATAAAATTATAAAAATTACTAGCGCGATGCTTACATTTGGAATGGGAGCAAGTTCAATGGCACTATTTGCTCGTGTTGGTGGTGGTATTTTCACAAAGGCAGCAGATGTGGGCGCAGACCTTGTTGGAAAGGTTGAAGCAGGAATACCAGAAGATGATCCTAGAAATCCAGCTGTAATAGCAGATAATGTTGGCGATAATGTTGGTGATGTAGCAGGTATGGGAGCAGATTTATATGAATCCTATGTAGGCTCCATTGTTTCAACTAGTGCATTAGCTGTGGCTGCTGGGTTAGGTGTTCCAGGAGTAACAATTCCAATGACTATGGCAGCAATCGGAGTATTTGCCTCAATAATTGGAACGTTTTTTGTCCATACTGGTGAAGCAACAAAGCAAAGCGCATTACTTAGTGCACTAAGACGTGGTGTATATATAAGTAGTGCTTTGATAGCAATAATCTCATTTTTCCTAGTAAGATCAGTACTGGGTATGGAACATATTGGAGTATATTTTGCTATACTTAGTGGACTTATAGCAGGAAACTTAATTGGCTTTTTTACAGAATATTTTACGTCAGATACATATAAGCCAACTAAAAAACTTGCAAATGCTTCTTTAACTGGTCCTGCAACTATTATAATAGGTGGTTTATCATTAGGAATGTTTTCAACAGTTGTACCAGTAATTATTATTGCGGGAGCTGTTATGGCAAGTTATTATCTTTCAGGGGGCGCAACTAATTTTGGACTTGGCCTATACGGAGTAGGAATTTCAGCAGTTGGTATGCTAAGTACTCTTGGCATAACCCTTGCCACTGATGCCTATGGACCTGTTGCTGATAATGCAGGTGGAATAGCAGAAATGGCTAATTTACCCGCTGAGGTTAGAGAGCGTACAGATGCTCTTGATTCACTTGGAAATACGACAGCAGCAACTGGAAAAGGTTTTGCAATAGGATCAGCCGCTCTGACTGCACTTGCTCTTATTGCTGCATTCAAAAGTGAAGTTGATATAATTGCAGTAAAACAGAATTTAGGAGACGTATTTAATTTATCAATTCTTAATCCTCCAGTACTTGTCGGATTATTCATTGGTGCAATGCTCCCATTCCTATTTGCTTCACTTACAATGGACGCAGTAGGAAGAACAGCCCAAAAAATTGTTGTTGAGGTTAGAAGGCAATTTCGAGAGATTGTGGGATTAATGGATGGAAAGGCAGAAGCAGATTATGCTACCTGCGTGGATATTTGTACAAAGGCTGCTCAAAAGGAAATGATTGCCCCTGCTCTTTTAGGTATTGTTGCTCCTATCATTGTAGGACTACTTCTTGGAGTAAATGGTATTGCTGGTATGTTGGCTGGTGCAACAGTATCTGGTTTTGTTCTAGCTATAATGATGGCAAATTCTGGTGGAGCATGGGATAATGCTAAAAAATACATTGAAGCAGGAAATCTAGGTGGAAAGGGATCAGATAGCCATAAAGCGGCAGTTGTTGGGGATACAGTTGGAGATCCGTTCAAGGATACCTCTGGCCCATCAATAAATATCCTTATAAAGCTATTATCAATGGTTTCTATAGTATTTGCAGCGTTTATTCTAAATAACTCTCTCTTTTAAAAAATGACTGTTCAAATGTACACGGCAAATTTATGGATTTGCCGTGTATTTTATTGAAAATGAGTTGGCAAAATGTCCTTGATTTAAGTCGCTGCTTATACAAGCTGAGGATTAATACCAAGAAGTGAAAACGCATAATTGCACAAATGTACATGGCAAATTCGTGAATTTGCCGTGTTTTATTTATTTCGCCAGTATTATATAATATTAAGATATGTACAATACATATTTGGAGAAACAGCTAAATAATAGAAATCGATTTTGAAGAGAGAGATTTTCTGTTGTTATTTAGTTGTTACTTAGAGGGAATTGAGGTGCTTTCGGATGTATTCTGTAACAATAAAAGAGGTAATGGAAGAGTTTCAATTAGAAGAATTAACAGGATGTAAGGATTATGAAGATGGTGAAATTTCATCTGCCGATGTCAACAGGCCAGGATTGCAACTTGCTGGGTATTTGGAATATTTTGGAACAGATAGGATACAGATTATAGGAAAGGGAGAAACTGCCTATTTAATGCAGCTTAGTGAGGGAGATCGATATAGAAGACTAGATAATTTCTTCAAGTGCGGATTTCCTTGTATGGTTGTTGCAAGAGGACTAGGTATTTTTCCTGAGATGATTGAGGTTGGTAAAAGATACAAAATACCAGTTCTCAGAACAGATGATGTTACGTCAAGATTTATGAGTAGTTTAATTAGATATTTAAATTTACAGTTGGCACCTAGAACTAGTATGCATGGTGTACTGGTTGAGGTATATGGGGAGGGCATTCTTATACTGGGTGAAAGCGGTGTAGGAAAGAGCGAGATAGCTCTTGAACTAGTAAAAAGAGGGCACCGACTTGTAGCTGATGATAATGTTGAAATCAGAAAGGTATCTGATAAGACACTTGTAGGTACGGCCCCGGATATTATACGACATTTCATAGAAATTAGGGGTATAGGAATTCTGGATGTTAAAAATCTATATGGTGTTGGATCTGTTAAAATGACAGAGAATATAAATCTGGTTATAAAACTGGAACACTGGAATGATAAAAAGATGTATGATAGGCTTGGGCTTGAGGATGAGTTTACAGAAGTATTGGGATTAATGGTTCCATGTTTAAATATTCCTGTTAGTCCAGGAAGAAACTTAGCTATCATTGTAGAGGTTGCGGCAATGAACAATAGACAAAAGAAAATGGGGTATAACGCTGCAAAAGCTTTAAGTGAGAGAGTATTAGGCAATATTAATAAACTAACTGTTTATAAAGAATCTGGATATAGTGAATAAAAAAATCTAACAGGGGCTTTATATCTAGCAACTGTTAGCCACTCAAGGAGGGCATAGATTGAATATAGTAGTTGATACACATACGCACACAATTTCAAGTGGGCATGCATATAGTACAATTCAAGAGAATGCAAAAGAGGCTTCAGTTAATGGAATACAGATGATTAACATGTCAGATCATGGTCCAGCTATGAATGGAGCACCATTTCGATACCATTTCGGCAATTTACGTGTAATACCGGATTTGCTTTACGGTGTTCGTGTTATAAAAGGAGTGGAACTGAATATTATTAATTATAGTGGAGAAGTAGATTTGTCAGAATACTATTTAAAGAGACTGGATTTTGTTATGGCAAGTTTTCACGATATTTGCATTGAGCCAACAACTGTTGAAGAACATACCAATGCTGCAATACAGGTTCTGTCGAATCCATATATTGATGCGCTTGCACACCCAGGTAATCCTCAGTTTCAGATTGATATAGAAAAGGTTGTTAAGGCAGCGAGAGATTATAATAAGCTTATTGAGATAAACAATCATTCATTTGTTGTGAGAACAGGAAGCGAGAAGAATTGCCTTGAGATAGCTCTTATGTGTAAAAAATATGGTGTGAGAATAACAACTGGAAGTGATGCACATATAAGCTTTGATATTGGCAAATTCGATAATATAAATAAATTATTTGCAGAGGTTGGAATGCCCGAGGAGCTTGTGGTAACAACCTCGGTAGAAAAAATGAATAAATACCTGCTAGAGCGCAAGAAAAGAATTGAGCATTTAATAAAGGATCAATAAATTGAATACCTATAGCCATATTAATAAAAAGTATTTTATGTATTTAAGATAGGGGGAATGTAATATTTTGAAAAATCAAGAGTTGGTTATAAAACTTAATTCTATTTTGGGAGAAGAAAAAGTTTTAATTGATGAACTTATGAGTAATCACACTTCGTTTAAAATAGGTGGACCAGCAGACGTCATGGTTTTTCCAGAAAATAATACTCAAATCGGAGAGATTATTAAATACTGTAACAGTTCAAAAACGCCCTATATGGTGATGGGAAATGGAACTAATCTTTTGGTCTCTGACAGGGGTATTAGAGGTATAGTTATTAAAATATATGAAAATATAGATAACTGTACAGTTAAGGGTGAGCTTATGGAGATTGAGGCAGGAATGCTAATTTCAAAAGCCTCAAAGTTAGCGCTCCAAAACTCACTCTCTGGACTAGAATTTGCAGAAGGAATACCTGGCACCATTGGAGGAGCTGTGACAATGAATGCAGGGGCTTACATTGGTGAGATGAGCATGGTGGTTTACCAGACAGAGTATATGGATGTAAGTGGAAATATAATTACC
>DATCID010000182.1:0-3183 GCA_036507975.1 Ruminiclostridium sp.
TAAAAGTTATCATAAATCAGCTTAGCTCCTGCTGTGGAGTGATCTATAGTTCCTTTAAGCGATTTATCCTTGGGGTTCGCCGCACTATACCGAATATAACTATCAAAAGTGTTAGTTTCTTTTCCCATATCATGAAGAATACCAACTAATTTTCCTGTATATCCAAGTGAAATTTTAGCGCAATATTCCATACACAAATCAGAAACATTTGTTAAGTGTTCTTTAACACTTTGTTCATTTAAATCATTAGGGTTTATATGGGCACAAAACATTGTCTTCTCCCCCTTCAACTTTATAGCAAAATTCCGTAATGGATAGCAAACTTAGTTATAAGTGTCACAATATATAATTTTCCCTCTATAGTATATAATACTACAAAATAGTTAATATAACACAATTATTTTACAGTTTTTAACAGCCTTTGTAACTTTAATTCAATATCAACTAAAACACATTTTAGAACTCAACCTCCCTTTATATAAATTATATATATTACATTACTTTGAAATGCATTTTTATTGTATATTAATAATTTATTGTTGTCAAATGCTTTCTTTGACTTCTAATATTTCACTTGGTATAATTTAAAGGTCAAACATTTTCTATTTATAAGAAACAGAAAATGTTTGTGGATTGAAATAAAGTTATGTATTATATCAAAAAAAAGGAATGCCATTGACTTTTGGGTCAATGGCATTCCTTTTTTTGATTTATATGTTCTCATAATAAAAAGCTAAATCTTAGGTAAAGAAACTATTCATACATTTTTTTAAATTAAAAATCGTAAAATGTTAATATACGGTAGAAATCAATTACTTACGTTAATGTACTAACCTGACAATTTAGTTGATTATTCTTCTAATATCTCATGGTGGAGAAAAGAATTCCATGTTTTCCAGCTCACCCATTGCTTTCTAAATGTAAAAAACACAAATAGCCACTACTTCCTCCGAATGATCGTGCAAGGTGCGACCTCTTGCTCCATTTTCATATAGACTGTCATTTGAGCATGGGGCGCTGTTCTGATGCTCTCTCGATCTTCATTTTCCATAGCCTCAATTGTTTGGACAAAATAGTCCTTGTGTGGGCTAACCACTTCTATCTCGTCGCCTACAATCATTCTATTTCTCTGCTCAATCTTGGCAATTTTAGTTTCTTTATCGTATTCCAGAACCAATCCCACAAAGTCATAATCTCTGATATACGAGCTAGTATTATAAATCTGATCTACGCCGGTAGTTTTATTGAAATAAAAACCTGTGGTGTATTCCCTATGACTAGCTTTCGATAGCTCGCTTAGCCATTCAGTATCAAACTTATAGTTTGCTGGATCAGCAGTATATGCATCAATTGCCTTTCTATATGCACTTACAACGGTTGCCACATAGAAGGAGCTCTTCATTCTTCCCTCGATTTTAAAGCTAGATATTCCAGACTCTATAAGTTGCGGAATATATTCAATCATACATAAATCTTTTGAATTAAATATATATGTACCGCGTTCGTCTTCATATACTGGATAATATTCGCCTGGCCGTTTTTCCTCAACAAGATGGTACTGCCACCTGCAGGGGTGCGAACAAGCTCCCTTATTTGAATCTCTTCCAGTCATATAGTTGCTCAGTAGGCATCTTCCAGAGTATGATATGCACATTGCGCCGTGAATGAAAGCCTCAATATCAAGTCCCTCTGGTGTCATGGCACCAATTTCCTTTATCTCCTCTATGGAAAGTTCTCTGGCTACTACTACTCTTTTTGCTCCGAGTCCATACCAGAAATTTGCACTACTATAGTTTGTATTATTGGCCTGAGTACTTATGTGTATCTCCATATTTGGCGCAGTTTTGCGAACAATGTCAAATATACCAGGATCAGAAACAATCACAGCATCTACGCCTAGCTCATCTAGCTGTTTTATATATTCCGGCAAGCCTACTAAGTCTTGATTATGAGGAATTATGTTCACAGTAACATAAAGCTTACATCCTCTCTCACGTGCAAATTCAAGCCCTTGCTGCATATCTTCCACGGAAAAATTATCAGCTGAGGCTCTAAGTCCAAACCTCTGTCCACCAATATAAACGGCATCTGCACCATATAAAATAGCCATTTTCAACTTTTCCAGATTCCCAGCAGGAGCTAAAAGCTCAACCTTTTTCATAAATCCTCCAAATAATTCGCCGATTATTCTAGTTTATTCCTAGCCCATTAAAAAATATATCATTGAATTTTTAACTAAAAAATTGCTCTATTTTTTGTAGCTGAGCGCTACCCCATCTCCAATTGGAATAATGCTTGTTTCAAAGCTTTCATCCTCGCAAAGCATTTTAAGGAAGCTTCGCATCTTTGTGACAATTGTCTTTTTTCTCTTTACCACAAGTTCCTCGCTTGCAACCATACCTTTGTACAGAACATTATCAGAAACCAATATTCCTCCAGAAACGAGCATACGCTTGCTCTGCTCTAGGAACTCACTATATTGGCCTTTTGCTGCATCTAAAAAAATCATATCATAGCTCTTATTCAAACAAGCCAGCACATCAATTGCATCTCCTGCAATGACATTAATAGTATCTTGTAGGCCTAAGGCTTTTACGTTTTTCCTTGCAAGCAGAGTCATTTTCTCATCTCTCTCAATCGTATCTATTATTCCATTTTGCTCTAAAAATCCAGAAAACAAAATAGAAGAGTATCCAATAGCAGTCCCAACTTCAAGTATTCTTGTAGGACGTTGCATACTACCTATTACCTTCATCAAAGCAGCTACTTCTGGCTGTATTATTGGTACACGATTTTGAGAAGCATACTCCTCTAGCTCTAAAAGCAGTCCAGAGTTGGGCTTTATCGTAGCTCTAATATATTCTGTTATATATTCGTAATTAATCATAGTTGTTCCCTAATTTCCATTCAGTTGAACCTTCACTTAAACTTTTCACTTAAACTTTTCACTTAAACTTTTCAATTGAACTTTTCACTTGACTTTTCACTTGACTTTTCACTTGATCTATTCACTTGATCTCCTAAATTCAGTAGACGTAGTCTACTTTCCACAACTATTGTCGAGTAGGTGCACCTCGCGGTACTTACCCCTCACAGATCCGGACGTGCCCAATTAAGGCATCCGGCTCTTCACTCCGCCATTCACATAAATCTTAGCCATATATGTTTACATAGATTTTAGGT
>DATCID010000183.1:0-26404 GCA_036507975.1 Ruminiclostridium sp.
CCTGCACCTATTATTGTTGCCATATAAAGAAAAGCAACCTTGAGTATATTACCAAATTCTCCTTTTATCAAAAAAAGCAACTCCCAACATAGAATTAGTTTAGAAACAACTATAATAGCTTCCCTATTTTGAAGGGTATATTTTCCACCTTTAAAATAGGTTTTTATTATTTAGATGTTACTTTAATTCTATGTGAGAGTTGCCAATCACATTACATTTTATTTTTCATCTCAGCGGCAGCACTAATCTCCTACTCTAACGAGTATGAGATTAGTGCTGCCAAGCTTCGATATAAGTGCGGCTAAGCTCAGAAAACTTCATCTGAGCTTAGTCTTCTTTATTACTTGACTTCATCAATTGCCTTTTTAAGCGCTTTATAGGCTTCTCTAATTCCATCTGCTTCATCAAACTTAGACTTTAGAATAACCCTATTTGTATATACTCCATTCTTCATAGCATAGTAGTAGTTACTATCCTTTGAAATGAAATCAATTGTAACTGCTTTTGAATCAGGTTTCATAAAATATTTAATGGTAACATCAGGTGTTCCTGATGGTTTCGCACCTGGCTCATACTTGGTCATGGTAATACCAATCATGGATGTATAAAAAGCTCTAAACAATGAGTCTCCCTTTTCATTCTCCATGTTTGCATCTTTTCCATCAACTTTGAATTTATCCTCATCCTTATTATCTTTATTCGTCGTAATATCAGATACTATCTTCTTGCCATCGATAGACAACTCAATCAAATTTACGTCGGCTATATTTGGCAAATATATGAAGGTATTTAAAATATCACTTAACTTAACATCGAGGAACGTTAATGGAGTAGCATCAATAGTGAATACACTCTTTCCCTCAGGGAATTTTGCATATACTATCGATCCCTTTTTTAACTCCTTGCCAAATAATATCTTCTTGCTAGTGTTGGCATCGCCATACACAATAGCATATGCTGGTTTGTCCAAGCCATACTTAGCAAGGTCAGTAGGATTCTCATCAACAACATCAGTTATAACCAACTGAACAACAGCAGCTAGCATTGGCGATATCTTTGAAGGTTCGGCTTCTTCCTTTATCGGCGCTGTTATTTCCATAATAGCACTCCCAGAAGTAATACTAATTGCGTATTGCATCTCACCATTTTTTTCATATGCAAAGGTATTAAGAGTTGTAGGGTCTACAGGCAATATATCTTTCTTTGCAAAATATCCCCTGCTGAGTTTAAGTTTACTCTCATAGTAGCTGCCAATCAAATAAACCTTTGACTCACCCTTATTCTTTACATAGATACCTTCATTTGTTGGATTGCTTGAGCCAATCTCAATCTCCTTAAAGCTGCCATCTGTCAATCCAACCTTTACGATTGCTGGCTTGTCCAAGCCATATTTGACTAAATCAGTAGCTTTTTCTTCAATTACTTTATCAGCAACGATTGTAGACATATCGGTAGCTGAAGCCTCTGCTATCGTGTTATCTATTGGAAACTCAGACGAAGGATTCATTGTCCATGCTTTATCCTGCTTTTTCAACATGACTGAGCCAATCTCGCTATTAAATTCCAATGAATTGATCTTCGCTTGATCTACAGTAATAACATTTATTACATCAGCAGTTGCGCTTGCATCTGCTACATCTGGAGTTGCTGCCTTTTTGTTCTGAATAAAAAAGTATGCACCCACCAACAGACCTAAGACCACAACGAGTATAATAGCATTTCTATATAACTTCATATTTTACAAGTGCCTCCTTCTAGACCAAACAACTAAACCGTAACCCATAATTAAAATCGGAAGTACAATAATAAGAATTATGGTAATAACCTGCGTCTGTCCGGCAGTGGTAGTAAGCGCCTTCTCACTAACTAACTTGGATTCTACTGTTGTTTCATCTGACTTGTCTTGCATCCAGTTTACAACAGTACTCAAGAAGTAGTTTGCACCATTTGAAAAATATGTCGAGTACTGACTTGATAACGCAGCATCTGTCAAGAATACTCCATTACCAAAAGCCAACACCTTGCTACTACCGCTTATTTCAGAAGCTATAGCTAAGTCAAATGGTCCTTGTTCTGTAACCCCTTGATTTACTATACTTGATGAAATTGCTTTTTCACTTGTTTTAATTAGTGATGTAGTAATAAGCCATTCCTTTGCATTTTTCAAAATGCTCAAGCTTCTTGAATCCGGCAAAAATAACGGATAGTCACTTGCATTAAAAGCGGTATTGATATCATTTTTCTCCAGCAATGCGAGCATAGCATATTCATCACCTGGCAAGTGCCTATTAGTATCCATTTCTTTAACTTTATCATAATTAATACCAATGTTGAAGCTAGCTAAAACCTCTTCGAAGTTTGAGAATTTGTCACTTGTTTCAACTGCGTCAAACAAGAATACCGCTTTACCATTAGTTTTGAGGTAAGCATTTACTTTGATTTTTTCATTCTCAGACAAATCCTTTTTAGGCGAAGCAAATACTAATAATTTGCAATCGTCAGGAATTTTACCTTCTGATACAAGCGAAAGAGATTTAACCTCAAGATTGTTGTTTTCTAATGCTGATTTTACTTGAGTCAAATCACTTGTAAGAGAAGATTCATTATGCCCCTCTACAAAATAAGCAACAGGTGTAACATCTGATGTTACAAATTTTATAGCTCCTGTAATAAGTGACTCTGCTTTATATAATCTGCCATATTGTGGGTCTACTTCACCATAGAGATCTTGTGCAACGAGCTTTTTGACCTTGTTGCCACTCTTAACAACAAAATCACCCTTTGCAATTCCTTTTGATTTATCTTTATCCAGAGCAGTAATTGTGCCTGGATCTTTATCAGGGTCAACATAAGTCACCTTAATTCCAAAGCCCTTATATTCGCCCAAAAGGTTAATCAATTGTTTATATTCAGTGCCTCCTGGTATCTTTCCATCATCAAACAACCCATAAATGGTTACATCCTTTTTAATATCCTTTAAAATAGTCTTGCTACTATCACTAAGACTGTATAATTTCTCTGATGTCAAATCCATTTTTAAATCACCCATACCAACAAGTAGGTTTATAACTACTGCAATTGCTACAACAATAGCAATCATCAATAAAGAATTTGAACCATATTTAAGAGCTTTTCTATTAAATTTAAATTTTCCCATTTTCATCACCCCTTGCTCCAGCGTCTTTTTTCGATTACTCTAATTGTTAGAAATACAAATATTGCCGAGAAACTCAAATAGTACACAATTGGTCCGAGTGAAAGTATACCCGAATAAAAATCCTCAGTTCTTGAAAATAGTGAAAACCAACTGAAAATCTTGGACCATATTCCACCAAGTCCAGGACCAATTCCCTGCAATAACCACATAAGCAATAGACCTACAATACTAACTATAGCGGCAATAATCTGACTCTCAGTGAGAGATGATGCAAACAAGCCAAAAGCTATGAAAGCAGACCCTAGAAGTATAAAGCCAACATATCCTCCAACTATTTCAGCAACAGCAGGTTTACCATATACTGAAAGAATGAGGGGGTAGATAAACGTAATTACTGTCATAACAAGGAATACTGCAAAAGCTGCTAAGTATTTTCCAATAACAATACTCGTAAGGCTAGTAGGAGATGTAATTAAAAGCACCTCTGTACCACTTCTTCTCTCCTCTGCAAGTATTTTCATTGTCAAAATAGGGATTATAAGTATCAGTATTAGTGACATATAATTCAGATTCATACCATAATCTGCAGTAGGTGTAACTAGATTTATATAAAAAATGATTGAAGAAATTAACACAAACAAGCCAATCATTACATAGGCTGTTGGTGAAGTAAAATACGATCTTAATTCCTTTTTAAATATAGAATACATGATTATTTAACCTCCTTTTCCTGCATGGTTAACTGCAAGAATATATCTTCAAGCGAAAGGTCTAAAGACTTCAATTCAATTATCGGATATCCCGCTTTGGCCATAGCAAAGAATAAAGGACGTCTGATATCAATATCTTTGTCAGACTCAATAACATATTCAACTATATCCTTTTCCTTCTCAATGTGGGCTTCTACTAATTTAATTCCATATATCGCTTGTATAGCACTAGTGATTGAACTCTTAGGTCCAGCGATTGTAGCTGATAGTTTACTTACTGTTCCCATACCCTTTGATAGATTTTCAGGTGTATCAATAGCTGCGATCTTACCCTTATTAATAATTACTACTTTTTCGCAAACAGCACTTACTTCTGGCAATATATGTGAGCTTAAAATAATAGTGTGCTGCTTTCCAAGAGCCTTAATTAATTTACGGATCTCAATTATCTGCTTTGGGTCAAGACCAACAGTCGGTTCGTCAAGAACTAAAACCTCTGGATTACCCAAGAGTGCTTGGGCCAAGCCAACTCTTTGTTTGTATCCTTTTGACAAATTCTTTATCAATCTACCACTCACATCGACTAATTTAACAAGCTCCATAACATCTGAAATTTGGTTCTTTGTCTGCTTCTTGTTGACATCTTTTAAATCAGCAACAAATCTCAGATATTCTGTAACAGTCATGTCCATGTACAATGGTGGTTGCTCAGGTAAATATCCTATTCTCTTTTTAACCTCTTTGGGATTTTCCATGATATCATACCCGCAAACCTTTACCGTACCTTCGGTAGAAGGCATGAAGCCAGTAATGATATTCATAGTGGTTGATTTCCCTGCACCATTGGGACCAAGAAAACCAAGTATTTCACCTTTTTCAACTGTAAAACTGATATCATTTACAGCCTTTATTTGGCCAAAACTTTTGGTCAAATTCTGAATTTCAATCATTATTTTCCCCCCTATATTGTTACCACGCATTTTTAAGAACATTTTTTCTATTGATACACATATATATTATCCATAATTATTTTTAATAAACTATGAACGAAATGTAACATTTTGCATCTGATAGAAATAACTAAATAATAAAGCATGATTTTCAAATTAAAATTTACCATTTAGTCATTTCTGTAATTATATAGTTTTTTTTGTGGGTTTTCAAGTAGGGATTATGCAAGCAAGAGGAACGGGGTATATTATTAACTTTGTTAATAATATACCCCGTTCCTCTTGCTTGCAGTGAATAGTGAATAGTGAATGGTGAATAGTGGAAGTTCAAAAAATTATGCTTGCGCCGGCAAAGTTAATATTTCTTCTTATTAGTACCAATCATACTGGACAATACAGGCACTATTAGTGAGAAGCCTATTACTAGAAACCACTCATTTAGTCCTAATGCTACAGTCTCAAATATAACTTGCAAGACTGGAACATACACAACACCCAATATCATAATAATTGATACCAACACAGCTAAAACCAATGGAATGTTGTCAAATAAAGATATCTCAAATATATTCTTTGTTTCTGATTTGCACTCAAATACATGTATAAGCTGAGTTATAACCAATGTCATAAATGCGCCAGTGCGTGCCAGCTCTACACTATTCGTGAAATATAGAATACTTGCAAATACACCTAGTGTGCTAAGTCCTATAAATATTCCTCTTGAAACTATTAGCTTTAACAAACCATGTGAGAAAATATTGTCCTTGGCACCTCTGGGCTTCCTCATCATAATGTCGTTCTCTGGTGGGTCTAGGCCAAGTGCAATAGCCGGTAGACCATCTGTAGCAAGATTTACCCACAGAATCTGAATAGGTAGGAGCGGAATAGGCAGTCCAATAAGCATACCTAAAAACATTGTTAAAACCTCTCCAAGATTGCATGCAAGCATATACCTAATAAATTTCCTGATATTATTGTATATTACACGTCCCTCTTCAACCGCCGCAACTATTGTAGCAAAGTTATCATCAAGTAACACCATAGCCGATGCCTCTTTTGTGACATCAGTGCCTGTTATTCCCATAGATATACCAATATCAGCCTCTTTTACGGCAGGTGCATCATTTACTCCATCACCGGTCATAGCTACAATATGCCCCAGTTTCTTTAGCACACGAACAATCATTAACTTGTGTTTTGGAGATACTCTCGCATAAACTGAGACAGATTCAGCTACTTTTTCCAGCTGTTCCTCACCCATTTTGTCTAGCTCAGCTCCTGTCAAGACCTGATCTCCATCACAGTAAATATTTAATTCTTTTGCAATAGCAGTAGCAGTTAGCTTGTGATCTCCTGTGATCATTACCGCCTTAATACCAGCCAGCTTGCACTTCTGAACAGCTTCAATTGCCTCTTTTCTAGGCGGGTCAATCATACCCATAAGCCCCACAAAAACAAGGTCATTTTCTGCGTTTTTACTTCCTGAACGATATGTCCCTGTCTCAAGCTTTCTATATGCCAATCCCATTACCCTGAGTGCATTATTGGCCATACCATCATTTAGCTTTGTAATGGTTCTTTTGGTCATATCGTCGAGCTTTATAATTCCCCTTGCAGACATTATTCTGTTACAGTTATCAATTATCATATCTGGTGCGCCCTTGGTAAAGATATAAATTTCACCTTTAGCGTTTTTGCAGACAATAGACATACATTTTCTATCAGAATCAAATGGCAACTCATCTATCCTTTTGTAAATGTTGTTTAAATTACTTTGTGTAATACCCGCTTTTGCTGCTGCTATAGTCAATGCTATTTCTGTTGGATCTCCTGATATTTTGAGATTTTCCTGTTTGGAAAATATAGATTTTATTTTGCTCATTGCCGAATTTTCGGACGAGGGTCTTGTTATAACGGAGTTATTGCACATGGCTCCTATTTCAAGGGCTAGCTTTATCCCCTCAACCCTAAGTGGGTCTGTTGGCTTGTTATCAAGAAGGAAGCTCCCCTCGGTATTGTAGCCATTGCCCGTTACAGCGAGCTGATAGCCTGCGGCATATATTTTCCGAACTGTCATTTTATTTTCAGTCAAGGTACCGGTCTTGTCAGAGCATATTATACTGGCACAGCCAAGCGTTTCAACTGCAGGTAGCTTGCGTATCAGCGCATTTCTCTTGAGCATTCTCTGCACTCCTAGTGCAAGTGAAATAGTCACTATAGCAGGCAATCCTTCAGGTACAGCTGCCACAGCTAGACTAATGCCTGACAACAACATAGTAAAGAGATCTTCCCCGCGCAAAATGCCAGTTAAAGACACAACTGCACAAATAGCCAAACAACCAATAGCAATATATTTCCCCAAATTAGTTAATCTTTTTTGAAGTGGAGTATCCTCATCCTCTATGTTTTGAATCATATCAGCGATGCTTCCCATTTCGGTCTTCATACCAGTTGCATATACTATGGCTTTCGCCCTTCCACCAGTAACAATTGTGCCCATATAAACAGAGGATTTTTTGTCAAAAGGATCAATGACTGCTCTATTATTTTTCAAGGCATGTTTTTCTACAGGAACGGATTCGCCTGTGAGAAGTGATTCATCTACATGTAAGCTATGGCTCTCAAAAATAGCAGCATCAGCGGCAATTTTGTCTCCCGCTTCGATAACAAGAACATCCCCTGGAACAAGTTCCTCAGCTGGAATACTGACCTGCTGCTCATTTCGTATTACTTTTGCGTTTGGTGCCGAAAGAGATTTTAATGCCTCCATTGTTTTCTCAGTTTTGAATTCCTGAACAAATCCTAATATGGCATTTATTATCACTATTGCTACTATTGTAATTGCTTCTGTCATCTCCCCCATAAAACCCGAAATGATTGTTGATATCATAAGGATAATAACCATTAAATCCGTAAATTGTTTAAACAGAATTTTGAAGGGAGATATTTTCTTTCTTTCTGATAGAACATTGGGACCATACTTTTGCAGCTTTCGCTTGGCTTCCTTGTCTGTAAGGCCTGTAGTTAGCATGCTATCTGAATTTGCGCTGTTCAGCCTAGATTCAATTACACTCATCTTGTCACCTCTAAAAATTCCCTTTGAAAGCTCAAAAAAGATTTTTTCCTTTCGTGTGTTATAAAAATATTTCTATTCGAGAAAACATAGAAATAGTACAAGATTATTTTTAAAAAGAATAATATCTTTGGTTACATACTTCGTAATAATTCTTTAAAATGGCGTAACCAACAAAAGGCTATGTAGTCATGGTAGACTACATAGCCTTTTGCCGCTCTAGGAAGATTCATTTATCCAATTATGTTCCATTAATTGTACACGTAAAAATGTAATTTGTTATTTAAACATTCTGTTGACTGCACCTGCAACCCTTATCTTTGTACCCTGTAAAAACTCCACTAGTTTAAATTTAATTTTTACAGGTATATCTTCATTATTGTCCGCCGTAGTTATGATACCATATTCTTCTGAGGAAAGTGAGCTCTTCAAGTCCTGCTTTACTGAGTCTGGTATAACACCATGAGTTGCATCAACAAAGCATAGTGGTGGGAAAAGTACACACCACCAATTTGCCCCAGTTCCACTTCCGATAACAACCCTAAGCGCCTGATATTCTCCAGCTGGCAGTGCTATATCTCCATAAGTCTTTGTAGGGAAAGCATAATTTCCCATCGTTGCCTTAACACCATAACTGCTATTATTTTTTTTAATTACTTCATTTGATACTTCTTCTATATTTTTTAAATTATCGTTAATTATAGCTTTCGTTTCATTTATATCTTTTGATGATGCCAGTTTGGTCTTCATAACCGCAATAATTGCATCTCGAACCTCCAGCTTTAGCGCCTGATCTGATGCTGAATCACTATTTGCAATTACATGAAGTCTGACAAGATTTTGTGAAAGTCCTGCGTTTATATCTTCTGCATAAGCATTTGATATCATCCATGCAGCAAGTACCACCAAGAGTAACACTGCAATGGCTATTTTCACTATATTTGACACCTTTTGACTCATAGTATTTGACTTTAAAAACAAAAATTCCTTACTCATAATTATTTTCCCCTCTCAAATCCCCACTTTTACTTTATAATTCAAAATATTAACAAAAAAGGTTTCATAAAGGATTATTGTCAAATATACGTTTATTTATACAAATAAATGAAAAAAGCAGGTAGCATTTCTGCCACCCGTCATATTTTAAGTAATAACTATTTAAAACTTCTGTTTATTTTCGTAAGCTGCTCTGATAAAATCTCTAAACAAAGGATGTGGCTTGTTTGGCCTGGATTTGAATTCTGGATGGAACTGAACACCTATAAACCAAGGGTGATCCTTCAGCTCAATAGTTTCAACGAGCTTTCCACTTGGAGAAAGTCCAGACAAAATCATTCCACTTTTTGTGAAAATATCACGATACTCATTGCTGAACTCATATCTATGTCTATGTCTTTCATAAATAAGCTCATCGTTATAAATACTTTGAATCATTGTGTTGTCATTAATCTTGCAAGGGTATACCCCTAGCCTCATTGTTCCGCCCATCTCATCGATGTCACGCTGATCCGGCATCAAATCAATTACAGGATAAGGAGTTTCTCCAAACTCAGAGCTGTTTGCTTCATGAAGCCCTGCGACATTTCTCCCAAACTCAACAACAGCCATTTGCATTCCAAGACATATGCCGAAAAACGGAATTTTATTTTCTCTAGCATAGGTAATTGCTTGAATTTTGCCCTCTATTCCTCTGTCGCCAAAACCGCCAGGAACAAGTATTCCATCAATACCCTTAAGGTAATCTTTAATGTCGCCATTCTCAATCTCCTCGGAATTAACCCATTTGATATCAACCTGAAGATCATTGGCAATTCCACCATGACGTAAGGACTCAGCAACGCTAAGATACGCATCATGCAGCTCTACATATTTACCGACCAAAGCGATCGAAACAGAACTTTTTGGGTTCTTTTGTCTCTTTACCATTTCTTCCCACTCAGTGAGATTTGGTTCACCGCATTCAAGACCTAGCCTCTTGCAAACAATCTTGGCAAGGCCTTCCTTTTCAAGCATCAAGGGCACCTCATAAAGTACCTCTGCATCAAGGTTCTGTACAACAGCACCTTCAGGCACATTACAGAAAAGGCTTATCTTGTCCTTCATATCCTGTGACAAGTATTTTTCTGTTCTGCAAACTATAACATCAGGTTGAATTCCAATGCTTCTCAGCTCCTTAACGCTATGCTGAGTTGGCTTTGTCTTGAGCTCTTCGGATTTTGTCAGATATGGAACAAGCGTAACATGTATATACATTACATTTTCTCTTCCAGCCTCTGTAGACACCTGCCTAATTGCTTCAAGGAAAGGGAGACTTTCTATATCACCAACGGTTCCGCCAATTTCTGTGATAACAACATCAGTTCTTTCAGACTTTCCTACTCTGTAGATCCTGTCTTTAATTTCATTAGTAATGTGAGGGATTACCTGAACAGTACTTCCAAGGAAGTCACCTTTTCTCTCTTTACTAATTACAGACCAATAAATTTTCCCTGATGTCACATTGCTGTTCTTGCTGAGATTTTCATCAATAAACCTCTCATAGTGACCTAAATCAAGATCTGTCTCAGCTCCATCCTCAGTTACATAAACCTCTCCATGTTGATATGGGCTCATGGTTCCTGGGTCAAAATTTATATATGGATCAAACTTTTGGATTGTGACGTGTACTCCTCTTGCTTTTAGAAGCCTTCCCAATGATGCCGCTGTAATTCCTTTTCCCAATCCGGAAACTACACCACCAGTTACGAAGATATACTTTACTGACATTGTTTTACCCCTCTCGACATGTTCAAACGTGATTTGATTACAATATATAGAAATGCATTATTAAATTAAATTTAACAATATTATAACACCTATCCAATATACTCATACTTTTTATATTTTATATTTTGGCGTGGCAAAGGTCAATATATTTATGTGAAATAGAAGATATTTTTTGTCAAAACAAAAGAAACACTCCTAATAAGTGGTATTTTCACTAGATAATAGTTCTAAACCAGAATATTTTGGTTCTCAAATATCTTTTGCAATTAAATTACTTCTTCAGTTCAACAATAGCCTTTGCATAAACTGGATCAATTGTTTGTTTTAGTGTATCCAGCTTTTTATTTAGGAGCTTTTGTGTCGTATAGTCAAGTACACCGTAGCTACTTACTTTGTTATCCACTTGGAATTTCTTGATTGCAGCAAATGTCTTTTTGTCCAGTGTTAAATCCGGTGTATCAACATTGTATTTTAAAAGCTTCAGTATACATTCTGCGTAATATACATCACTGCACTGTGTTCCTAGCGATGGCTTAATAGCAACATTGAGTGGCTCTATTAGATTTACTGATATGCCACTTGGACTAGTTTCTTGAACTTTAATATTTGGCTCAATGCCCTTCAAATCTATGCATTCACCATTTGGAGTATAATACATTCCAATAGTCATTTTGCCCCAACCTATAAGATCACTTTCTAGCGTATTTTCAATATCATATGCATTTACAGTTTTGCTTTCATTATTCTTGTTCAGTCTCTCATAGGCTTCTGTTGAGAGTATTGGTACATAACTTTGGACCTTTGCTTTTCCAAAGGTTTTATTCCCAATAACTACTCCAGCCTTGGTATCCTTAATGGCACCTGTAAATATTTCAGATGAACTTGCTGAGTTTTCATTTACTAACACTGCCAGCTTGTATTTTGTCTCTGCCAACGTTGAATAGTATGTCTCATCCGCCACTCCAGCATCCTTATAGTCTAGCGTGGTAATCAATCCCTTAGGTACAAAGTGCTTTGCAACTTCCACTGCCTGATCAACAAGCCCTCCAGGATTGTTTCTCAAATCCAAGACAACCTTGGTAATCTTTTTGCTATCAAAAAGGTTAAGTGCTTCTGAAACTCCACTATTGGTGTTTTCTATAAACATATCTATCAGAATATAGCCGATATCCCCTCTAATTTCATATTTAACACTAGGAACCGTTACTTGCGCTCTTGCCACCTCAAGCGTTATTATATCCTTTGCTCCCTGCCGCAATAATCCTATCTTTACCTTCGTGTTGACAGGTCCCTTTAACTCTCCTACAACATCCTCAAGCTTTTTGTTCACGATGGGCTGGCCATTTACTTGAGCAATCTTGTCTCCTATGCGTACTCCTGCTTTCTGTGCTGGGGATTCTGGATAAATTTCCATAATAGTTACATATCCATCAATCAGCTCAACCAATACCCCCACGCCCTCAATAGCGCCCTCATATGTGCCCATAACAGAATTGAATTCCTTTTGTTCATAGAAGGTAGAGTATTTATCCAGTGCACCAAACATTCCTTTAACTGCTGCTTTAGTAAGCTCCTCTTCTGTAATGTTTCCATTATATTTCTGCTTTATTAGCTCCATCACTTCTTTGAGATAATCCCCATTATTGCTTGTACTTGGTGTTTCTGCTGCAAATATACTGGTGCAAAACACTGTAACCGTCAATGATACAACTAGCACGATGGCTGTAATTCTTCTTAACTTTTTCATTTGATTTAACCCCTCTTATCTATTAACTAGCACTTGAACTTGACCTTATAAATTCAGTCGGCACAAGCCGACCTCCATAACCATTCACCCTTCACTCTTCACCATTCACTAGCTTTTGCCCTAATAGCTCACTATTCTATCCATATATTCCTTGCGAATTCCAGTACTCATATAGTCTATATACACTTTCATCATATCAGCAGCTTTTGCCTTCGTAACCTTATCCCTTGGATGAATATATCCTTTAGCATCCTCCTGTATTAAACCTATCTTTTCTGCAACATACATTGAAGATCTGGCAAATGCTGGTATAGTGTCGTTATCCTTAAAGCTGGTTACTGGTGCAGGATTTGGTGCTAGACCGTTAAGACCCATTGAGTTGATGAACATTGTAACTGACTCTGCTACCGTTATTAGAGATTCTGGCTTGAAGGCACTCTTTCCATTTCCTGTGACTATACCCCTTGTTGCAGCCTCATTTATACTGTTAAAAAACATATGATTTGTTGAAACATCTGTAAATAATGAAGTCACTGCCACATTTTTATTGCTTGTAGTTGTACTCTTAGCCTTGAAAACTGGATCTAACGGAACCTCTTTTGCAACCTTAACAAAGGTATCAATAAACTCTGCTCTGCTCATATATTCTTGAGGTTCAAAGCCAACGGCATCCTTAAATGCACCTAAGCCAAACAGAAGACTAATACTCTCTTCTGAGGGATGCCCTTTTATCTGATTTAGGTTTGGAGAAACTAATCTTGTCTGCGTAGGAAAGCTTTCTAGCTTGAGGCTGGCCTCAAACTTAACAATTTTACTTGTAGGTAGTTTATTCTTATCTATCTCACTCAAAGATGCAGTATATTTCAAAATGTTCTCATTTTTCTGTGACTGCACATATCCACCAGCAAAGCTAATCTGGTCGGGCGTATTTTCAAAATAGTTTACTTCTTTCTTTGTAGTAGTAGAGACGTCAATAGCTATCTTTCCAACAATAACGGGGTCTTGTCCTGGCTTGCACTGTGAAATAGTCTGGCTAATTAACTGTGCCTCTGCTGAGCTCCAGTATTCATCATACCCATAGTATTTACCTGTGGACTCAACTACGGTAGTATCCGAATTTGTAGTAGTGGTCCCGACTCTATATGTCTTCCTGCTCCAAAGTTCTCCAGCATAGTAATTTACTGCAGGCTTTATGTCGTTTAGAATAGATTTTGAGAGCTCGTAGTCAGTTACATTTGCAATTTTGTATGTAACCCCATCAACTGTGAGAGTTTCTGTTGCTACCGTCAACTGCGTTGACTCTGTTTTTTGCCCATCCGTTTGTGGTGTTATTGTGGTAACAAAGGTAAGAGCTCTAGATAATTTAGCAGCCTTACCTGTATTATTTAGTGTATACGTATATTTGGTTGTCAGAATCTGAATATTGGTCTTAGCATCTGTTTTGAGAGTTTTCTTTATTAACAAGGTTCCACTCAACACTACCGGCGTACCGCTAAGGAAACAAGGCTCCTGATACTGGTAGCTAATCTTGTTTGGTGCCTCTCCAGAAGATATGCCACCCTCATATCCGCTGTCTCCCTGCCTTGCAAGTGTAATGCCCGGAGTTGCAAGTGTTAAGATCATTGCAAAAACTAAGCTTAAGCAGAAGATCCCTCTAACAGCTTTATTATCAATTCTTCTTTTATAAACTCCTATATTTGTTCGTAAATTAACCGTTCTACTGTGCATGCATCTTTTCTTCCACAATTTGCGCAATACTTTTTGCATAATAACCCCCATGAGCCGTATTAGTGGCAACAAAATTTAATAAAACTACCATCCTTCATTGCTATTAGGCGAATTAAGGAGGTTATTTAGCCAACTATTCTTCAACTGTAATAATATATGCATCTCCAGTTATAGCATTGTCCTTCTTCAGCACCCTAATTTTATCACCTTTTTTGAGCTCGGAAGGATTTATTCTCTGATTATTCTTTATAACTAATGAATTGGTCAAAAGGTTTAGGCTGCTATCGCCCATGCTTACCCATAAATGTGTGGTTGCATCATAATATCTGCAGTTGCGTAGCTCAACGGTCTTTGGTTGCTCAAGCTGAGCCCCGTCCTCATCAATTGTTCCTCCAGATGCAGTTATTACTTCACCAGAAACATTGACGTTTCCATATGGTGCTGTGCTTATCTCAACAGCATTTGTGCCATCACTGAGTATGTAGATAGTTCTGTCCTTAAAGGTATTTGCACCATTATAGCTATTAAAGTCACCTTGACCTATTATTCCATCAGTATCAGTAATTCTTGTATTTGATGACAGAGCAAACGTCATTGGTGTATTTGCGTAGTCCCAATTTTCCCCATTCAGCTTTGAATAAGACTGGAGTGTAACGTTCTTGTATTCGTCAATACTGCTAATTCTTCCTCTATAAAGCGAAGCAACTTGCGTGCCTGGTCTTTCGTCTATTGAAATAACTCCTGCTACAATTTTACCTGTATCAGAATCTCTATTTGCCATTACATAGGCATAATCATTTGCTGAAACACTGCTCCCCTGAACCAACCTGCCATCCTTTACAACAATGGTGCCTTGGTCATACAAAACACTGTCTAAGGCTTTCTCTAAAACAAACGCGTTTGCCGGAGTACTGTAGACCTTATCATCGTATAGAACTTCTTTGTCTAAGACATTTACAAAGGTTGCCACTACACCATTTTCACCATTGCCGTAGTCTTTTTCACTTGCGATGTATACTGTAGAATCTGCCATTCGCGTATTCAAATCCTTTAATGCTTTTTTATCGCCAGCATAGTACGCTGTAAAATTGTCGCCCAATTCTATAGTCTTAAAGGGTTCGGTTATTTCCTTGACCCACTGGCCTTTTCTCAAGGTCCAAGGATCACTTAATAAAATCTTATCTGAAATATCATTATAACTATCAAAGGTTCCTTTATAAACATTTGCAACTAGCTTGTCTCCGCCCTCAATAGCTAGCTCTTTTAATACAGTCACATTTGGGGCTTCATTTATCAAAAGCTTTACTCTGTCTCCATCCTTAAGCTGGCTTATTTTCGAAAGCTTGCCATCTTTAATTACATCTACTCCATCAGTACTGTATTGTAGCTGTCCTTTTTCGGTTTCAACAGTTATAGAGTTTATCTTCTTGTAAACCACTTTGCCATATCGAATAGAATAATTTGGCACACTGCTGACAGATGAAACTGCACCCGTATCGTCTATTCGCACAAACACAGTGTCTCCTGCTTCAATATCATCCAGCTCTGCAGGTACATGATTTTTGAAAACCTCTACCCCATTCGGGTCAGCATAGTTAAAGGTTCTGAGCGTTGACAGCTCTAGTGGTGTCTTGCCTGTTCCATCTTCATTGTAAAGTGTTATGTATCCAAGCTGAGGATTATTCTCCTCTACTATTCCCGCTACCAAGCCCTGCTCTCGTTCCTTTTTCACTGTTATAGGCATCAGCTCAGTAATAATATCTTGCTTCATTCCGATAATAACAATGCTCCCTGGTTTTATAGTCGTGACATCTACAGGAGCTTTTGTTAACGCATCTACAACATTATTTGAATAAGAATAATTTTCATAAACCGTGCTTCCATCTACATATGTCATTGGCTCTTGATCTGAGATATCCTGGTTTGGATATTGAATTGATTGCTTTAGCGGTGTTATATTCATTGTTCTAGCAGTATAATTTGTACTATTTACAATCGCTGCTTTATAGCTGATTTGCCCATTATTTGATAATACACGTGCATATTGCACTACCTTATCATCAATTCCTACAATATATTCTATTCTATCACCCTTTGAAAGGCTCTGAGAATTTGTTATTATTCCGTTCTTGTACACAGGTATTTGTGTGCTATACGCTATTTGAGCTGCTCCGGTAAGTTCATTTGTGCTGGTGGAAGGCTTTTGGTACTGTGCTTCAACCATTATCTGATCGAGAAGTCCATCTGAATTGCGCACGAGGAATGTGTTAGAATCTATTCTATAGCCCTTTGAAGTGTCTTTCATTGGCTGAATATCTTCAATGGTAGCTGTTCTCTTTTCCATGTTGCGCAGAGGCAGTATTACGTTCTCAGCATTTTTTAGAATTCTAGCTACCTGTTGCCTTGTGACGCTCTGCGTTGGATTAAACCTTCCTGTGCCATCACCACTCATTATATTATTCTGCAAAATAGCTTCTATATATGGTACGTTTTCTGGTATTGCAGCCTTCCAATCTGTAAAGTTATTGAAAAGTTCTTGTTGATCATATGCAGGAGGCAGCATTACAGCCTTTGCAAGCCAAGTAGCAACCACCTGTCTCTGTACAGTGGCGCCTCTTTTAAATGCTGTAGCCTCCAGGCTCGTCTGGTCAGTCTGCATTGCGTCAGCCAGTTCCTGCTGAGTAATTAACCCATCATTTGCTGCTAATTGAATGCTTCCATCGTAAAGAACAGCTTGCAAGCTAGTCTTCTTGAGTCCTATGGCTCTAGCAGCATTTAGTGCCTGTCCCTGAGTATTTATATCCAGAACTCTGTTTGCCGCCATATATACTAGATATAGCGCTAGCTCCTTTGAAATATATCCATTTGGGTTAAATTTTGTGTTTCCAAAACCCTTTAATAAATCTAGGGCACCATTTTGATAGATAGCATCCTTTAGGTCATAGCTGGCATTATTTATATCTGTGTATTTTAGATTATTTATTACTGCCTGCCCATTTTTAGTGGCAGTATAAAAATTGACAATTGGTTCGTTTGTAATTGCAGCAGCTACAGTACCTGTTTGAGCAAGCAAAGCTAGGCTGAGCATTACTGCAATAGTTTTGGTGATTTTGTTCACTTTTGAATATTTGTTTTTTGGCTCATTTAGTTTTAATGAATTCATATGTTTGACCCCTGTTTTTATATAATCAAAACTTTTTTAATATGCACGGTTAAAATATCGGCTTTTTCTTGTGTTTTTTTTATTAAAGTTTCATTACAATCTTGGAATAATTAGAGAGGATGCCTTAAAATAATATTATTTTAAGGCATCCTCTCTTATAGCTAAGAAGAACTACATTCTATCTGGTGCACTAATGCTCAATAAATCCAATACATTTTTGATAACTATTCTAGTGCAATCAACCAGTATAAGTCTAGCCTTCACCAACTGTTCTTCTTCTCCTCTAACCCTGCAAGCGTTATAGAAGCTATGGAATGCGGCAGCAACCTCTAGCACATATCTTGTCAATCTGCTTGGCTCTAGTGTTTCTGCTGATATTCTTACCTCATCAGGGTACTCGGAGAGCTTTTTAATAAGCTCAAATTCCTCTTCCTTATCAAGTAATTCGAGATTAGCATCCTTTACACTAGGTACATGCACGCCCTCGCTCTCTAGTAGCTTCAGCATACTGCAAATTCTTGCGTGTGCATACTGAACATAGAAAACAGGATTTTCATTGGATTGCTTAACTGCCAAATCAAGGTCAAAATCCAAATGGCTTCCTGAAGTTTTGTTGTTGAAGAAAAATCTTACAGCATCTTTTCCTACCTCATCAACTAAATCCATCAGTGAAATTGATTTGCCTGTTCTCTTGGACATTCTGGCAATTTCACCGTTTCTGTATAAACGAACCAGTTGGAATAGCACTACATCAAGCTTGTCCGGGCTTATTCCTATTGCTGTCATCGCCGCCTTCATTCTTGCCACATGCCCATGATGGTCAGCCCCCCAGAGGTTTATTACCCACTCAAAGCCTCTCTTCTCAAACTTGTTTCTGTGATAAGCAATATCCGCAGCAAAATACGTAGGAATTCCATTATTTCTAACCAATACCTCGTCTTTCTCGCTACCTATTACAGAGCCTTTTAGCCACAAAGCTCCTTCATTTTCTATTGTACAGTCATTGTCCTTCAAAAGCTGTATAGTCTCAGCCACATCATTGCCTTTGTGTAAGGTCTGCTCTGAAAACCACACATCAAAATGGATTCCATAGCTTTCAAGGCCTTCTTTAATTTTCCCTAGGTTTCTAGGGAGTGCAAAGTCAACGAACACCTTTCTTCTTTCCTCGGAATCAACATCTAAATACTTATCTCCATGTATTTCAATAAAATCCTTCATGTGCTCAGCAATATCTTCACCTTGGTATCCATCTTGTGGAAATGGGACAGCATCCGCGCCTTTAATTAGCTGAATATACCTTGCCTCAAGTGAAGTACCAAATTTCACTATCTGATTTCCTGCATCATTAATCAAAAACTCTCTAGTCACATCATAACCAGCAGCATCAAGGACGCTTGCAATTAAGTCACCAAGAGCTCCTCCACGGGCATTTCCCATATGCAAAGGGCCAGTCGGATTGGCACTAACAAACTCAACCATTACCTTTTTGCCATTTCCAATATTGATGTGCCCATACTGTTCTTTTTCTTCCTTAATAATTTCTATTGCATCGTACAAGTACTTGGTATCTAATGTAAAGTTGATAAAACCAGGTCCTGCACAGGTTACCTTTTTGATATAAGTATCCTTTACATCAATATTTCTTATTATTATTTCAGCTACCTGTCTAGGTGCTTTTTTTGCAACTTTCGTGATTTGCATTGCAACATTGGTTGAAAAATCACCATAGCCTTTTTCTCTTGGAATCTCAATTAAAATATCGGTAATGTCCAAGGAAGGCAATTCTTCATTTTCAATTGACTTGTGAATTGAACCCAGCACAACATCTTTAATTTGCTGGCGTATTTTCTCTGTTATGTTTTTCATCTACCGTTCCTACCTCTCTTACAATCATATAAAAATCATTTTTTCCAGTACTCTGATTATCTATTTCAACTTGATAACCAACTCGTATTTCTCCACCTGCATCATTAATATTTATATCTACATTATTGGCATAAACGCCAATTGTAAAGTTACCATACTCAGTTTCATAAGAAGATATATGTTTTTGTCCCTTTTGGAAAACAAATTGTGAATTTACCTTTCCAAATCTCATTAGTGTAACTACGCCATCGCCCACCTTCAAAGTGGTAGTAGTTCCAGCCATCCCAGTTACTTCACTCTCTTTATAGGTGATGAAGTAATTACTTCCCTTTTGATAATACTTCCCTTCTGTGATAAGTTCAAGAGTATTGGCGTCGTTGTAATTATCAGTTTGACTACCCTTTACATTAATTATCACATTCTTATTCATTCGGGTTCCTCCTCAAGAGCTATTATTTAATTATTTCTTAATATAGTATCATTTACAGTAATTTTTTAAAACCCAATATTTTAATTTGAGCAGGATAATTTAATTATGACCTTTTCAAACTAATTAGTATACTCCCTCTTACTATCCTCAAATCTTTCAAAAGCCAATTCTATCAGCTTATCTATAAGCTCGGAATAAGGGATACCGCTCTCTGCCCATAGCTTTGGGTACATGCTTATCTTTGTAAACCCTGGCAGCGTATTAATTTCATTTATATATATCTCTCCAGTCACCTTGTGAACGAAGAAGTCTACTCTAGAAAGTCCAGCGCAATCGAGACATTTGAAAGCTCTAACTGCGTACTCTCTGATTTTTTCTGCTACTTCAGGTGTTAGATTTTCTGCAGGTATCACCACTCTAGAGCTATCTCCTACCTGATATTTTGCTTCATAATCATAAAAATCATTACAAGGTACAACCTCTCCAACTTTAGAGGCTATTGGATTATCATTTCCCAATACGGCGCATTCGATTTCTCTACCGTTAATAAATTCTTCCACTAAAATTCTTCTATCATTTTTTGCTGCAATATTTAAAGCCTTTATCAGTTCCTCTCTATTTGCAGCTTTATTTACTCCAACAGAGGAACCCGCATTTGATGGTTTAACAAAGCAAGGGTAAGTTAGCTTGCCCTCCACCTCTTTGATTACATCGTCATTTTGATAGTACACCTGCTTTCTGCTGAAAACAAGGTAGTCTCCCTGTGGCAGACCTTCCTTTTCAAATATTATTTTTGAATATGCCTTATCCATTCCTACTGATGCGCCAAGCACACCACAGCCAACGTATGGAATTCCAGCCAGTTCAAAAAGGCCCTGTATTGTGCCATCTTCTCCATTGCAGCCATGTAATACAGGAAATACAACATCTATTTGAGCTTTACCATTCTCAGCTAATATGCCCCTAGCCGAATTACTTATAGCAACTTCAGTGGATGCCGAATTAGCTTCTTGCTTTTGTGCCAAAAGCTTTTGCTGTGCTATTGTCTGCCATTCTCCACTGCCTATTTTCTCTGTAGATCCCTCATATGTAAGCCACTGGCCATCCTTCGTGATTCCAATCATAACAATATCGTATTTTTGCTTATCTATATTCTCAATTACTGACTGAGCCGATACTCTTGATACCTCATGCTCAGATGACTGTCCCCCAAAGATAACTGCTACTCTTTTCTTTGACATATCTATACCTCCATACTTAGTAACAACTAACTATTAACTTCCCATTTTTAAAGGGGCTATTATTTAGTCGTCCCTTATTTTAATTTCATATAAATTATATTTATCATTTTACTATTTAAGTACCAATAATACAAGAATACCAGAGCAATTAGTAAACTAACCGCTCTGGTATTATGATAAATCCCTATTTTAAAAAAAATTACAATATTCTAAACGTTTTAATCTCATAAGGCTTAATATCAAACTCAAAACTATTCGAGCTATGAGTCAATTCGTTTATATTTCTTTCCATTAAGTCGCATTCCCAAATGCTATTTATGTCTTTGAAAGTTCTCAATGAAACCGCAGATCTTCTATTATAGGACTCATACATTCTGACTATCATTCCTTTACCGTCTTCTGCCTTCTTAACAACCTCCACTACTACATTAATACAGTCAGTTGATATTAATGATATTTGAGTTGGCAGCCTTCCACTATGTGCTTCTTCTACTTTACTGTATACTGGACAGTTCAAGGAGTACGCCATGTTTACTGTATTTGCAGCCTTCCAATTACCCTGATGAGGATAAATAGAGTAGGTGAATTCATGGTACTCTCTATCTGCGTCAGGATTGGGATTTGTTGCAGACTTAAGGAGTGTCAACTTCATTTCACTGCCTTTTATGCTATAGCCATATTTACAATCATTGAGCAAGCTAACTCCATACCCATCCTCAGATACATCTGCCCACTTATGTGCACACACCTCAAATCTAGCAGCATCCCAGCTAGTATTCCAATGTGTTGGACGTTCAACATTTCCATACTGAATCTCATAGGTAGCTTTATCAGTATGTATATCTATAGGAAACGCCGCTTTCAGGAGTATTTGCTTTTCCTTCCAGTCAATTTTATTCACAACATCAATTTTACCTATGCAAGAATAGATATATATTTCTTGGGTTATTGTTGAATTTAAGAATTTTCTTTTCAGTTCCAAACATGCTCTTACAGGACCATTTTCAATAAGTCTCGCACTTTGAATATCATTAATTTCCCACATCTTCTCAGCATAATAAATATTAATATCCCAAGCATCATAATTATGTGGCTTATCCTCAAAGGCCTGTAGAACATTTGCTCTTTCTCCAGTCTTTAAAACTTCACGGCTAGCTTGCTTATCAAATAATGATGTTATGTTGAAATCACCATCAAAGCTAATAGTAAAGTATTTATTTTCTATTACTTTATTATCCGCTGAAACTACTGCTGTCTTATTGTCTAAATCCCTATCACTATTTGATTTTTCAATTTTGAGGGACTTATACCCTTTCGCAGGTATATCTTGTGCAAATAACACTAATTTTTTGGCAGCAACTGCTGTATACGTAAGCTGCGATAAAAGCTTATTACCATCGCTATCGTATATATTCGCATTATCAAAGCTCTCCGGTAACGCTAGTTCTACAATATCACTTCTCTCAAATCCAAGTTGATTAAACACTACTACCGAATCACTTTCAAGTGCTATCTGGGATGCTATGTTATCTAGGGCTGTATTAATGAGCTTTTTACCTTTTTGGGTGATTTCAATATACTGAGCCAAGGAGTCCTCATAAACCTCTTTTATTGATGACCCTGGTAATATATCATGGAATTGGTTTAGCAGTATCGTTTCCCAGCCTGCATTTATTTCTTCTCCTGGATAGCTCCCGATGCCAGCCACTTCGGTGCTTAGCACATTAAACAGCTCAGCCTCTTGATATAGAAATTCACTTTTGCGGTTGTACTTTTTGTTTCTCGCCATAGAAGTATATGTACCTCTATGATACTCCAAGTAAAGTTCACCGACCCATTTTGCTTGCTTTCTGTTTTGAGAAACTTTTTTTTCTAAATTCTTAAAGAAATCCAGAGCTTTGCCTATCTTGACTTTCGGGCATCCCGGTATTCCCTTTTCCATTCTTCTAGCATTCTCTAACATTTCTTTAGTTGGTCCTCCACCGCCATCACCAAATCCAAAGCTCAGCAAAACCTCATTGTTAATATCTTTTTGTTGGTATCTCTGCCATGAACCCATTACCTGTGAAGGAACTAAATTAGCATTATAAGTAGTAATGTGTACATTGGGTTGATTTGCATCGCTGGAAGTAACGAAATGTGTCAATATCTCGGTTCCATCAATGCCCTCCCAATTGAAAGTATCAAATGGGATTTTGTTATATTCATTCCAACTAATTTTAGTTGTCATGAAATAGTCCACTCCTGATTTTTTAAGAATTTGAGGGAGAGCTGCACTATACCCAAATACATCTGGCAGCCATAATATTTTACTCTCTACACCAAATTCTTCTTTAAAGAATCTCAGTCCAAACAAAAGTTGTCTAACAAGTGATTCACCCGAAGAAATATTACAGTCAGCCTCAAGCCACATTGCTCCTTCCGGCTCCCAGCGTCCTTCCTTCACTCTTTCTTTTATCTGCTCATATATTTCTGGAAAATCCTCTTTCACATACTTATATAGTTGAGGTTGGCTAGACATAAAAGTATATTCGGGATATTGCTTCATAAGATTGAGTACTGTAGAAAAGCTTCTTGCTGCCTTCTCTCTAGTTTGAGCCAGCGTCCAAAGCCATGCAACATCTATATGCGTATGGCCTACGCTATTTGCGATTACATTTTCATGCCCACAGAACTTTCCATAAAATTCATCCTTTAAATAACTGATGGTTTCTAAAACTGATGCATTAAATTCATTTGAAAAAGGTATTCTTAAATCAATTAAATTAACCGCATTCTCAAGATAATTCAGTATATCTATCCTGTTTTTATCTTCTTTATCCAGCAATACTGCAACGTCGAGAGGTACTTTTATATCGTAGTAAAGCTTTTCAACATTTGAATTATGTACTGTTGCTGCTGCATTAAGTTCAACAAGTCCATCTATCATGCCAGAATAAGCATGCATAGCGATTTCAAATATCTCACCGCTACTTGCGTTTTCAGAAAGTATTATTTGCCTATGATTAACATCCATCCCCTGTATAAGCTTGCCATTAACATATACTATGAATTGTGGGTTTAATGCATCCCATTCTCCCTCTTTGCCGGTTTTTACTTCTAAGACTATCTCTTTTCCTTCAAAGTTTTGAGGAATGACTACTGTTGTTTTAAACCAGAAGTGCTTGTCCTTGCCGCCCCATCTATCGCCTAGCTTGAAATCCGACCAGTTTTCTTTTGAAGTAGGTATCTCGTGACAATCATATCCGCATTCAATGAATTTGAAGTCCTTAATCTTTACACTTTCAGAGCAGATATACTCTGAAAGTTCCTTTAACAAACGACCTATACGTTCTGTTATAAAGCGCATATTTAGTACCTCCTAATAATTTCTATCATTTACTTTTTTCACTTATATTTTCTATCGTAGCGCTGCTTATTTCCCCACTTATTGACGCTAAGCTATTGCAGAGGTAGACATCTAATAAATTCTGCTTATAAAAGTATATAACCGAATATAGAAAAATAAAATTTGATTTGAGGACTATACTTTAAGATTTCGGGACATTTTTAGCCTGTATGGCTATTTAATCTGAATAAAGCAGGTGAATATCCGTCTAAATTTTTAAAGAATTGACTAAAATAATACTCACTTGAAAAACCTAGTATATCTGCAATCTGCTTTATATTCAAATTTGAGTTTTTTAATAATTCCTTTGCCTGAGACAGTTTAGCACTATTGACGAATTCCTTTGTAGACATGTTTTTTGCTTCTTTGATAACCCTACATATCTGTTTCTGACTAAGATGCATGTATGTAGCAATAGAGGCGGTCGAAATGGGTATAGATATGTTATCTTCGATGAATCTTTCGATTTGGGACATCCTAAAATTGTTATTATTACCTTTTTTAGGAGCAGAATGTGTATAACCTCTGCTCTGTGGCATACATCTGGCGGCATTAATCAATATAAGTGGAATAAAGCTTTTTATACTGCTAAAGAAACCTGTCTGTTCAAAATATGCCTCAGCCAAGACACAATTAAATAGACCACAGCAATTATTGGCATCCTTATATGCAATGCACTGCGCGGCTTTGAATATATCAAGTAAATTTAGTATTTCTGCTGAGCTATCGTCTGAAATCTGCATATCACAATTTAGACTGTATTCTATAACTTGAGAATTGTTTATACTACTCTGTTCATGAAAAACTGATGGGGCAGTTAAGTAAAACTCTCCTTCATTAACAATATATGTATTTGTGTCTGTTATTACTTCACAGCTTCCTTTATTAATAAAGTGGAATTCATATGACGAATGCATATGGCGTCCTATTGACCAATCCCCAGTATTTACCATAGCTCTAAACCATAAAACATTGATATTTAAGCCATCATATATAAAATTTAAATCTAATTCACACAATTTCTTTGATGCTTTTGCTAAATCGAATTCCACGTATTTCACTCCCTTGCAAACTTATTATATATATTTACTAGTATATATCAGACACAGTATAAATGTCATAATAACATTACTTATACTATCTGATTTATAACCTTGAAATCGAGTGTAAAAGAGACCCCTACGTATTAAATATACGAATCAATCTTAATCGGTTAACAAAATAAAAGTGTAGTTCCTTTACTAATCAATACTTAGTAAAAGAACTACACTTTTCGCGATCCATTCTTATTGTTGCTTGTTATTAAAGTTACTAGGAGAACCGTCCCCATGCTAACTATTTTGCCTGCTGATTCGTAGTTGAAGATGCTTTTAAGTATGGTGATGGGTCAACGGACTTTCCATTTCTTAAAACTTCAAAATGAAGGTGTGGTCCATCCTCACATTCAATTTGAATAGGGTCTCCTACAAGTCCAATTATTTCATTTGCCTTAACCTTTAGCCCAAAGCTTAAGTCTTCTAGTCCCTCTTTAGAAAGACCAGCATACTTAGTTATTAAGCCATTGCTTCCATGAGATATCTCAACAGTAATGCCATTTGCATTATTCTCTACCAAACACACTGTACCATCTGCGACTGCTCTTACCTTTGTAAGTTTGTCAACTTTAAAATCAATTCCATTATGAGCCCTTATGTCTCCTAAAGTCTTTGATTCAGCAAAAGTATTGATGTCTCTGGTAAAGTCCTTCATTATTGACCCTTCAACAGGGCGGTTAAATTTGATAGCAGCTGCGGTAACAACCTTAGGCTTAACTACTGCAACTTTTGCAGGTGTATTTGCAGCAGTTGTTTGGTTTGCCACCTCAGTTTTACCAACAGTACCAGTAACGGCTTGTGCTTGCCCTTCTTGACTTGGGTTTGCATTTGCATTCGCCTCACCAGGAATAATTATTTCATTATTCATACCGGTTTCAGGGGAATTCATGTTTTGTGTCGTTACAAATATTGCAGTAGCTGCCACGATTATTATACAAACTGCTAGAATTACATAAAATCCTTTATTATTAAAGAATTTCGACAGCTTGTCTTTCCAATTGTTTTCATCTGGAATAAGTTTCTTCATAATATATATTCCACCTCCATTAAATATTGTTTCCTTTATCCCCAACAATATACATTTAAATGGA
>DATCID010000184.1:0-7097 GCA_036507975.1 Ruminiclostridium sp.
CTACCAGCTCTCCGTCCTACGCTTAAACCTAAGGTCACCCTTTCGGTTCCAAGGAATGGATAGCGGTGGGCGGCTCACCCTTTCCGCACAGGATTTCCACCTGCTATATCTTAGGCGCTTTCTTGGCGCTCCACTCTTCATTTTTCACCATTCACTGCCCTTAAATTACATTTCAGTTTTTTTGTCTCTGGTCATTAAGTCAACAACTGCACATCTTGGATCCTTACCTTCAAATAAAATACTATAAGCTTCATTTGTAATAGGCATGGAAATCCCTAATTTCTGTGCTAACTCATAAGCCGGTTTTGTAGTAGCTACTCCCTCGACAACCATGTTTACTTCTTCTAAAGCCTGTTGAACGCTCCTGCCTTGACCTATTAATATCCCGGCTCTTCTATTTCTGCTGTGCATGCTTGTACATGTAACAATAAGGTCACCTACCCCTGTAAGACCTGAAAAGGTATCAGCACTCCCACCCAACGCAACTCCCAATCTAGATATCTCTGCAATTCCCCTTGTCATTAGGGCGGCCTTGGTATTATCTCCAAAACCTAATCCATCAGATATTCCCGCGCACAAAGCAATAATATTTTTTAAAGCTCCGCCTAGCTCAACACCAATAACATCAGTGTTTGTATATACTCTGAAATTTGGTGTCATAAATAAATCCTGCAAGATTCTAGCTACTTCAATTTTTTCAGATGCTACCACTACTGTAGTTGGAATATCTCTAGCTATTTCCTCAGCATGGCTGGGACCAGATAAGACAGCAATATTGTTTTGTGGAAATTCCTCCTTCATTATTTCAGAAAGGAGTTTACACGTACCCTCTTCAATACCTTTAGAACAAGTTACTACAACCGTATCTTTAGAAATAATATTAGAAAGTGTCTTACAGTTTTGTCTTGTGGTTTGTGATGGAACAGCTAAAACTACAAACTCACAATTTTTTACAGCTATCTCGATATCTGTAGTAAATATCACACTGTCAGGTATTTTAACTCCTGGCAATCTAGTGACATGCTCTCTATTTGATTTAAGCATGCTTATTTCATCTTTCATAGGTGACCACAATTTTACATTGTTACCGTTATTAGATAACAATACAGCCATTGCTGTACCCATACTACCTGCGCCAATAATTGCTACATTTCTATTCATGTTTGCCTCCTACTATATATAAATAAAATACCCTATGCTCTTTTCTTAGCCCCAATTTTAGATTCTGTTCCACTAATCAACCTTTTAATATTCGCATTATGCCTAGTTATTGCAAGTATTGCTAAAATCGCAGCAAATATAGTGAATACTATCCCATTTCCCTTTATATACGCACCTATTGGGAATACTGCGCATGCAATAATAGATCCTAATGAAACATATCTTGTAATGGCAACTATAACTATAAATAAACCTAATAACATAAGTCCTAGCTTCCAATCCATCATCATTACAACTGAAAACGATGTCAGGACTCCCTTACCGCCTTTAAATCCAAAGTATATAGGCCAGTTATGACCAACAATGGCTGCTATGCCGCCCACCATTCCACCTATACCTACAAAATTCAAGGAAATAGAAGCAGGTACTGTATTAACAATAATATTACCAATAAGAAATGAAACTACTCCCTTTAATATATCCCCAACTATAACTAGCACTGCAGCGGTTTTCCCTAGTGTTCTAAAAGTATTAGTCAGTCCTGCATTTCCACTGCCATGCTTACGAATATCTGTGCCATAAGATTTACCAACTATTATGGAAGTATTTAAGCTGCCCAGAAGATATCCGATTACTAAAACAAATATAATTTTAACAATAAAAAAATCCATTCTATCCCCCATTTCTGACGCTCGGCGCTATTTCTACTATTCCTTGTCTCTATCTCGTTGTCTATGAATAAATTTTATAGGCGTACCTTCAAAGCCAAAGTTCTTTCTTAGCTGATTTTCAAGGTATCTCTCATATGAGTAGTGGAATAAATCCAAGTCATTCACAAATACTACAAACGTTGGAGGCTTTACGCCAATCTGAGTCATGTAGTAAATTTTGAGTCTCTTTCCTTTGTCAGAAGGAGGCTGTACCATAGCAGTAGCTTCATTAACTAAGTCATTCAGCATTCCTGTTGAGATTCTGAAGGCCGCCTGGTCAGCTACGAATTTGATAAGTTCATAAGCATTATTTACTCTTTGTCCAGTCTTAGCTGAAATAAAAAGCACTGGAGCGTAAGTCATAAACCCAAGACCTTCTTGAACTACTTTTCTATATTCTTCCAGAGTACCAGTTTCCTTCTTAATTAAGTCCCATTTGTTTACTACTATAATTGAAGCTTTCCCCTGCTCATGTGCATAGCCTGCAATTTTAGTATCCTGCTCTGTAATACCATCTTCTGCATCAATCATAATCAAGCAAACATCGGCACGCTCAATTGCAGTCCATGATCTAAGGGTACTATATCTTTCAATAGTTTCATTTATCTTGCTTCTCTTTCTAATACCGGCTGTATCAATAAAGGTATACTTCTGTCCGTCATTCTCAATATGCGTGTCTATAGCATCTCTTGTCGTTCCAGGAATAGAGCTAACGATAACTCTCTCTTCTCCAAGTATTGAATTTATTAACGAGGACTTCCCTGCATTTGGCTTGCCCACAACAGCAACCTTGATATCATCATCATCTTCTTCGCTGTCAAAATTCTCTGGAAAATGTTCAAAAATAGTATCTAGCAAATCTCCCATTCCCAAGCCATGTACAGAAGAGATTGTTGAAATGTCACCCATTGCCAAGTTATAAAATTCATACACTTCCAGTGGTGGATCACCAACCCTATCAACCTTATTTACAGTTAGTATAACTGGTTTCTGAGATTTTCTCAGCATTGTTGCAACTTCTTTATCTGTTGCCGTCATTCCTTCCTTGGCATCAACCATGAAAATAATAACATCTGCAGTATCTATAGCTATCTGCGCTTGACGTTTCATTTGCTGCATTATTATGTCCTCAGAATACGGCTCAATACCACCCGTATCTATTAAAGTAAATTTCTTACTTCTCCATTCAATTTCTGTGTATATTCTATCTCTAGTAACTCCTGGAGTTTCTTCTACAATAGAAATTCTCTTACCCGCCAAGTAATTAAAAAATGTTGATTTTCCTACATTAGGTCTACCAACCACTGCTACAATAGGCTTACTCAAACCTTACACCTCCACGTTTTTGGAGAACAAAAAACAGCTGTTAGAGAACAGAATAAAACTGTTTTCTTCTCCAATATCATTAAATTAATAAATATTATTTACCTTGTTTCCCCAGTATTGCATTGACAAAATCCGCTCCACTGCTCTCCACAATACGGATTTTAACACCCAACTCTGCTTCTATTTGTTCAACAGTGCAATCGTCTAATAGCACATGTTCTCCTGATCTTAGCATGCTCCTGCTTATTAATAATTCAAGACCCAGCTCTCTGCCCTTTAGCTGCTTGATGATATCTCCACCTGTTAGCAAGCCACAAACAGTAACATATTGTCCAAAAAAACTATTTTCTATATCATAGACATTTACTTCAAGACCTTCACATACTGTTTTTATTTCATTCACCAATTGTATTATATTTTTATAAACAAGTCTACCTGTAGCTATGCTTATCTTTCTATTTGGTAGAACAATGTATCCTTTTCTCTGTTTGAGAGCATCTTTTACTTCTTTTCTAAATGAAGCTAACATTCCAACACCATTTTCGATTTGAGGAAAACCTTCATAATGAATGTGTTTTGGAATATCCATTTCAGCATTAAGGTAAAATTCATCCGATAAATACACAACTCGCGAACCTTTTCCTTTAAGCAACTTATTTTGCCATTTATGTACCTGATTTATAACATTTATACAGCTTTCCTTATTAAATGGAATCAATTTATACAGACCATCTCTATGCTTGCTTATACCAACAGGCACAATTGAAACACTACTTATTGAAGGATAAAACTCAGCTAAATCCGCAATAGTTCTATCAAGTTCATCCTTATCATTAATATCTCTGCAAAGTACTATCTGACAATTCACCTCAATGCCATTGTCTGTAAGCAGCTTAATCTTGTCCAAAACATCACCTGCAAATCTATTGCCAAGCATAAACTTTCGCAACTGCGGATTTGTAGTATGCACAGATACATTTATAGGAGACATTCTATAGTGAATAATTCTCTGAAGCTCTTCATTATTTATATTAGTTAATGTAACATAGTTTCCTGTTAGGAATGACAGTCTTGAGTCATCATCCTTGAAATACACCGTCTCACGCATGCCCTTTGGGAGCTGATCAATAAAGCAGAAAATACATTTGTTGGTACAACTCTTGGCGCCATCAATAAGAGAATCTTCAAACTCGAGCCCCAAATCTTCGCGCTCATCCTTTTCAACCTCTATCTCCCAAATCTCTCCGTCAGGTTTCTCTATTTCAAGTAGTAATTCTTCTGATGCTTGAAAATATCTATAATCAAATATATCCTTTATAGTTTTTTCATTTATAGACAAAAGAAAATCTCCTGCCTCAATCCCGGCTTCCTCAGCTACACTACCCGGCTGCACAATACATATTTTAATCTTGTTGTTCATGTAAATACACCACCCTATTTAAACAGAGTTCTTGTAAATAAAAATCAAAAAGCAGCAAGAGTAATCCTGCTGCTTTAATGACAATATTATTATTATTTAGCTTCTACTTTAATTACCTGTTTGCCGTCATAATAACCACATTCACCACATACCCTGTGAGGCAGCTTAAAAACATGACACTGTGGGCAGTTTACTAATGTTGGAGATGCCAGCTTCCACTGGGATCTTCTCTTACCTGTTCTTGCTTTGGACCATCTACTTCTTGGATTTGCCATAAATAACACCTCCCTACTAAAATGCAACCATCTAAGTATAAATCTACTTGAAATAATCTTTAAGTATTCCCATTCTTGGGTCTACTATTTTGCTTTCATCACAATTACAATTTTTCAAATTCAAATCAGTACCACAAATCTCACAAAGACCCTTACAGTTCTCACTGCAAATAACTGACATAGGTAATGCAAGTATTATGTTGTCCATAAGTGGTTTATCAATGTCAACAGCATTATCTTCAAATGTATATGCATCAACTTCGTCAGATTTTGAAATCTCAACAAAGTGCTCTTCCACCTCTACATCTGTAGCCGTTTCAACACGTTTAAGACATCTAAGACAATTTGCACTAAACTCAAAATGAAGCACACCACTTAGTTTTAACAGGCCACCCAAATTTACTATGCGCCCTGTAAACCCAAAAGAAGGTATAAATTCTACTGAAGTATCTAACTCCTGTAACTCAGGCAAGTTGTCACAAAAATTGACAACCTTCCCTGCTCCTTCATTTTTAACAATATCAGACACATTTACTCTCATTAGTAACCTCTTAAAAACCGACAACTGATATTATACTAACTAATACAACTTTTGTCAATAATTCAATTTCGGTAAATTAAATATATATTATTATAATCTTTTAATACCAAATATACTAGCATATAAAAATTATTTTAACAACCTAATTGTTTCTATTGCAATAGCAAGCTCTTCATTTGTAGGTATGATCAGAGTCTTTACCTTCGCGCCTGAAGCTGATATATCTACTTCTTTACCGTGTATCGTATTCTTCTTAAGATCTATCACCATACCAAGGCTGTCCATTTCATCAAGCGACCTTTCTCTGATGAACTCATCGTTCTCACCTATGCCGCCTGTGAATATAACCGCATCTGCTCCGTTCATTGCTGCAAAATATGAACCGATGAAAGTCTTTACTCTATAGCAGAATATATCAATGGCAAGGTTGGCTCTCTTATTGCCTTCTTTTGCAACAGCCCGAAGATCTCTCATATCGCTGCTTACGCCCGATACTCCCAGCAAGCCTGATTTTTTATTGAGATATTCGTCCATATCCTGAGCCGTCATATTTTCTTTTTGCATCAGGAATGTTACTACCGCAGGGTCAATAGATCCGCATCTGGTACCCATCTCAAGACCATCTAGAGGTGTGAGTCCCATACTCGTATCAATACATTTTCCATATTTAACTGCACATATGCTTGCTCCATTTCCCAAATGGCATGATATCAGTTTAAGCTCCTCAATAGGTTTGCCAAGCATTTCTGCAGCTCTTTGTGTCACATATTTGTGTGATGTCCCGTGAAAGCCATATTTTCTTATTGCATACTTTTCATAGGCTTCATATGGTATTGCATATATATGTGCATATTTAGGCACAGTCTGATGGAAACCTGTGTCAAATACTGCAACCATTGGAATATTAGGCATTTCTTCAACACAGCCTTCAATTCCCATGATGTTTGCAGGATTGTGCAGAGGTCCTAATGGAATACATTCCCTTATCGCATCCATTATACTATCGTTTATCAAAGCCGGATCATGGAATTTTTCACCGCCATGCAGTACTCTGTGGCCTACTCCAGAGATCTCAGACATATTCTTGATTACACCTATCTTCTCATCTGTAAGAGCACTAATAACTGCCTCAATAGCATCCTTGTGATTCTTCAATACTTTGTTAATTACAACAGCATCTTCGGTTCCACATGATTGTTTAATAAACGAATTGTCAATTCCTATTCTGTCACACAATCCCTTTGCAAGAACTGATTCATCTGTCATATCAAAAAGCTGATATTTCAATGAAGAACTACCCGCATTTATAACTAAAACCTTCATTTAATAATTCATCTCCCTAAATTTTTAATTCTATTTTAATAAATTCCAACCGCCACAAGTCAGCTTTCCAAAACTATTCACTGCCTATACTCAATTCAAGTCGGCATCAGCCGACTTGAATTGAGTATAACTATTTACTATTCACTTTTCATTATTCACTGCCTTTATTTAATTCAAGTCGACGCAAGTCGGCTTTCCAAAACTATTGTCGAGTAGGTGCACCTCGCGGTACTTACCCCTCACAGATCCGGACGTGCCCAATTAAGGCATCCGGCTCTTCACTCCGCCATTCACATAAATCTTAGCCATATATGTTTACATAGATTTTAGGTCTTCTTATA
>DATCID010000185.1:0-37938 GCA_036507975.1 Ruminiclostridium sp.
AAACCTTTTTTGCCGTTTCAAGAATAATAGTTCCCCCATCACCTGATGTAACGCGACCTAGTATTAGTATATGTTTTATATCGTAAAAATCAGAGTAATGTGCAATAGCATAACCAAGATAGCAGCCAATTGACTCAAAAATGAGCTTTGTTCTTTCGTCACCCTGCTCATGTAAATCCTGAATAAGTTTAAGCTTTTCAGCAGGTGTGAGATTAGGATCAAGGGTAATTCCCGCTGCGGGAGCAAGCTTTATAACTGAATCCTGAGAAAAGTATTTTACTCCGCAGCCAAAGTCTCCTGACCACTCATCTACCATTGCATTAATATTATAATCTACAGGGATAAATGCTAATTCATTAAGCCAACCAGTGATATTTCCTTTTCCATCAATGAAACCTCCTGCTTCACTAGTTCCCATTGCAAGGCCAAGCACATTCGTATCATTAAGCTCCATTGCTCCAGCAAGGGCAGTTACATCTCCATCATTTGCAACTTCAAGTGGAATATCACCCATTTCCTTTGCAATGTTTATAAACAGGTCTTTTACCTTTACATCAAAAATCTCTTGAGGTACTTTTATAAAAAGTGATGCAACCATTATACGGTTATCAACATAAATCCCTGCTGAGCTTACTCCGATCGCATCAATACGAGGCATCTTTGAAGCAGCAGTTTTCATTGCTGTTAATATCTCTTGGTAATGATAATCTGGATCTTTATTAACTTTGGGATGCCAAATAACTTCTTCACTATAGATTGCTTCACCATTAACTACTGCTGATACTTTTCTGTCACTTCCACCTGCATCGAAGCCGATACGGTATCCATCAAGATGTCTTCCTACTGAGTTTGTTTCCTCATTTGAATCAGCGACATTTTTAGAGTTCGTTACCTCAACAGTAAATGGCTTTTCATAAACCTTACTCATAAACTTTGCGTCAAATTCTCTTGTTCCACCTGTTGCATAGGCTTTTTTAATGTACTCACCTATGCTACCGGATCCCCCAATGGTCAGCTTCCAACCGCCTATTTGCCATATAAGTGTCTTTACAAGGCGCTCAACATAAAATAAATTTGCTTCTTTATATTCGCTGTCTCCAGCAAAAACTTTAGTTTTATATGTATGTGTCAAGCCATTACTACGTTCAAGAGATATCACCAGCGCAGCACCCTGTTCAGACTTTTCCACTGCATCAAGAAAAGCACGATTTTCAAGTGATGCGGGTCTAAAATCCTTGTCGAGTGCTGGAATAAATTTAGGTGTTGTTTTAAAACTGTTAAAATTCACTATTATAAATCCTCCTGTCCTTTATTTTCCCTACTTATATTTGTCCACTATTGCCTTCATTTGTTTGTTTTTTTCTTCCATGTCAGCTACCATCTTGAATTGTGTACGGCAGCGATCCAAGTTATGATTCTCACGGTGGATTTTGAAATATACATCTCCACTCAAATAGTCTGTAAGGAACCTTATACCGCATTCAAGGGTCATCATTTTTGCACCGAATGGTAAATATTCAAGCTCAATGGGAGTCAGAAAATCTCTTGCCGAATCCAAGAAACCGTGAGTAAAGCTTTCAAACAGCTCAAGATCCATACATACCTTTGAAAGATCAAGCTCATCCTCATCAGCCAGATTAGTTCCTGAACGAATGGAATCACCGAAATCATATAATGACGAACCGGGCATTACTGTATCAAGGTCTATTACACAAATACCCTTCCCTGTTTTATCATCAATTATAACATTGTTAAACTTAGTATCATTATGTGTTACCCGTAGTGGTAATTTACCCTCTTGCAAAAGATTAATAATTACTGAAGTCTCATTCGCCCTTTTCTCCACGAAATCAATCTCTGCTTTTACTGAAGCTGCACGGTTGATTACATCCTTTGTCAAAGCTTCTTTAAAAGCCTCATAGCGTTTTGCTGTATTATGAAAGTTTACTATTGTCTCATGAAGCTTTGACGCTGGGTAGTCGCTAACAAGTTTTTGGAACTTACCAAAAGCATTTCCTGCATTATAAAAGTGCTTTATGTTTTCTACAATCTGAAAAGTTTGAGCTTTCTCTATGAAGATATATACTCGCCAGTAGTCACCCTCCGGGGTTTTATAAAAGCTTATTCCATCAACCGTAGGAATAATATTCAAGGTTTCTCTGTCAGGATCTCCACCTGCAGCAATTACTTTTTTTCGTACATGCTTTGTTATTCCTTCAATATTCTCCATTAAGTTCTCAGGTGATTTAAATACATTTTGATTAATTCGTTGTATTATATAGCGGTGATTCCCCCCACTCGCTCTCTTAAAAATAGCTGCAAAGGTGTCATTTATATGGCCAAACCCATAAGGAACTGCCTCAATAAATTCACCCTCTATATTAAAGTGCTTAATTAACTCCACAAAATCGTATTTCATTTCGCATGCTACCATAATTTTCCATTCCTCACTTTCAATATATTACAATATTATTATACTACCACGCAATCGCTTGTGCTTTACCCTTCACGTCTTTTTATTTGTACTTTTAGACACACCGTACTACTTTAAATTTATATATTATTGAGTTATTATATTAAGTATATATTATATTAGAAAGGCTCATTTATGGATTACACTAAAACCATTTTAAGAGAATACTTGGTTATCAAAAAAATAGTCACTGTGCACTACTTTGAGTTTGCAAAAAATTATATTTTCGAGGGTGAAAAACATGATTTCTGGGAGCTTCTCTATGTCGACAAAGGTGAAGTGGAGGTTATGTCCGATATACATGGCTATAAACTCAAACAAGGTGAGATGATTTTTCACAAACCTAATCAATTCCATAATGAGTGGGCTAATGGGAAGGTAGCTCCAAATCTTGTGGTCATTTCCTTTGAATGCAAATCCAAGGAAATGGAATTCTTCGCTAATAAAATAATAAGTATAGGCAATAATGAAAAAAACTTGCTTGCCCAAGTAATAAGAGAAGCAAAAACAGCCTTCAAATCACGGCTAGATGACTCCTTGCTGAAAAAGCTTGACAGACGTGACAATGCTGAATTTGGCTGTGAACAGCTTATAAAAATTCATCTTGAGCAAATGCTTATATTGTTAATCAGAAAAGGTACAGGAATCGTAATCGAAAGTAGGCTTTCCTCAGCCATCAAGGAAAGATCCGATGAGGATATGACCAAAAAAATTATCAATTACCTTTTATATCATGTAACAGATAATATAAACTTTGAGGATGTATGCAGATATTCCTACATTGGCAGAACTAACCTTAAAATAATGTTTAAGGAACACACCGGCAAAAGTGTAATGGAATATTATAAAAATCTAAAAATCGAAGAAGCAAAGAAAATGATTCGCGAAGGTCTGAATAATTTTACAGAAATATCAGAGCTCCTTAGTTATACGTCTATTCACTATTTTTCAAGGCATTTCAAGAAGGCAACAGATATGACGCCTTCCGAGTATGCCTCTTCTGTACAGATTAAAATATAGGTTTGGCGTATCAAACGTAGAGAAGCCGACATTGTCGGCTTCTCTACGTTTGATAGTGCAAAACAACCATTTCTCCTACTAACTTTTTTGAATAGAACTCAACTACGATGCCTCATTTTCGAACTGGCTATTGTACATTGAAGCATAGAAACCATTTGCAACTAGCAAATTTTCATGTGTACCCTGTTCCACAATATCGCCATCCTGCATAACCAATATCAAGTCAGCATCTCTGATTGTTGAAAGTCGGTGAGCTATGATGAAGCTTGTTCTATTGTGCATCAGATGTTCCATTGCCTTCTGAATTTGAACCTCAGTACGAGTATCTACAGAGCTGGTTGCTTCATCGAGTATAAGTATCTTAGGATCTGCTAAAATAGCACGTGCTATTGTCAAAAGTTGCTTTTGTCCCTGTGATACATTGCTCGCCTCTTCATTTAAGATCATATTATAACCATCTGGAAGCGTTTTTATAAAGTGGTGAGCATGTGCAGCTTTGGCTGCCAGAATAACCTCTTCATCAGTGGCGTCAAGTCTTCCGTAACGAATATTCTCCATTATTGTTCCATTGAAAAGCCACGTGTCTTGAAGAACCATACCAAATATGTCACGCAAGTCGCTTCGTTTGAAATCCATAATGTTATTTCCATCAATAAATATGTCACCACTATTTACATCATAGAAACGCATTAGCAATTTTACCATAGTAGTTTTTCCAGCTCCTGTAGGGCCAACAATAGCAACCCTTTGACCTGGCTCTATATCTGCTGAAAAATCATTAATTATGATATTTTCAGGATTGTATCCGAAATGGACACTTCTAAATGCTACTCCACCCTTAACATTATCTGTGCTAACAGGATCTTCAGAATCTTTTACCTCCTCTTCCTCTTCAAGAAAAGCAAATACTCTTTCTGATGCTGCTGCCGTTGACTGCAAAACATTTGCTATCTGAGCTGCAGTAGCTATTGGTTGTGTGAATTGGCGAACATATTGGATGAAAGCGAGAATATCTCCAACCTCTATTGTTTTCTTTATAACAAGCCATCCACCAAGAATTGATACAATAACATAGCCAATGTTACCAATAAAGCTCATTATAGGCATCATCATTCCTGATAAGAATTGTGATTTCCATGCCGATTTATATAGAGTATCATTTATGTTGTCAAATTGTTCAATAGCTTTTTTTTCTCCGTTAAAGGCCTTCACTATGCTATGTGCGCTAAAGGTTTCTTCTACATGACCATTAACATGGCCTAAATATTCCTGTTGCTGTTTAAAATACTTTTGAGACCTCTTAACTATCAAAGCAATAGCGATAACAGACAATGGAATTATGAGAACAGATGCAACCGTCATCAACCAACTGATTGTCAGCATCATTATCAAAATTCCAATCAGTGTAGTGAATGATGATATTATCTGTGACAAGCTCTGATTGAGCGTTTGGCTGACAGTATCTACATCATTAGTAACTCTTGATAAAACCTCTCCATGTGTGGTTTTGTCAAAATATTTAAGTGGCATACGGTTGATTTTTTCTGAAATCTCTTTTCTTAATTTATAGGATACTTTTTGTGCCACTCCTGACATAATAAATCCTTGAACAAATGAAAACAAAGCACTTATACCATATAGTCCAATTAGAATTAGTATAATGTTACCTATATATCCAAAGTCTATTGCTGCGCCTTCTACACCGCTAACTTTGCTTACCAAACCATCAAAAAGTTTGGTAGTTGCTTTACCTAAAATCTTAGGGCCAACTATTGAAAATAATGAGCTGCCTATTGCAAATATAAAAACAATAATAATTGATATTCTGTACGGCTTCATATAGGCAATTAGCTTTTTCATAGTGCCTTTGAAGTCCTTTGCCTTTTGTGTTTTCATGCCCATCGGGCCGCCCATACCTTGCCTCTGTTTTCTAGGTTCTCTCTTTATGTTATCTTCGTGTTTGCTCATGATAATAACTCCTCCTTTGACAACTGCGATAATGCGATTTGTTGGTATACCTCACAATTTTCCATCAGTTCCTTATGAGTCCCAATACCTACAACCTGACCTTCCTCCAATACAAGGATTTGATCTGCATTCATTACAGTGCTTATTCGCTGTGCAACAATCAGTAAAGTAGCTCCCTTGATTTTTGCATTTAATGCCCTTCTAAGTGCAGCATCAGTTTTAAAATCCAGTGCTGAGAAGCTATCATCAAAAATAAATATTTCAGGTTTCTTTACAAGTGCACGAGCAATTGATAGTCTCTGCTTTTGCCCGCCAGAAACATTGGTCCCACCCTGTGATATTTCAGCTTTGAAGCCTTCTTCCTTTTCACTTATAAAGTCTACAGCCTGAGCTATTTCGGCAGCACTCCTTATATCTTCCTCAGTAGCTGCTTCAAATCCATATCTCAAGTTGCTCTCAATAGTGCCAGAGAACAAGATTCCTTTTTGCGGTACATAGCCTATTTTTTCTCTTAAATCATGTTGCGAAACTTCTCGTATATCTGTTCCATCTACCAATATTTGACCCTTAGTAACATCATAGAAACGAGGAATTAAATTTATTAGCGTCGACTTACCACTTCCTGTACTTCCTATAAAGGCTGTTGTTTCACCCGATTTTGCAGTAAAACTTATGTTGGATAGTACATCATCTTCTGCTCCAGGATATTTAAATGAAACATTTCTAAACTCAACATTACCATTCAGTCCTTTATAGAATTCCTTTGGCTCCTGCGGATCTAGAATAGTTCCTTTTGTATTTATTACCTCTGAAATACGTGAAATAGAAACAGATGCACGTGGAAGAATAATTGATACCATTGAAATCATCAAGAACGCCATAATTATCTGCATAGCATATTGCATAAATGCAAACATATTTCCTACCTGCATTTTACCAAGATCTATCTGATGTCCAGCCACCCATACTATCAATAGAGAAACACCATTCATTATCAGCATCATAGCAGGCATCATTATTACCATTACCCTGCTAGTAAAAAGGTTTGTTCTTGTGAAATCGGTATTTGCCTTGTCAAACTTCTTCTCTTCATTTTTCTGTGTGCCGAAAGCACGTATAACAAGCATTCCCGTGAGAGATTCACGAGTTACAAGATTCAATTTGTCAACAAGCTTCTGCATGCTTTTGAATTTTGGCATCGCAACACCTAACAGCACTAATATCAAAGACATAATGGCTAACACAGCTACCCCTATAACCCATGACATTGATGTATCTGTACTTAACACCTTTATAAAACCGCCTATACCCAAAATTGGTGCATAGAAAACTATCCTTAAAAGCATAACCATAAGGGTCTGCACCTGTTGGATATCATTTGTGCTTCTAGTAATAAGCGAAGATGTAGAAAATTTATCAAACTCTGTATTTGAAAAGCCTACAACATTTTCAAATACATCTTTTCTTAGGCTTCTGCCAAGTCCTGCTGATACTCTGGCTGCAATGAATCCAACAACTACAGATGCAGCCATGCTCACTAGTGCAATCAATAGCATAATTAAGCCAGAATATAATATATAATTTGTTTGAAGCTTATCAGTATTTCTTCCAAGTGCTACATACTCAGTGTGTACATATAAAACTGCTGCTTGAGTAATCATGCTCTCTGACATCGTGGCAAATTTCTCATTAATCGCCTTCTGCATACCTTGTAATTGCTCTTTTGTAAGCTTTGACAAAATAAGAAAGGGGTCTGTGCCTTTCGGAATATTTGCAAGACTTTGAGATGCACCTGCTCCCTTTTGCAAAGCAGCTATTCCATCTTTCTCAAGGCTAGCTACTATTAATATAGGTTTACCAATTATAGCGTTTAGCTCTTTGATAATTGCTTTATCGTCTGTGTTCAACGTATAAACATCATTGTTTTTTATCTCAGAATATTCCTTTGCATACTTGTCTAGTTCACTTTGTGAAAGTTTACCCTTTTCTAATAAGCTGTAATTATTAAGTACCTGTGATTTTTCTTCTGCACTCATAAAAAAGGTAATTTTGTCCATCTCACTTTTTCTTATAGCATCTGGGACGGCATTTTCAATACCTCCTTGCTGAATACCTACATTTACGATATTTGATGTATAGTCTGGAAGCGACAAATCACAAACAGCTTGTAAAAGCAGGAAAGCAACTATACCAATTATTGCAATTATATACGGTTTCATGTGTTTTAATATTTTACCCATTTTCTACTCCTTCCAGTAGTCCAATTACTTTAATTTACATTTTGAAATACTACTTCATAACACTAACATTATTTAATTATAAATACATAACTATTATATGTCAATAATAATTTTAAACATATAATTATTATGATTGTATAATTATTTTAGATAGTTTATAATAATACAATAAAGTATTTTCCATATGCACTATATATGCTATATATACTATTTTTATAAATACACGTAAACCTAGTACTTAGATTCAGTTTACAGAAAAGGAGTTTTAAACATGTTTTCTGAAGAAGATATAAATAATATTTCAAGTGATTTGTTGGACCTAGTACTCCTTTTAACTTCTAGGATTTTTAACCCAACCCAAATGTCAAAGGGAGTGCCTATTCCACATTCACATATGAAAGTAATATTCCATCTCGTAATGTCAGGTACTTGCCCGGTTTCCAAAATCGCTAATGATTTAATAATCTCTAAACCAAATATGACTCCAATAATTGACAATCTAATTTCTGAAGGTTATGTAAATAGATATGATGATCCTAACGATAGACGAGTAACAATGATAGAGGCTACTGAAAAGGCGCAGCTCTTTTTAAAAGAACATAGAGAAAGACTTAAGAACTTGCTTACTGAAAAGATATCAGTTCTAGGACATGATGACTTAGAGACATTAAAGTCATTGATAATTCCAATGACTAACGTGATTTCAAAGATTGACTAGCTTTTTCTATTATCTCTTTATAGGAAGCCATTGGAGAACTTTTTGGATTTTATAATCCCAATAAGCCCATTCGTGTGAACCGGGTTCTTCCTCATAGGTAAGATCAACAAGTAGCTTTCTTGCAAATTCAAGAAACTTCTTATTATCTTTATATAGAAAGTCTTCCGTACCACAGCATTGATAAAGTTTCGGTTTATATCCATCGTAACCTGCAAACTTTTTCAAAAGATAAAAGAGGTCGTTTTCCGTGTCTTTAACTTTCTCTGAACTGCCAAATATATGATTATATTCTCTTTGATTAAAGAATTCAGGTTGATTTATACTCTCTAGAACATTTACAATATCAAGACATCCTGATAGGCTAGCCCCAGCTGCAAATTTATCAGGGCACTGTAGCGCAAGCTTAAACGCACCATACCCTCCCATCGAAAGACCTACTGCAAAGTTATCTTCTCTTTTTTCTGAAAGTGGGAAAAAAGACCTTGCAACCATCGGTAGCTCTTCGCTGATGAAAGTCCAATACTTATATCCATTCACCATATCTGTATAAAAGCCACGACTGACACACGGCATGACAACCGCAAGACCCAAGGTTGCAACATATCTTTCAATAGATGTCCTTCTTAACCATATTGTGTGATCATCGGACATTCCATGAAGAAGATAAAGTGTTGGATGCTTATCATTGAACGATTTGTTTTGCATTCCGATTTGACGTTCTGTATTCTCTGGTAATATAACACACATGGACGTTGACATTCCAAGTGTTTCAGAATAAAAATCGCAGTGAATTAAAGCCATATTCTCCCCTTATTACGTATATTTATTTAATAATAATTATGTGCTCTACTTGTATCCATTTAATGCATTACTTATAACATACTCTCTTGGTGTTGTACTATACTTCCTTTTAAAAAGCTTATAAAAGTAACTTTCATTTTCTATTCCTACCTTAACCATGATTTCATTTATACTTAATTTCGAATTTAATAGCCACTCTGCTGCCTTCTTCATCCTAACTTCACTGATGTATTCAGGAATAGACATCCCTGACTTTTCTTTAAATATCTTTCCGATATAGACTGAAGATACTTTTAATCCTGAAGCTATTTCCGTAATTGAAAGCACTACATTGGTATAATTTGTATTAATAATATCTATAACTGCTTCAACTATAATATCTTTTTTATCATTGACCCAATTTTTATCATCACTTATAATTATAACTACTGTTTCTTTTATTTTGCCAAAAGCCTCATTTAATGTCTCTAAATAGCGTACATCATGACTTAATTGAATCAGATCTATATTTATAGGCTTTACTCGTATTTGATTTACTTCATCAACAGTATTCTGTAATGTATTTATAAAATTCAGAACATAGAGCAAAATGCTGTTATAACTTAATTTAGAAACCTCTTTTTGTATCTCTGTCAAAGTGCTGTCAATGTAGTTCATATTCCCACTTTTTATTTCTCTCATTAACCTTTTCTCTAAATCATGGCAATATTCAAATTTTTCGTTTTTTATATTTTGTGCCACCATTTTAGAAATGATAACTGACTTTTCGCCATATATATATCTATATTCAGAGTTTATTGAAGCTTCATTGCAAAGTAACGTAATATCCTGTATATTTTCTGATATATTGCTTATAGCAGCAGATACCGATAATTTATAATACTTTTCTACGTATCCCTGTATCTGTTTGATTAATTCCGTCATTGTTTCAAAATAATCTGTAGTGCCTTCCTGTACATTTATTATTATTGTTAACTGATCATTTTTTATTTGGATTATCTCATTCTTAAATTTCTCTGATAGAATCTCAGAAGCTATGTTGGTAATTATAAACATATTCAGTTCTTTATCCTGGATACTTAAACCTTGTTCATATTTTTTGTAATTATCGATTCTAACAATACAAACAGAGAAACTATCTTCTAATGTTAGACATACGTTATATTCTCCCTTTGCTTTGATAAAATCATCCTTTGAAATGGAGGAACTATCCACTATAAGATTACGTAAAAAATAGTTTTTAAAAATTTGACTATTAGATCTCATATCTTTTTTAAATATATCTAATTGACTTATTGTACTTTTATATATTTTATCCAAGTATGAGAATTCATCTTTGGAATCTTCTATTTTAAGTTTTTGATGTTCTTCAATCGAAATATTTTTTATAAGGTTACCTATTGGTTTGTATATTCTTCCTGATACATAAACAGCCGCCGCAATTGCAAGCATGAAGAATATAAAAGCTATAAATGCAATAGTTGTTTTCAATTTATTAATATATTCATAAACTCGATTGTAGGGTTGAACTTTGAATAGTATCCAGTCTGCACTTTTAACAGATATATATGAAATAATATAGTTCTTTTTTTCAATTTCACTTACAAAAAATCCGTTATCCTTCTGTCCTTCCTTACTATTTAAGACTTCCTTTTTATAAGCATCTTTAAGTGCAGTTTTAAACGTATCCTCAATAGGATTTGAACTGATTATTTTACCTGTTTGTTCCATAATAATCATTTTGTCTTCATCCTTATTGTCAACCATACCTATAATTTTCAAGTTATTAAAAAGCCAATCTGCTTTAACATTTATTATCAAACCACCATCCATATTATTATTTCGGTCTAACGAATCATACATAAAGTAAGTTAACACATCATAATATTCCTTAGGATCCGAAGACTCACTGCTTGCGATTTTTCTGATACTAGGCTTTAAAACAGGTAAACTTGCATAAGATTTAATCAATTTTTCCAATTCTAAATCCCTAAAAAACATTCCTTTATATGTAGAATAGTATTCTTTATTTATATTATTATAGATAAATATTGAATGAATAAAAGTGCTAGTATCAACAAAAGATGTTTTTAAATTGTTCATCTCATATATTAGCTGCCTAATATCTTCGTTTTTATTGTACATTATTGGTTCTATACCTTTATTAAAAAAATATGAATTGCAAAGATTTTTTACCATTTCATTCATATTGTCAATACTAAACTTGACCAGATTCATAATTTTTTGATTTTGCTGATTCTCATTATTAAAGATTGTCTTTTCGACATTATAATAGATTGTAACAGAAAAAATGGATATCGTGAGGAATAAAACTGTAGCTATTAAAAAAAATATTCTAATCATAAATTTTCTTGTTTTTAAAATACTTTTCCGCCCCATGATTTGGTCATCCTTAAAATTATATTTTGTTTTTCATTAGTAAATTCCTAATATTTTCTGTTGATTAAATCAAAAAAATACCTGGAAAATGTTATAATAGCTATTATTCTCATATTTCATATTATATATTTATATCGATTCATTTTCAACCCGATATTTTCTAATTGATTAAATTTCTCTATCTTCTGTACAACTTCTTTTCACCTCTTTAAATCAATCATTATATTTTTGAAACACATAAAAAGGTTGAGGGACAGATACTAGCTTGCCCCTCTACCTTTTATGTGTTTGTTTTAAACTTCTTGATAGTACTTATTTCAACATTTCTTTTTATTACTCAGGTCTTTACAAGTCTTATTTACAAAATCAAAAGTATACATACCGAAATGAGTTGTTGTAAATATAACCTTTCCACTTGTAGCATCATATCTGCCGTTCGGTATCGAATTTATATTTCCTTTCCCGTCTATATATTGTACTACTATGTGATTAGGCGCCTTTAATTCCGCTGCTGTCGGCTGATAGTCAATTGATACAGTAACAGGTGCTTTGGGATTGTTCCAGGAGATTTTCCTATCTCCTGCAGCTGCAGTAAGTTCAATGATGGGTCTGTCACCGACTGCTTTTTTAAGTTGTGTTTTAAGTCCAGTCTTGTCAACCATTCCGATTGAAAGCTGAATGGAGCCTGCCCCCTTAATATCCGAAGCTTTGAACATATTGCCCGGTATATCGATGGTGCCCAACTGCGTTTGTATTTCTATTTTTTTATCATTATTCTTTGAAGTCAGCGCATATGCAGGAAGTTCTACTGTAAATTTTCGAGTTCCTTCTACCTTCGGTATCGTCACCACAATTTGCTTCACACAATGCGAATCAGGTTTAGCTAGCGCTAATGCCTGTTTCATTATATCATCGCTGATTGTCGTTTTCGCAGTTTTTGTGTTGTTATCCAGCACTGGCTCGCCTACAGTTATACGAACCTTAGATCCTTCAACGGTAACATATTCTGTTGGTGGAATTATTGGTGCTGCATTCAGTTCCAAGTCTCCAGAATTTTCCAATTTCTGCCATATGTTGTCATCCATATCATTCCAACCTAAATATCCAGTTCGTTGACCTGCTAACGTGGTAGCATCATTGATTTGAATTTCAAATCCGATTTTTTTACCAGTCTCAGGTGTAACATCAACCCATGGTATTGCAAACTGAACATTGTAACCTACACCTGGAATAACCTTTACATCTTTTGAGATGTATGGAATTTTATCAGTTGCTAAGTTTCTAGTAACTAATTTCCCTGTTATATCGGCATTTAGCACAAAATCGTTGGTATCAAAAGCGGTTGTTGCTTTCTCGTTTAAACTATCGATATAGATTTCAAAAGAATCGTTCTGAAAATTATTAATAGCATCTTTGGCTACAAGATCAGAATCCGTTATTTGTGCAAGTACATACAGAAAATCATCATCCCACATTGTCTTTATTTTTCCATTTGTAGTGGAACTTCCGTTCTTAACATGTAGAGGTCCTATTTCGCTTGCACTATTCCAAATAGGATCGATTGTCCCTGAACCATCAACTATAGCTGGAGTTCCTTTAACAGCATGTGCTAACTTCGTTGGCGCTTTTGGCATCAATGGAGTAGCTGAACCAGTATTTGCTGAACGCCAAACTCTGATATAATCAATATTGTAATCGCCATTGCTTCCTGTAAAATCTTCTTTAGGAGGTATTCTAGAAAAACCAGGATAAGTTTCCATGTCAAAGAGAATCCTTTCGGACTCATTAAATCCAACATTTTTTGTTTCTCTTATCAGAGTATTATCAAAATAAATTCTTATCCAATTCGCATTCCAATCCAACCCATAAGTATGATAATCTTCTGAAGTATCCTCTGTTGTAGTATATGTTATAGGGTTTGCCACATCATTAGCCCAACCCTTGGAGAAATCATGTGTATTGGTGGGTATTTTGTATTGAGTGTATATCCCGCTACTTTCATCATACAAAGCTGTCTGTTCATAGACATCAATCTCTGTTCCTGTTCCTTGAAACCAGAAATTACTACCTATACTAATCTCAGCGGTTTTAGCCCTTATTTCATAATACCCATAACCTGATGCTTCGTTGCTTGAAACTAAAGCGGTTGTGTAATTATGATATTGAGGATCAGTTGGAGCCAAGTGGCTATTTGCTTCAATCATCTCAGGAGTCATTTCATCAACATATTTGGCTGAAAGAGTCAGATTTCCATTACCTACCTTTACATTATTCGAATCAAATATTGAAGGCTGTCTTCCATACCAATTCGGACTATTACCTAGCCATTTAGTTAAATCTAAAGTAGTACCGTTAAACTCATCACTAAAAGTAGTACTAAAATTCCAATTTCTAGTATTGTCTAGATCTGCTTGTGGCAAATTAGGGATAAATGCATCATTATTTGTTTTTGCATCATTTACATTCACCACTTGTTCAGTAGATTGCACTGGTGGAGGACCAGCTAATATAAAGTCATCAAAATAGAATGTACCTCCAGCACTTGCTGCTACATTTTTTAATATAATTTGTATTTTTATGCTAGCACCCGAATTAAAATTCACTGTGTATTTTGTCCATTCTCCAATGTCTTTTGGCATTTGAACTGGGCCGCCTCTTGTTTCCCAGTTATTCGCATCAATTACTGAAACCTCTGGTCCAGATATTCCTAAAGTCGGAGCAATATCAGTCTTAGACCAAAACGTTAAGGTGTAATCTGTGTTTATGGATGTATCAATTGGAATATACTCCATAGATTCGTTCCCACTTGCATTAGATAACATTAAGGAATGTGTTCCACTCTTTTGTACTTGATCTGTAACACTCCAGTTGACTTCGCCACTAGCAACCCATGCTGCCCAACCTGAAGAAACTGACTCAAAACCAGAGTCGCCTATTAAATTCGTTACAGGAGTGGGTGTAGGCGTTACTTCAGTAGCTGTCAATACAAAATCATCAAAGTATAATGTACCAGTAGCTGCAGTCGCATCAAAAATCTGTAACATTACCTGTGTATTAGTTCCAGAATTGAAATGCATTGTATACTGTTGCCAATCTGTACTAATTGCTATAGCTTGCGTTGCTCCGGTCAATGTTGTCCAGCTCTCATTTACTACATTGAAATATGTAGCTGCTACAGGAACTTTTGCCCAGAAAGTCACTGTATAATCTGTATTTTCAATTACAGGCAAGTTAGACGTAACTATTGATCCCCAACCGCCTTCTGGATTTAACAGTTTCAATGCATAAGCACCATCATGATGGTTTTCATTTGTTACGCTAAAATTGGTTTTTCCAGTCGTCCATGACCAAGCCGTAGCATCACCAGTTTCAAAACCAGCATTTTGAATTGATATAGATGTTGCTGTATCTGCCATAGAAGTAATAGGTGAAATTACAATAAACATAGATACGATCATGATTATAGAAGTGAAAATCGCAATACTTTTTTGTATCTTATTTCTCATACACTAGTCCCCCTTATAAATTCGTTTACCAAATTTTTTCTTACCATTATTCTTGTGGATCAAATACTTCGCAACTTGCTGCGAGGTGCTTTATTTTGAATTCAAGCAAAATTCAAGTAATTCACTAACTGTTGTCTGCGCAAGACAAACTCTTGTATCCGCGCCCCCATAATAGATGTTCAATTTTCCGTCATCTGTTTCTATTGCACCACCAGTAAAAACAACATTTGGAACTTGTCCTATACGTTCATAATCCATTTCTGGCGCAAGAATAAACTCTTTTGGTGCTGCAATGACTTTTGATGGATCTTCCAAATCCAATAAGACAGCACCGAGGAAGTAGTTCTCTGTAGAAGCCGTCAGCATTGTACCATGATAAATTTCAAGCCAGCCTTTTTCAGTCTTTATAGGTATTATTCCTGCTCCAACCTTTCTTGTACCCCAATTCATTCTTGGAATAAATAATGGACTGGATTTCCCCCAGAAAATCAAGTCTGGCGAATAACTTATCCAGATAGCACCAGTTCCTCCCAGATCCTGAGGACGCTCAAGTCTGGCATATAAGCCACCAATCTTCTCAGGAAATAAAACTGCGTTTCTATTAGAAGGCACCGAAGGATTGGAAATAGGTTCAAAGTTTACGAAATCGTCTGTCCTAGCCATAGCGATTTGAGACCCTAGACTGCTATATATTGCATGACAAACATAAAAAGTACCATCTATAGGTGTAATTCTCATATCGAATCTGGTTCCCGGGTTATTCTTTTCTGCTTCACTACATGGATAGTTGATAGGCTCCTGATTAACTGTAAAATTTATACCATCGTCACTTATTGCTGTATAAAAGTAACAGGCCAAATCTCTGTGCTCAACACGAAGAAGTAGCAGATACTTCCCTTTGAATCTGACAGCTCCAGTATTAAAAACAGAAAAGCACTCAAAGGGCATTGTTTCCGGTGTTAGAATCGGATTTCCGCCATATCTTATTAATGGGCCTCTTTTTCTTATCATTTTAACACTCCTCTTTTTTTGAATTCTATCTTTGTGAAATATAAAGCCATGTACTTAGTGTACATGGCTTCATATTCAGAAACCAATATTATTTGGATTTCTTCCATGCATCAAACTGTTTCTGAGCTTCAGCAATAATTTCATCGCCACCTGCATTCTTTAATTTTTCAAGATATATTGGTAAAGTTTTTTCAACATCAACAGATCCGGTAACTAGTGCTGGGTAATATTCATCTGAAACAGCATGGCATTTTGCCAGTTGTGTCTTTACTGATGTAGAATCAAAACTGAATCCAAATGCTACGTCGTTCTTGCCTGCTGCGTAGAAAGCTGCTTTTTTGTCTGGAGTATCAAATGCAGTTCCTTTATTTACAAAGTATGCATGCTGTCCATCACCGAATTCCCAGAATATATTCGGATTATATGCACTGTTTGCAATAGGGTCAATTTCGATCCTGTTTGTAGTAGCATCTTCAGCAAGCTTTGTATAATGCTTTCCTTCAATACCAATACTTAGCATGTTATAAAGGTCTTTCGTATTGTGAATCAGTTCGTATAACATAATGGCTCTTTCAGTATTTGTTCCACTTGCATTGAATGCTGTCAAACCACCGGTTAAAGTACCAGTTGAAAAATATGAATCTGATAATTGAGCTGCAACAAGAGGAGCACCACCAAATAATGGACTTTGATCAGCTTCAACAGTTGGAAAATACATTGGAGCTACTACAACGGGGTACAAACCGGCTTTTTGTTCTTCAGCAGGTCTTTCTAGAGTTGCAGCATCTTTCTTTATATAACCTTTATTATACCACTCACTCATCTTTAGAATATGAGCCTTGAAGGAAGGCAATTCAAATTGATTCATTATTGTACCTACTGTATCATCTAAAGCTATTGCACAAGGTATATCTGAGTTAACCAACGGCTCATAACCCAAAGTTAATTCCAGATTACTCACGTACCCAGTTTTATCCATGGCCAATGGAGTCAAAGTTTTATCATTTTGTTTAATTTTCTCCAGAAGCGGTTCAATATCATAAAGGCTTTTAACTTTACTTACATCAAAATTATATTTGTCAGCGATAGACTTCATTACTAGAAGGCCATTTGAATTTGAACTGTATCCATTTGTTATTCCAAAGAGCTTACCAGCTCTCTTAGAAGCATCCCAGATCGATACTGGAACATCTTTATAAACTGTCGGTGCATATATGGGAAGAAGTTCACTTACATCCAGAAAAGCACCTTTATTTACATTATCAATATAATTATTTGCCCAGTTTGCAGCCATGCACATATCCCAAGGTTCACCACTGGCAATGATCATTTTCATTTTCTGATCATATTCACCCCAATCGATAAAATTCAATTCTAAAGTTGTATTAATTTTAGCTTGTGTTATTTTGTTCACTTCATCAACAACCAGACCCTTATCAACCTGAGGAGATACATCAACATACCAGATCAATTTTACAGGACCTTTTTTCAATTCTGTTTCCGCTGGAGTTGCCGGAGTAACCGCTTCTGATGATTGTGCTACACTAGTATTAGCTGATGTAGAGTTTGCATTTGTGCTTCCATTACTTCCACAACCACTCAATAAACCAAGTAACATTGAAACTACTATCATTAAAGAACATAAAACTTTTACTTTCCTAAACTTAGACATTTACAAGTCCCCCTTTTATTATTTATATCGAAACCGGTATATACCGGCTACAATCTAACCTTTAACTGCACCTAGTGTCAACCCTTTGACAAAATATTTCTGAAAGAATGGAAAAATAAACAACATAGGTCCAGCTGCAAGCATGCACATTGCCATTCTTGCTGATTCATTAGGTAAATCTGAAAGGTTCAAAGCTGTTACCTGCGTTGACGCTACACCTGACGTCATAAAGGCTATGTTTGACATGATTCGGTAAAGCATCAACTGCAGTGGAACGAGCTTTTCATTATTAATAAACAGCATTCCCAGCCACCAGTCGTTCCAATACATTAATACATTAAATAATCCTACTGTTGCCAAAGCAGGCTTTGATATCGGTAATATTATTTTAAAGAAAGCCTTAAACTCACTAGCTCCATCTATTTTTGCCGATTCAATGATTGAATCTGGTATTCCTCCCATAAACCCTTTCATCAATAGAACAAACCATGCTGCTATTGTATATGGAAGAATAAGAGCCAGAATACTATCTTTCATATGCAAATATTTTGCAACTAATATATACCATGGAACTAATCCTCCATTGAACAGCATGGTAAAGAATATATAAAATGACGTGATTTTCCTGTATCTGTAATCTTTTCTTGAAATCGCATAAGCAAGCATAGAAGTTAAGAAAAGACTTAAGAAGGTGCCCGAAACAGTTACTATAATAGATATCGTATACGAATTTATAATCAATGTAGGCTTTCTGAGAATATATTCATATGCTTTAAGACTAATATTGCTAGGTATAAGCCTATAACCCAAGGTTACAATGTCCAATTCTTTCGAAAATGAAATAGCCACAACATAAAGAATCGGTAAGATACAGAAAACAGAAAATATAATAAACCAGATATTTATCAATATTTTAGCTGGTGAATATAAAATCTTATTACTGTAACTAGGCAAAATAATTTTATCCGTATTATGTGAGATTTCTTTATTCAAACTCATAGTCAGCCTCCTTTTCTTTAAAAAATAGCATAGTCCTTGTCAATTTTTCTCACTACTGCATTTGCAGTTATAACCAATATAAAACCTACTAGAGATTGATATAATCCTGCTGCAGCCGCCATTCCAAAATCGCCGTTGGATCTTAAAGAATTAAAAACAAAAGTATCAATTACATCTGTAGTACTTTTAAGCATTCCTGAATTTTTCGGCAGAAAATAAAACAACCCAAAATCTGCATAGAAAATCCTTCCAACTTGCAACAGTGTGAGCATAGTAATAAGCGGAGTTAACAGCGGAAGAGTTATCATTCTTATTTGCTCAAACTTGGTAGCTCCATCAATTGATGCTGCTTCATAATAAGTAGAATCTATACCCATAAGTCCGGTGTAATAAATTATACTGCCATAGCCTAAGCCTTTCCATAAATTAGTCAATATTAAAATAACAGGCCAATATTTAGGTTCTGAGTACCATAGAATAGGTTTAACATTAAATATTGCTAAAATATGATTAAGGGCACCCAGGTCTGGATTAAATATTGCGTACCCTATATATCCCACTACAACCCAAGAAAGGAAGTATGGAAAAAACATTATTGTTTGATATATTTTTGTTTCTTTTTTACCAAGTTCAAACAACATAAGTGCAAAAGCCACTGAAATAACTAATCCAATTGAAATAAATGCAGCGTTCATCAATACTGTGTTTCTGGTAACCCTAAATGCATATTCAGATGTAAAAAAGAATTCAAAGTTTTTTAATCCGGACCAATCGCTTTTCCAAAAACCTTTTACGTAATTAAAATCTTTAAATGCAATTAAAGTGCCTCCCATAGGAATATAACTAAATACTAACAAAAATAGCACACCTGGTAGAGTCATCAGAAACAATTCCTTATTTCTAATAAATTGCCGTATTTCTTTTTTTATAAACATACCTATTAATTCCTTTCCTAAACTTAATCGAATTTCTACTTAAATTATTGTTTCTGATACTACTTAACTTAAATTAACTTGCAAAGCTTTGATGTAATAATTTTATTAGGTCGTTCTTGTTTATTGCATTTACTTATGTACTGATTATAATAAATCAGCATTATAATATGATACTGTTCGTTTCAATATTGCCTGTATTTGCATACTATACTTTTGCATATTTACTGTACTTTTGTATTTAAGCCTATTAATTGTTACATATTTAGGTAGTTTCTTATTCTATTTTCAATACTACTCCACTGGAAGTAATGAATTTTCCTCCTCGATAAGAACCGAATAGGTATTGTGGTCTGCCATCTTTCATCAGAAGTTGTGGACGTTCGATACGTCCTTGGCGTGATATACCAGGAAGCTTTTCATCAAAATAGAAGGGTGCGTCTTTATATGCAATCTGAGGATCTCCCCACTTTATTCCATCCTTTGACTGCATGTACAATCCATATTCGTTATTATAGTACCCCATATCTCTCATTATAATTTTATAAATTCCGTCTTCATACCATACATATCCATCTTCACTCTGCATTTTTTCATCGATATTAGAAAAATCTATCACTGGATTACCGTTATACTTCACATAGGGTCCCTCTATTTTATCTGACTCAGCAAATCCATATTTACGGTTCCCATAAAACGCCTTTTGAGATCTGTGATCCCAACCTTTATAATAAATGCGGTATTTACCTTCTGGAGTGATTACAAACGCCGGATTCGAGGTGCAAAAATCATCCCACGCTGGTTCTGTACCAGTTTGAACAACTGGTCCTTTTCCAACACGCTCCCAAGTTCCGTTAAGGTCTGTAGCAATTGCCATTCCTACTCGTTTCGTCTCCACTAGTTTATAAAAATAATCCAAGCCCTCTTTTTCATCCATTTTTGTGAATGCTTCAAGATCTACACCTAACTTTGAACCATCCGAACCCATATACAGCATTACATATTTATTATTCACCTTATAAACTGTTGGGTTGTGAATAGCCCAGGAGTCCCAGTTGGAGCCCCCACTGCCTGTCAATGCAACTCCTATTGTTTCATAAGGTCCTTCCGGTGTTTTTGCCACTGCATGCGCGACCTCACAGGCTGAGACCCAACCTGCATGATCAAATTTATTCAACCAATGCGAATAAAAAACATGCACATTTCCATCCGTGTCATAGATAGGTGCACAGCACCAAATGTTATATTCGGGATCTTCCAGTATTCTTCCAACAGGTCTTAATTTTTGGCAAAGACTTGACTCTTTGCCGATTGTATTATGATTAAACATAATCCACCTCAAAATAAATTTAATATACTACCAAATCTAATGTATACTACCAATTGTAAACATGAAACTAATCATTTAGATATATTCTGTAGTTTCAAACTGTACTTTTTATCGCTTACTGTACTAGCACTGTTATTTTTGATGAATATACCCACGCGTTAGTCATTTCCAAAGGGATATAGAATGAATTGTAGACTGGGGCTATGAATTAATAAAACATGATTTTAGTACGTATGACCTTTTAGGTCGTTAGGGGTTTGAAATAAATGGAGAACTGTATATAGTAGTTATACAGTTCTCCATCTATATTTTTTAAAATATGCTCTTAACAGCTGGGTAAATCCTTTTATATATTTCAAATTTCTCCAAATATAATTCATGAAGTTTTTCATCTGGATAAAATTCCTTTTTTTTCTTCACCAGCTTCTCAACTGCATCCTCAAGACTTTTATATACTCCGCTGGCTGTTCCTGCTAAAATTGCAACACCCAAGGTTCCGGCTTCAGAGACATCAAGTGTGGTTACTTTTCTCCCCATCATATCTGATTTTAACTGTAGGAAGGGATCTGATTTTGCCAGACCCCCGACTACTCTCATTTCTTCAACCTTTACCCCTGCTTCAGCAAGTTTTTCAACATTCACCATCATTTCAAAGGTAATCCCTTCAAGTATTGCTTTGAGGATATCTTCCGACTTTGTATTTATATTAAGTCCAATAATTGCGCCTTTAGCAGCGGTATCCATATACGGCGTTGCTGCTCCAGCGAAATGAGGCAGTACAAATACTTCAGAAGGACCCTTTGAAGCTTTTTCAATTAGAAAATCGTAAATATTGATGTCTGCCTTTATTGCTTCCTCTTTATATTGATGTCCAAAATTGTCTCTAAACCATTTAAGCATACTTCCACTAGTAAAAGTAAAAGCGTAGGTTACATACATATCTTTCTTAACATGTGGCACACATGCAAAACTGCTTTTTGCCATAGCCTCAGATATTATAGGCCTGTCAAAGGCTGGTGTAATGCATTCCGTGGTACCAAGCCCATCAACTGCTATATCAGATTTAATAACTCCCGCACCAAGTGCCGCACAAGGTTGATCATGTCCGCCTGCCACGAGTATCAAATCTTCCGGAAGTCCAAGCTCTTCCGCGATGCTCCTTGATATCTGTCCTACAATAGTACCTGCTTGAACTGGTTCCCCAAATTTATCTACTTCAACATCTGCCACTTGAAAAATTTCCGAGGACCATCTCTTATTTATAATATCAAAAGCCATGGTTCTGGCCGCAAGAGAATAATCTGTATGGGGTTTTGCTCCTAGCCTATATAGTATGAAGTCTGCAAAGAGCAAAAACTTCCACGTGTTTTTATAGACTTCCGGTTTATGCCGTTTCAGCCACATTATTTTATTTATTGTGTACATTGGATGAACTGAGGCACCTGTAATTCCAAGAATCTTTTCATGTCCAAGCTTCTCTTTTAAATACTTAGCCTCTTCTTGTCCCCTGGAATCTATATAGATAATGCTGTTGTAAAGCACTTTACCATTACAGTCAATGGGCGTTGCAGCTTCTCCAAAAGACGAAACGCTTACTGCCTTTATTCTTTCACCCTTATATCCAGAAATGGACTTTACAATCACTTCCTTCACAGAGTCCCATACGATATTAGGGTCAAGCTCCTGCCATCCCGGGTATGGAGAGAGTAGCGAATATTCTTTATAGGCCTGGCCTTTGATATTTCCTTCAAAATCTATAATAATGGCTTTACATCCGGACGTTCCTATGTCAAGTCCCATAAGACACATAAATTCTCACCTCATTTTTTTTACTTGTACCATAGTCTCAAATACGCATTCACAATTTTTTTCATTTCAGTAAAAATTATATTTTGACGGTATTCAGTTGTAAAAAATCCTAGTGAAGCTTTTTCATCGCTCGAACATTTTGTTCCCAATAAATCAGCTTTTTTAAGATTTTCTACTGTAGTTTTACCTGCAACTTTAGTTGCATTTTCAACCATGGACTTAAATAAAGCCGGAGATGAATCACGTTCAAGTGCTGTCCAGAGATTAACTTTACATACGCCATCCTCAATAAGATGTGAAATCTGATCCCCAGGTACTGAAGACGCTCCATGTAAAACGATACGTGTGCCTATCTTGTCTTTTATCTTTGTGGCAAAATCGCTATAATACTTTAAATCTTTTGCACTTGCTCTGTGTTCCGTCCCTAGATTTGCCACAATCAGGTCAACACCTGTTTCGTTATAATATTCTTCTGCCTTTTCTGGCGTTGTTAGCTCACTTTTATCATTCCCAGTAGCATCTACAATTTCGTCACATGCACCCTCAACAACAATTTTTGCACCCTGCTCCATAACAAATTGCTTTGTTAACTTCATATTCTCTTTGAAAGGAAGCTTAGAAGCATCGAACATGATGGATGAAAATTGCTCCATATCCCAGGATAACAACTCTTTATCATCATCAAATTGCACATGATCCAGATGAACCATCACCCTTAAATTCTCGTAAGGAGAGCCTTGAGCTGTCAGTATTTTTAAATCTCCCAGGAATAATTTCATTCCGATATCCCATCTTCTTGTATGAGTATAGTATGAAGCTTGAGTTCTATGATCATATTGGCATGTGATAGCGATTATAACAGGTAAATCTTTAATACCCTTTGCATCACCATATTCTTTTGTCGCTGCCAGAATAGCTTCGGTTGTAGTAAGATTTTCAGTACAGAAGCAGGGTAACGTCCACTTGTTTCGTATTGCTTCGCTATAAATATCTAAAACTTGCTTTCTTCCTGTTATAATAGCCATATTTAGTTACCTCTCTATATTTACTGATTTGATATTAATTTTTAAAAATGATATGAAAGCAATCGCGGCTATATGACCAGTCTTATCCCTAAATTTGAATCATGTCATAGCCTAAATAAGTGGAAAATGCTTCTCTTACAGGAACAGCAACATGTCCGAAAGTAACTCCTACATGGTGACGGAAACCTTGCTTGCCTATTGTCAATAATTTTTCCTGAAGCCCATTAATCTCAGCTACGCCCCCACAACCAAAGAAGCCTTCTTCGATGGGATCACTTGTAAAACGTCCTTCATCTAAGTAGAAAATTAGTTTTCCGTCTTCAGTTTTTGAACTTGCATAGGTCATCGTCGATGAAGCAATCCTACCTACATTACAACCCCAGCCACAGCCAGCTCCAAAGCTTTTAGCAAACATGGCATGTTCTATAACCTTTCCTTTAGCAGTCATTAAAGTTTGTGGAACTGGTCCGCAGTGGAATAAAATACATTTATTTTCATCAGTACCATAATTGTTGTTCCAATCCAAACAAGTAGCAGGCATTTCAGAAGCAAGAGATAATGCATACATTGGTATTGCATTACAGATATCCAATTCACAGGCTGCTACAACACCTCTGTCATTTAATTCGCTTAAAAGCACACAAGGTGAAACTCCTAACTCTTTCTCTATTTCTATCCAACATCTAAGTGCCAGACAATCAAGGTTATATTCAGCAATAATGTCATCAATCGCAACACTGACTTTAGTCAACATATCCACTTTCTCATCTGGAACTCCGTTCCAGTTTGTATAGTTCAATAACCTATTTCTCTTTTGTGCAAATTTATCTGTTCCGATCTTAATATCTCTAACCCTCATAAACAGTTCAGAGAGGTCCAATGCTTCAGTAGTAATACCCTTCTTTTGCAAAGTTAGTTCATCAAAGCGTACAGTCTTAAAAGCTGTAGTTCTTGCTCCTATTGCTCCCACTGTAAATCGTTTCATTTTATTCACTATGCGACATACTGCTGCGAAATCTTTGACCTGCTGTTCAAAAGTCGCGCTTGAGGGATGAACCACATGTGGCCTTAACACTGTATATGGAAGTTTGTATTGATAAAACACATCCATAACTGAAAATTTGCCACAAAAAGCATCCCGCCTACTTTGGAAATCCATCTTACCGATTTCATCAGGATAAGCCTGTATCAAAATTGGTACCCCACAGTCTTCTAAAGCTGCAATAGCTCCATTTTCGTCACCAAAATTCGGCAATGATAATATTACTCCATCATATTCACCTCTATGTGCTTTAAGAAATGCTGCGTATTTTCTTCCCTCTTCTGCTGTTTCAACAGCTCCAAAGCGTGTGGCGCTCTCATCCATTATTAAAGCATCATGCCCTAACTTTTCTAACGTTGTTTTCATTTCAGTTCTAGCTAACGAAATAAGTGATTCCGGGAAAAACCCTCTGTTTCCAAAATAAAGTGCGAAAGTTAACTTGCTCATTTTTTAATCCCCCTTATTTAAATAATATAACGATTCATTTTAAAATTATTGATATACCTTTATTTATTTAGATTAAATATAACTTATAATTATTATTATAACGATTCATTTTATCTATTTCAACATATATTTATATATATATTTTTATTTTTAATAAATTGAATGCATTTACTTTTGATATATATTATTTTATAATGGATATGATTTTGAACAAATACTTAAAGGTGGTAGACTAAATGTCTGTAATGAAAGATGTTGCAAAACTTGCAGGTGTATCAACCGGCACTGTTTCAAAGTACCTGAATAACCAACATACTTTGAAGGATAAAACAAAGATAAGGGTAGAAGATGCAATAAAAGCTTTACAATACAAACCCAATCTGCTCGCCCGGAGCATGCGTACAGGAAAAACCAACACCCTTGCTGTCATTGTTCCTGATATTACAAACCCATTTTTCGTTGAAGTCTACAATTCTGTCAAATTATCAGCGTCTCAAAATGGTTATGTTTGTATTCTATATACAACAGATGACAATCCAGATACTCTAAATCATTATCTTACAGGCATACACATGCAAAATGTTGATGGATTTGTTCTTTGTTTTATTGATAACAACAAAGTAATAGAAGAATTCATTGATGAACTGCATTCTAATACACCTATGGTATTTTTAAGCTGGGATATCAATAACACCAAACATAGTTCAGTAGTAATAGATGTATTCGAAGGTATTTATATTTCAACCAGACATTTGATAGAACAAGGTCATAAAAACATTGCTTATATAGGCGGACCTGAAAACGATATAATTTCAAAGGAAAAATTTAATGGCTACACTAAAGCAATGGAGTCTGTAGGCTATGAAATAAACCAACAACTAATTTTCCACAACAGCTACACCCTTCAATCAGGATATCAAGCCGCACGAAAACTGACCATGCTCCCAGTGATTCCTGATGCATTAGTTGCAGAAAATGATATACTTGCAATAGGAAGTATAAAGTACTTTCTGCAAAGAAAAATAAATATTCCGGATGATATAGCCGTTATAGGATTTGATAATATTCCGCTTTCAGCAATGTATGAACCAGCTCTTTCTACTATAGCCCTACCTATTACTCAAATGGGAAGCGAGGCGATGAAAGTTCTAATGTCTAGTATTGAAAAGCCATCATTAAAAAGCAAGCAAATAATCCTTAAAACCAATCTTATTATCAGAAGTTCCACAAATAAAAATGCTCCTGTCGAATTTGGACTTTAACTGATATTCTGTTAAAATTCTAATCAAGAAAATACTGCTGTTTTGCATCCCATTTGTTGAAGCCTGATCATCCAATTTTTCATTACCAATTCATCGGTACTTTTCATATTCTTAAGTTCGTACTCAAATCCTACCTCTTCCCATTTACCTTTTCCCATATCATGATAAGGTAGAATTTCAATACCTTTAATATTGGGATATTTCTTCGACAATTCAGCTATTCCTTCCAAATGAATATCAGAATCATTTACTCCTGGAACAAGCGGACATCTAAGTATAATTGACGCAGCACTTTTGTATAAGAAATCAAGGTTTGCAAGTATGAGTTTATTTTCTACACCTATCATTTCTTTATGTTTTATTTCTTCCGTAGCTTTATAATCGAAAAGAAAAACATCTGTAAATTTCATTATCTCCTTATACTTCTCTGTAGCTGCATACCCACAGGTTTCAATGCATGTGTGTATACCTCTACTTTTAGCCAATTTGAGCAGTTCCAACAAGAATTCAAATTGGAGCATGGGTTCTCCACCTGAAACACTAAGACCCCCACCTGAGTTCTTATAATAATCAAAGTCAGCCTCAACCTCATCAATAACAGCAGTGGCCTCTGTTTCATATCCTGCAATTTTCAGAGCATCATTCGGACATTCCTTTACACATGCGAAGCTTTTGTTACAAAGTGAATGATTTAATTCGTGTTTATTATTTTGACTAAATTGTGCTCCGGATTTGCACACTGCTACGCAGGCAAGGCAACTTTCGCACTTCTCCTTTTTATACATAAGCTGAGGCCTCAGCTGTTGGGATTCCGGATTATGACACCATCTGCAGCGAAGCGGACAACCTTTAAGAAAGACCGTAGTCCGTATACCTGGTCCATCATGTAACGAAAATCTTTGTATATCAAATACAATCCCTTTTTCACTCACTTAAAATCACTCCTGTTTCTAATTAATACTGTGTACGGCTAAGTATTTCAAGTTGAATATCCCTTACAAGTTCAACAAATCTAGCACTGAATCCACCAACTCTCACAAAGATGTGTTGATATTTCTCTGGTTCAATCATCGCATTTTCCAAATCATCTTTATTTACTACCGTAATCATTGCCTGGGTTCCACCTTTTTCAAAATAGGTTTGTAATACACTTTTCACCACAATTCCTGAATTCTTGAACAATTCAGGGGAGAACTTCATGTTTTGTACCATACCTGCATGTATTTCAGGCGTGAGTTTAACCAAAGAATTTAGAAATGCTGTTAACCCCTTTTTATCATTTCCACCTGAAGGAGCATTTGCATTCGCCATTGGATTTCCTTTTAGTCGACCGTCTGCAGAGGCGGAAGTTTGCTTTCCAAGTATTGTATTTGCACTGTTGTTTATTACAACTATTAAATAGCTGTGTAACTTTACTTTGTTTATCTGGTTTCTTGCAGTATTGCATACATGTTCATGTACTCTGACAGCCATTTCATCAGCAGCACTATTATCATTTCCATATTTAGGTGCACCCTGAAGTGCCTTTCTCTCTTTTACAAAACCTTCGAAATCTGTATCCAGCGCATTTATTAGTTGTTCAGGCGTAAGTAGCCGTTTAACATATATAATGTCTTTTATTGCAGCAAGGCTATCTGCCGTATTAGTATTACCATAGCTTTCCAACGTTCCACCAAGATATTTGACTCCACCTGAAAAAATTCCCTTACCCCTTACTATACAATTATCATAAAGCATGCTTAAATAAAGAAATGGTGCAGTTTTACCGACAACGCTGTATTCGATCTCCTCTTGCTCTGCTAATGAATCCACCAAATATTCGACCTGTTTTTTATACGCATCGAAAAGCTGCTCAAAGGTTATAAAATCCTTAAAATCACCAGTTTCAAGCCCAATAAGTTCTCCCGTAATAGCATCCCGTCCATTACGCAGAGTTATCTCAAGTGCTTTAAGGATATTAATAACACCATTTGGTGTACCAAAACTTTTATGATCAATGACATATTCTCCACAGCCAAAGGGCACATATTGCTTGGCTTCCTCCCCGCCAATTTTAAATGCTTTGCTAACAGCAGCTACATTCACGTCATCATTATACAGCATAGGATATGTGCGGCCCTCACCTATAACCGCTAAAGCCTTCTCCATAAGCTTTGCATTCATCCCTTGATAGAAACGCAGCGTAAGTTGAGGCTCAATTTCCTCCACCACTCTTGTAGCTTCCATTGCAAACAGAGCAAATTGATCGGCATTTTTCTCATTCCTTCTGCCTTTCCCCCCTAAAACAACCCTACCATTCCACGTTGACTTACGTGCAACAATCAGTCTCCAATAGGAATTAATCAGCTCTTGTGCTTCTGCTATACTTAAAACTCCGGTTTCAACGTCATTAGCAAGAAAATCTCCCAGATATACATCCATTCTGCCATAATTCATTGATCCACTAACAATAGAATAGAGCCAGGAAAGCTGGATAGCTTCTCTTAGGGTTTCAGGTTTTTCGAATGCAATTTTTTTAAGGGATGCAGACATTTCTAAAAGTTCTTGTTTTCGTACAGGTCCTTGTTCAACAGAGTAAAGTTCCATAGCCATATCAGAATAGTAGATACAGCACTTAGACAATAATTCCAGAGCTCTTTCCATTGCTTCAAACAACTCAATATCTGCTCTTTGTTCGGTAGCTAAAGTTTTTCTTTGGGTAAGAACTCTTTTCAAACCAGGGATACCGTTTTGAAGTAACTTCTCATAGTCCAGATAACTTCCACCCATCCTGTAAAGCGGAAAAGCCGCTCTATATCCTGTCATCCAATCATCATCAGGTAAAGCCTTAGCAACATGTTCAGAATATGCCACCCTTACCTTGTATAAAGTATTTTCAGTCTTCCAAAACTCCATTAGACTTTTAATTTTTCCCTTAAATTCATTGTCATACTCACTTTTTGACAGTTCATTTTCTATCTTATTTATATCGCAATAATAACCTAATCCGCCTATTTCGGGGCTAAATCCGATATAACTCATTTGAAGACGTCCTGCAAAACCGTCCTCCTCCTGTATTTTGCAAAGAATATCAGGATACATCTGTTGAAGGCACATGGATTCAAGTATAGCTATATGTTCATTCTTATATTTCTTATAGGTATCTGTGAAATTTATCTCTACTGAAAAATTATATTTTATGTTCATCTTTTTCATCCTTTTAAATTATTTTATATAATATATTGTAAATCTGATCGAGATAAAAATCTTGTCTAGTAATGACATGTTTTTGTACTATAATGACATTCTTACTCTTTTAAAGAAGAACCATAGACCATTCCGTTCGGCGAATAAATCATTTGATATTTCTTTGGAGATGAAAAAATATAAAATGACTATACTTATAGAAAGGGTGGATAAGATTTTTTTGTGTTATAATGATATCATAACAAGCTTAGCAATCTAGGAGTGTGTGAATTTGGCAGTTACAAAGCTTCTTGCAAATGATGTTCTTGACCCCGAAACCCAAATGCATTATAACTTTCAAAGCCAACTCAATTTAACGTATGGCATGCACTTCCACGATTTTTTTGAAATCTTTCTTATTATAAGTGGAAATGCAGTGCATAATGTAAATGGCATAACGCAACTTCTTTATGAAGGTTCGATGGTGTTAGTACGTCCGGAGGATGTTCATTCTTATGAAAAATTTGAAAAAGATGAATGCCAGTTTATTAATCTGGCATTTTCAAAAGAAACTTTAAATGACTTGTTTATCTATTTTGGAGAAAGTTTTCCCCATGAAAAATTAATTTCGAGTGTGCTTCCCCCAATCGTGCTTTTACCTGTACATGATAAATCCATTGTAAGGAACAAGCTGGAAAGCTTAACATTAATACCCCAAACCAAGAAAAATCATATTCGGACCCACTTAAGAATGCTGCTTGCAGATTTTATGCAAAATTATTTCTCCAGCTACAGTAATGATAAAAAGACAATACCGTTATGGCTGGAGCAGCTTGTGAATGAAATGACAAAAAAGGAAAACTTCAGAGAGGGTCTTCCAATTATGCAGAAACTTTCAAATAGGAGTTATGCTTATGTTAGCAGAACTCTCAAGAAATATCTCGATAAAACTCCTACAGATTTTATAAATGAATTAAGATTGAATTTTGCAGAAAATATGCTTATACACAGCGATATGAGCATTCTGGACATTACCCTTGAAGCGGGCTTTAACAATCTGAGCCATTTTTATCATTTATTCAATAAACAATATCATCTATCCCCTAATAAATATAGAAAAATGAAACAAAAATTCGGACTATTAATTTAAATTTATATTTTAAATTTGGACCTTTTATATGTTTTGGGAACAATTCCGATTAAACAAAAAATTAACATCCCTACAGATGGATTATGCAACCCGCAGGAATGTTATATAAAATAGCTATATTACCTCATTTTCCGTCTAATCCTTTGCAGTTTTTGACTTTTTAATATCTCCAGGCGGATACCCTTTAACTCTTTTAAACACTCTGTTAAAGCTGGATACATTGCAAAAACCTACTTCATAGGCTGCCTGAGAAATGTTCATACTTGTTGAAAGAATAAGCTTTTCGACCTCACAGATTTTTACGAAATCGATATACTCTTTAAACGTCCGTCCCGTTATTCTTTTAAAGTACCTTGAAAAGTAGGAGTCACTCAAATTAAGCATACTGGCAGCTTTTTGAAGGTTTATTTTCGTTTTAAAGTGTTCTTCTATATATTTAAACAAAATATCGAGTTTCATCATCTCATTTTCCTTAGCTACTTGATTATATGCTTTGAGTATGCCATCCCGGATAAGGCAGGCTATCAACTGATAAATATAGCCTTTTATATACATCTCATATTCTGTATCTTTCGTGGTAAATTCTTTGTAAAGACCCATCATCAGATTATAAATTTTTACTGAATTTTTTGGCATGTCCGTAAAATGATGAATATTATCGCTTTTATTATTTAAAAATGAAAGAATATATTTTGATTCAAAGATTTTACCATAACTACTACCAACAATTTCGAGCATAAATTTAATAACAAGTATTTTCGTGTTTTCTTTCTGTCCACAATAGGTGCTGTGAATATCACCCTCATTTAAAATAATGAGATCATACTTTTGAGCTTTAAAGAATTTGTTGTTTATTTGCTGTTCAGCAGTACCTTCCAACATATATAGAATTTCATAACATTCATGCCAATGGGGATCTGCTGATATATTTTCAATTAAATTATCTCTGATGAAAATATCAACTGGAAAAGGTGAATTATGATGGATTAAATCCTCTTTAAACGGCTCCATATTCTTTCTCCTTATTTTGTAGGATGTGGAAAAGTTATTTTATATTTTCCACATCCACTTTAATTGTTAATAAAATTATAACACATCTTAAAAACAATATTTATTTTCAAATAAAAGTTAGCAACTCTAAAATGGCAATGAGTGGGTATCTACACCCGCTCATTGCCATTTTCAAGTAAAAATCTTCTATCCAATTTAAGCATTCTCTCTTTGTGTTTTCATGCTGTCCAATTGGGGCGCCAATTTCTGGAACATAGCCTTTGAAGCCTTTTCTTTAAACATTTTTATAACCAAATCTTCTGTTACTATCTCTACCTTATTTTTAACTAACCAATCTTCCACTTCATGTCTAATGGTAGATTTAAATATTGAAGGCACAGCCTCTAGTATGAATTTATACATCTTTTTGCTATTGCCTTTCCAAGTTACATTATCTAACACAGAACCTTTCATTATTGCCTCCTTAAATCAGACTAATTAAATAGTCACAATTTATTCCATTTATATATACTATGGCAAATAATGAAATTTAGTTCTCCTTGTTGCTTTTATACATTAAAATTTGCGATTAAATCCTCAAAGGTGTCTCTACGTCTAATGAGCATAGCCTCGCCATTTTCCTTTATCATTACTTCTGCAGGTTTCAATCTCATATTGTAATTAGAGCTCATAGCAAAGCCATAAGCACCTGCATCCATTATTCCCAGAATATCGCCTTCTTTGATTACCGGCAAAGTTCTCTTTTTGGCAATAATATCTCCGCTTTCGCAGATGTTGCCAACTACTGTTACTTCCTCTGTAGCTTCTTCATTTAAAGGCTTTCCATCTCTGTAAGCCTCTAATTCATGATATGAATCGTACATAACTGGTCTTGCCAAAACATTGAACCCTATATCTGTACCTACATACTTGTTTCCATAATTACTTTTTGTTGCATAAACAGTTCCAAGCAGTATGCCACATTCAGCAGCAATATAACGGCCAGGCTCAGATTTGAATAATATTTTCTTGCCATATTTATTTGTCCACTGCTCCAATACCTGTGTTAGCTTTACTTTGAAACTTGCTAAATCAAGTGGTAACTGCCCTGCCTGCTTTTTATAAGGTATTCCAAATCCTCCACCCATATCAACAAAATCAATATCCTCAAACTGCTCAGCCACTGACAATATGGATTTTACTCCCTCAATATATGAATCACCTTCCATAAATAACGAGCCAATATGTTGATTAATTCCACAAATTTTCAAGTTATATTTCTTAGCGATTTCTTTTACTTGTGGAGCACTATCTATATTTACACCAAACTTAGTTTTCTTACCAGCAGTTATAACCTTTTCATGATGTCCAGCTCCAACACCAGGGTTAAATCTAACAGCAGCTTTTCCTCCTGGATTGATTTTGCCTAAAAGCTCCAGTTGTGATAGTGAATCAACGCTAACCAATACTTTATTATCAACTGCATATCTTAGCTCTGCCTCTGATACATTGTTAGGTACAAAAAATAGGTTCTCAGGTTTAAATCCAGCGTGTAATAGGAGCTGGATCTCCCCAGCAGACATGGCATCAGCCATTAAGCCTTCTTCCTTAACAATTTTTAGCACCTGAAGATTCGAATTTGCCTTGATTGAATAATTAGGTATGAAATGAGGATAATCAACCAAGTTTTTCATATCCTTGCACTTTTGTCTTAATATTTTTTCATTATAAACATATAAAGGACTTCCAAATTCCTTTATAAGAATTTCTGGGCTTGAATTTCCGTAAAAATCTGTTTTAGCTGAATAGTATTCTGTCATGTTGGTACCTCCACAATTTGCATTTTTTTATCAATATCCATTAGCTTAATTTCATTTGTCAGGGAATCCTTTATCAAATCAACCATATTAATGTTAGTTGAAAACAGACTAGTTGGATTTGGGTCATTGAGTTGCCCTGTTAAAACATTTGAAGAGTCAGTGATTAACCTTACGCTGCCGTACTGTTTTTGAGCCGTATAGCAAATCATACCCACTAATTGAACATTGCTAGATGTAATTATTACAACCTTCAAACCACGTTCTTTTGCACAATTAAGTTCATCCATCACAAACTCAAGCTGATCACTAGAAATTGAAATATACACTCTATACTGAGCTTGGTTTATTAAATTTTTCATTTTATTCAGGATCTGTACATTCCCATTAATTGTAACAAAGGTATCCTTTGATTTATTAACCTGAGGTATTTCTTCTTCAATGACCTTCATCACCTGAGAGAATTTTCTTTTGAGATTTTCGACAAGCTCGACTGTATCTACTGCAGCATATTTCACAGTCTCCCCATTTATTTTATAAGCTCCACCTTTATCCGAAAGTCCCGCCAAGCCAAGATATGCATTCGATCTGGGAATCCCAGTTATTTTTGAAGCTTCATATCCAGTTAATTCGCCTTCTCTACACAATGTAACATAGAGCATTGATTCATGCTTTGTGAAGCCAGCTTGCATTAAAGCCTCTACAACCTCCATCAAACTGCACCCCCCTTAGCATATCCAATTTAAACAAAACTCATATAATAAATTAGTGGCAAAATCAGAATCTCAAATAGTGGTTTTATATAGAACCACTATATGCTATTCTTCATTTTTTGTCAATCCCCAACTTCTATCCTATTGAAAATATTCCCAATCAACCTCAGTTAAAAATACAGAAAAGTCTATTTATCACTTTAAAGAATTCTTAAAAGTTGAGCCTCAAAATATTGAGGTTATCGGCAGCATAGCGTGGGCGTACTATGGTAAAAGCGATCAGACCAATGCAATAGAATACTTCAATAAATCTCTTGCTATAAAAAAAGAAAATCCAGGTCATTGGATTGGATTAGGATACTGTTATCAGAGTTGGTCTCTGAAGCAGTACGAGAAAGCTATAGAGTGCAATAAAACCGCACTTAAATATAACCCTACCCTAAATCAGATTGCCGACATAGAAAAACACATTCAGCAGTGTCAAGACTCACTGGCAAAACTCCAAAAATAGTATTATTTTAACAGTCTATTTCAGCAGCTTATTTTCCATCTGTTGAAGTTCCTGTGGTGAGGGCGTAGCTTCATCATAACGCGCAGCCTCATAGCACTTTGACAGCAAATTATTAAATTGCTTGGTTTCAGGAGATTTGTCCGAGACATTATTACATATCTCCTGCGCAGTTGAAGAGCTGCTAATTTTCACACCTGCCTGCTGCACATTATTTTTATAAATTTTGAAAAGTCTACGAATCTTTGCTATGTCATTTGGTAATTTATTATATGGTATCTCCCTATCAAAGAGGCTTGTCGCGATATCATGAAGTTTTTTAGCCATATTCTTAAGATTTCTATTGTATAGACTTTGTCTTTCATCTACATGACCATCTTCAGAAAACCTAAGTGCTGTCTGCTCTCCATTTTTTAACCAATTCATTATCCATCTGATCAGTTTAAATATCATCTTTGAACTTACATAAATCGCATATCCAATTAACGCAACAATTATAATTACGGCCAATACCGACAATATTGTTTGGACAATCATATCAAAAGTTGATGGGCCTTTGGCTTCTGCTTTTCCGAATATATCCTGCATCTGCTGAGATGGCTGCGATGTTTCTCCTGCACTTTTAGATGCAAAAATATATGCTAAAAGTTTAAAAAATTTCACAAAAACATTTATAACTAAGCTAAAGATATTTGAAACCTGTCCTATAGAGCTTACTACAAGCAGTAAAAATAGCATTACACCTGCAAATATTCTATTATTCTTTCGTTGAGTATTATTGATATCCATACTGTTTTGACCAAATCTACGGGAATCGTCTACCTGCTTCAATATAAGTAAAATAACAGCTGCTATCGTTGAAATAAATATAGCAGCATTACTATACCCTGCTGAAATATTGGAAATAGGGCTTACGTTTATTAGAGCTAAAGGTATGTTCAATAAAATTGCAACGATAGATACCACTTGAGCAGTGTCCCTACCAGTATCTATATCTGATTTCACTCGCATAAAAACAAATATACAAATAGCTGCTATTAAAATCGAACCTATACTTACTTGCGCTACAATGAATGCTAATAAAATAGATACTACAATTGAAATAATTTTATAAATAAATGCACTAATCTTTATACTGCATAGCCAACAGGCGAAAAGGGATATCAAACATAGTCCACCCGACAGTAGCAATGCTAAATTCGGTGGTAGAAAAAATTGTAAAGCAGTAAAGCTTATAGGCATAAATATTATACATTCCAGTACACTTGTTACCGTAATAATTCCAAACATTTATGCCACCTCACTTTCAGATATTATCCAGGTTTCCACTTGATGTCCACTTCGGCGCAGTTCAAATAATTCCTCATCGATTTTCTCATCTAGATAGAGTGATACAATCAAAATATCAGTATCCTTTGGAATAGAATTTCGCATATTCTTAATCATCGTAGAGAAGGAAAATGTCCTGTGAAGTTGTAACTTAGCCATTGCTTCAAGAAGGGTATACATCTGTGACTTGCTACAGCGTGATGGCACATTTACAAATTCTGTCTCATTTTTAAAATGTCCATTTGAGCAAAATCCTGTTGATATGCCTTCCTTTATGGATTTTTCTACAACAGAAGCGCAGAAGTGGATACCATATTCAATTTTTGTGCACTCCTCTTCATTGGGAAAAGGATCTTGATTGCTACTGCTATCAATGTTGAAAAGTATCAATATATTTGAGTTTGCTGAGTAGTCGTACTTATATACTTGCAGTGAGTTTGTGCGGGCAGTAGCTTTCCAGTTTATAGCTGACATAGGGTCTCCAGTTTGATACTGACGAACCCCCGCGACAAGGAATGGGTCAGGATTTATGAAGCGTCTCACAACTACATCACCCTGCAGCGAATGAAAACACTCTAGCATTTTATCATCAGGCAACGGATTTGGGTAAACCAATAGCCTTGTATCCTTCTCATAGGTAATGATTTTTGAAACAAATCCAAATATATCGCCAGTAGTAATTGTTACATTGCCAACATTGTAATCTCCGCGCTTAATACAGGTTACCTGATGTGTTCTCTTTAATCGGTAAAAAGGCATTATGGAAAAAACACTTCTATGATATCCACCTTGAGCTGACTGCATGTTTTTAATAGAATCAAGTCTCAAATTGGGGCTAATTCTTGACTCTGCTTTCATCCATGCAATAGGAAGAAAATTATTATTTTCAATATCCTCAATCATAGAAATTTTCTCGCCTTCAAATACTGTACTTTCTGATAAAGTTCTTTTATAGGTCATTCCTCTTAGGATGAAGTACTTATATAAAACAATCTCAATTATAAACAGCATTGGCAGAGTAAGTACAATTTGCAAAAATAGCATATAACCCCCTATTCAAGTGGAACTGCAGTGTGCACAAGAATATCATTTATGATTTTTTCTCCTGCATTTACATGTTCACCTGAAAGCCCTTTTGGAATTATTCTATGTGATAATACAGGCACGGCCATAGCTTTAACATCATCAGGTGTGGCGAAGCTCCGTCCTTTGAGTAGTGCATACACCTGTATAGCCTTCAGCAAAGCTAGAGAGCCTCTTGGGCTAGCTCCCAAGTGCACACTGGGATGTTTTCTTGATGCTTCTGTAATTTTAATTATGTATTCCAAAATATCATCAGATACCTTTACTTTGGAGTAAATTTTTGAAGCCTCACATATATCTTGTGCAGACACAACCGCCTTTAGTTCTGCAAGGGGATTGTGTTCTTTAAATCTTTTTAAAATATCTATCCCTGCTTTTGTATCTGGGTACCCCATTGAGGTTTTAATTAAAAAGCGATCCAATTGAGCCTCAGGCAATGGAAATGTTCCTTGAATTTCTACAGGGTTCTGTGTTGCAATAACCAAAAAAGGCATTGAAAGCAGCTTTGTATCACCATCTATCGTTACT
>DATCID010000186.1:0-11222 GCA_036507975.1 Ruminiclostridium sp.
TGTAACTAAAGGGATAGAGACGAAGTCAGTTCTGGAGCCAAGTACTATTATAGCCATGATTGTTTATGCACTTATTGTATATGGAGTAGTAAGGCTAATAAAAATTTCGGAAACCTCTAAGAACAAAGAAATACGATGAGTTTAAGACCAGGAAAGTATATAGATATTTTCCTGGTCTTACTTTATATAATTGCGTAACTGTATGAAATTAACATTTTATGAACCCCCCTCAATCAAGGGGGTATCCTTACGCAAAACCAATATCAACGCGTATCAGTATCAATTTATTTCCTACACACACGTTGAGACGGTGGTGTTGATAGAGAAAAAATTGTAGCCAATGAAAAAACCATTGCTACTTTGAAGAAACCCTTGCCACTTTGAAAAAACCTGTGCAAAAGCATGAAAAAGAAGCAAGATAGAAACAATAATTAAAGAAGAACTAAGTAAGTAGTGATTATTACTGGCGAAGCCAGTAATATCAACAATAATCCCTGCATTCCCGACCTTAATGTAACTAGGTTGGAAATGCAATGTCCATTACTTCATAAAGTTTCAATTGCCGTTTAGTCATTTCACCTACACGTAGTTCCCATCCTTGTTGCTCGAAGCATTCGATTATATCAAATTCATCAAAAAGTTCCTGCATCGTGTACTTCTTAAAAAGATTCTTATCTTGCATCTTCTTTTTTATGTAAGAAAGATATATAAGGGCTATAAACTCCACGAATAGTTTTCCATCCAGACTCTGGTCGGAAGAAACAGCCGGTCGACTGAAGTTCAGACGTTCCTTCAGGTTCCCGAATGCCTTTTCAACAAGATCTTTGTTACGATAGATTTCTATGGCTTCGATAGGATCCTTTACATCATTGCTGAGTAACACAAAGTATCCGTAATTCTTCTTTGCTTCAGAGATGACAACCTCCTTGGCGGTTACCTTAGTTCCTCTTACTGGTGTGGTCTTTATATCAAAATATTTAGCATACTGTTTTTCATGATCCATGTTATTTCTACCACTTTCTAATTCTCCCTGGAGTGTACAGAGCAAGGTATTGAGGTTCTTTTCATCCTCCATTGCCTTTTCGCTGTTGAAATAGATATGAAGGTACATGCGGCGTTCAGCTTTCAGTGTGTCTCCCTTATATGGGCGTTCCTGCGAGTAGGCCCAGTTTATGGTGGATGAGCAGGCATAAAGGTCATGCTTCTGGCTGTAATTTGTCCATGTATGGATGGAAGCGCGCACTTTATCTAGCTCTGCTTTCACAAACTTCAATGATACCTTAGTAGCAATCAAAAATTTAAGACGGTTTTTGTACAAGTCATTGATGTTTTCTTCACTATAGAATCCCCTATCCATAACCAGTTTGATTTTACTATATCCGAAGAAATCCATGTCTGCCAGTAGGTTCTTAACAGTTTTAACATCTGGTATGTTACCCGCTAACTTGCGGTAATAAAATGGAAGGTTAGATTCCTCCCCAAAGAGCAGTGCTATGTTAATTTGCGGTAATGGATCATGATCTTTGTTCACACCATATCTAATCTGACTCAGACATTTAGAATAGCTGGATATAGAGGTAGTGTCATATGCCCAGTATTCATGTTCCACTCGGCGTTTACCCTGAAGACGAAAGAAATACTCTCTTGAATCTTCCGTAATGGAAGCAAACAATTCGCTGCTCCTCAGAGAAGGAATGTTTTTACCGTGAGGATGCTTATGGGTGGCTGTCCATTTGGGAAAACGGCTCAAAGGGTTAGTATCCTCTAGGATGAGATAGTATGCGATTGACAGTATTTGATTATATGTATCGGGGAAACATCTTTTCAAGTCAACTGTAATACCTAATTTCTCGCCTATGGAGTCAAAAAGGTATGTAGCCCCGTAAAAACTACGGAATGCGTCTATTGTTGAGTCCAATCCTGTCTTAGTTGAGTCGCCCTTATTGGTAGAAAAGCTTTTTCTTGTCGGGATGATTTCCTTTGTTTCAGGATCAACCCTTCCAATGCATCTACGTTTTGCTCGAGACTGCTGCTTTTCCTTATCCCAGTAGGATACCGATTCATAAGCATATGTAATTCCAGTTTGTTTATTGGTCTGATATACGATTGCTGCCATCTCAATTCTACCTTTCTCGTTACACTAATTCGGGAAGGAAGGTTAATCCTATTTTTCTGTTCCTGTTTTGCCTTTTTACCCAAATTCAGCTTGAAAATCAACTAAAAAATAGAGCCATCTCCTGTATCACCTTCCTGTATTTCCCCCATAAAATAACCACAACCCCCAGCCTAATAACCTCCTCACGAGTAGCTTTTCCTGTTTCATTCACGACTAAAGTCCCCACCAAAACCAGATAAAAAAGCCAGAATTGAAGCATGATAAAACAAATAGGCAGGAAAAAATAAAGATATTAAGCCAGATAAATCAAGGGTTAGATAAGGATTGAGTAGAAAGGTATCAATTAAAGATTGAATAGGCGGGTGAAGGAAAGATTGAACTTTGCAGGAGAAAAAATGGATTGATGCAGGAGATAAATGAAAGAAAAAAAGGTTGAAGGAGCTTGGTATAGAATTGAAAATAAGTTGGAGTTATAGTATGATTTAGAGAAGGAAATGATAGATTTATGGATGGATTTCAATGCAGGAGTTTAATGGCTTCTTTGCAAGACTTTCTTCAAATTTGAAAATACTTTTGCGTCCGAAGGGGTTATTATTACTGGATAGAAAGTCGGATTTGGTAGCAAGAGTTTCTTCAAAGGGGACGCAGGAATGCGGGTTTGAGGGGTGCGATTTAGCAAGGGTTTATTCAATGCATCTATAAATTAATAAATTAAAGGGCAGTCAAATAACTTATAACTTATTAAGATAGTAAAAGAACCTAGGAATTGAGGTAAGATTTGAAAAAGAAAATATAGAAACAATGTCAGGAGACGGTGAGCTAATGCTTACCGTCCTTTCTTCTGAGTAATATTACTATGCTGAGGAAGAAAGCAGAAGTGTAAGTGAAAACCTGAAGTGGGGGTATCGGAAGAAATTTGAAAAAGGTGAACTGGTTATAAACACTAAGCGTTTCATTGGGTATGACAAAGATGAATATGGAGATTTATTAATAAACCTCAAGGAAGCTCAACTTGTCAGCCGTATATATAAAGAGTACCTGGCGGGTAAGGGGTCATTTAAAATAGCTAACTCCTTAATTTAGATGGAATACCATCAGTTACAGGTTTGAAATGGAATGAAAAATATAAGGATGACGCGATCCTTCAAAAGACCTTTATAGAGAATCATCTTAGTAAAAAGAAAAAGAAGAATAATGGTGAGATTAATAGTTATTACATTGAAGATAACCACACAGCTATTATTGCAAAGGAACTTAGGAAGAGGTTCAGCTTCAAATACTAATGTTACTTTACTGCAGCATATGTGGAACACTGTAAAAAGATTGTATGGCAATGCAGCAATTATATTAAAAATGGTAAGGAAGCCTGCTCTGGAACTAGTATTGCTGATGAGAAAGTCAGCAGGTTAAATATAAAGGAAGAAACAATTGTGAAGGAGGAAATAATAGATGGCAAGAAACATTACAGTTATTCCTGCAAGAGCAAACAGAACGAACTTAGTCCTGAACCTAGAGCCACAAAGAAAGAGAATGGCAACTTACTGCAGGGTTTCAACAGACCAATTAGAACAGTTATCAAGCTATGAAGCGCAGGTTAATTATTATACTAGCTTTATAAATAGCAGTCCTGAATATGAAATGGCAAAAGTTTATGCTGATGAGGGCATTTCAGGAACAAACACTAAAAAGCGTGAGCAGTTTAATAAAATGATTGAGGATTGCAAAGCTGGAAAAATAGATGTGATTATAACCAAGTCCATATCGAGATTTGCTAGAAATACTTTGGATTGCTTAAATTATGTAAGACTGCTCAAAGACCTTGGCATAGAGGTGATATTTGAAAAAGAGAATATAAGAACCCTGGACTCAAAAGGAGAGGTTTTGCTAACAATTCTTAGCTCCTTAGCCTAAGATGAAAGTAGAAGTATTTTAGAGAACTCCACCTGGGGAATAAGGAGAAAATTTGAACAGGGAAAGGACCTAACAGGATAGCAAAGGAGCTTGAAGAAGAAGGCATTATAAACTGGAATGGAAAAACAAAATGGTATGAAAGTAGACTTAGAAGAATGCTGAGTAATGAAAAGTACAAAGGAGATGCCCTGCTTCAAAAGACCTACACCGTAGACTTTCTTTCAAAGAAAAGAATAATAAATAATGGCGAGGTCCCACAATACTATGTAGAAGAGAGCCATCCTGCAATAATATATAAGGAGATGTGGGAAGCTGTGCAGCTTGAACTGGAGAGAAGAAGAGCTTTTGCTGAAAAATATAATATCAGTAAACTTGATTATGCATCAGAAGAGAATCCCTTTGCCGGAAGAGTTATTTGCGGACACTGTGGTAGGCCCTACGGACGAAAGGTATGGAACTCAATGGATGAAAGGCTAAGAAGAATCGTGTGGAGGTGCAATAAAAAGTATGAAGTAAAAGGTGAAAAGGGATGCGCGAATAAACATATTGATGATAAGGTTTTATACCAAGCTTTTATAAACGCCTTTAACGCCTTGATTGAAAACAAGGATTACTTCATTGATAAGTGGAAGCTAGAAGATAGAGATATATTGAAAAAGTATAAAGCAAAGCAGTTTATTAATATAATTGAAAATACTGAAATTTTACGAGAATTTAATCTGGATTTATATTATAAGGTAATTGAGAAGATGACTGTATATCAAGATAATAAGATTATTGTTACATTACTTGATGGGACTGAGGTTGAGGTAATAATTGAATAAGGGTTACCGTTAGGTTGAAGCTATTCTTAGATTCCTGTTCGTGTAACTCGGAGAAATATTGGCGGAGCTCCTTTAAGCACAGAGAAAAAAAGAAAGAATTTTTTAAATCCTTATAGAATCCTTAGAAATGTTGTTTATAGTAGTCTATGAACTCAAGAAAGGAGGATGACTATGGACAACTATATTTTACAAACTAAAAATCTTTGCAAGACATTCAAAAAGCAACGTGCAGTAAACAATATTTCGCTCTCTATTAAACAAAATTCTATTTATGGTCTGCTAGGCCCAAACGGGGCAGGAAAATCAACTATATTAAAAATGATTACAGGGATGCTTCGTCCGAACTCTGGCGAAATTATATTTGAAGGACATCCTTGGGTTAGAAAAGACCTTTTGAATATTGGAGCGCTAATTGAGGCTCCACCTTTATATGAAAACCTGACAGCAAAAGAAAACTTGAAAGTTCGCACTACTTTACTTGGAATTCCTGATTCACGCATAAAAGAGGTGCTCAAAATAGTGGATCTAACTCATACTGGGAAAAAACTTTCGGGGAAATTTTCTATGGGAATGAAACAACGTCTTGGAATCGCTATTGCGATTTTGAACCATCCCAAACTGTTGATTTTAGATGAACCCACCAATGGACTTGACCCAATTGGCATTCAGGATTTACGCGAACTGATCCGTTCATTTCCGGAGCAAGGTATTACTGTTATACTCTCAAGCCATATCCTGTCCGAGGTGGAACAAATCGTTGACCATATTGGCATTATTGCTGGTGGGGTGTTAGGATACCAAGATGTAGTTACCAAGGGACAGGATCTTGAAACACTGTTCATGCAGGTAGCACGTGAAAATCAAAAGGGTGGTGAATAGTATGCTACGTTGTATAATGGCGGAATATCAAAAACTTAAACGCACATTTACAAAAAAAATAGTATGGATTGCACCGATTATTACAATGCTACTTTGTGCTGTACTTGGGGCTGGAAACTCATTCCAAAACGGAAGTTATAACTGGTGGTATGTCATGATTTTACCTGGTGCTCTCACCATGATTTGTGCGGGCGTCATCCAAAAGGATATGAAAAAGCTAAATTACCGTAGTATTTTAGGGCTTCCAGTTGATCTATCTCAACTATGGATTGGGAAAATTGGTGTTTGCTTATGGCTTTTTTTTATATCATGTCTAATTTTCTTCATAGGTGTAACGTTTGGCGGCTTCGTTTTCAAAAGCTCCATTTCATTTGCACATAGTACTGAAGGAAGCTTAATTCTCTTCGTGACATTTTTATGGCAAATTCCACTGTGTCTGTTTCTCACCGACCGATTGGGGATGTTTGCGACGATTTTTATCAATCTTGCTGGAAATATGCTAGGTACCATTTTCGCAGCAAAAGCATCCCTCTGGTGGGCTTTTACTTACGCGATTCCGGCCAGAGTAATGTGCCCAGTGATAAAGGTACTTCCCAATGGACTGCCTGTTCCTACAAATGATCCATTAGTGGGACGTAGCGTGATTCTTCCTGGAGTGATGATTTCTATAGTGTTATTTATTATTCTATCGGCATTCACTTCACTATGGTCTCGTAACCTGGAGGTCAAATAAAATGACAAAGTTTTTTCGCTTTTTACAATCAGATGCTCTGAAAATCAAAAGGCAGCCAATACTACTCATCCATCTTCTAGTTCCGCTTGTGGGAATGACACTATTCCTTGGGTACTATTCCTTTTCACCTCAGGCACCAATTTCCAAGGTGGGAGGATTTTTACAGGTGTTGGCGGTTACATTTCCTACTTTGATTGGAATTGTTTGTTCGATGACGGAGGAACAAGAATCTTTAGCTGGAAATTTTCAGCAAATGTTAACCGCGTCGGTAAAACTTTTTCCATTTTTCAGTAAGCTACTCTTACTTCTTTTATTGGGATTTGGTGCTGTCTTGCTCTCAATTGGAGGTTTTGGATCAGGATTCCTGTACATCTTGCACGGGTCTCCATATGATTTTGGATTCTATTTGTTTGCTGCCTGTATCTTGTTTGGTAGCAATATATTTCTTTATATTTTACACTTTATTGTTAGTCTTCGATTTGGTAATAGCATGTCCATAGGTATTGGTATTGTGGAGAGTCTATTATCAGCTTTGCTTCTTACAGGCTTGGGTAATGGAATATGGCAATTCATACCTTGTGCATGGGCAGCACGCTTTATCACAATTTTCACGCAATATATGACTGGCACCGGAAGCCTCTCAATGAGCATTTTGGAACTGCACTCAGGTATTTGGTTTTGCTTGGGTGAAACTATGTCCATTATTATATTTGCATATATGTGGTTTTTGCACTGGGAGGGCAGGAAATCAGAAGAGTAACAAGAGATTATTAATGAAATTGCTTCATTTTCACTTTTAGGCTATACTGATAAATAATAAATAAAATGGGGTGAAAAAATGGCAAATATATTAGCTGTTGATGATGAAGTAGCCGTCTTAGCACTAATAAGAAACATATTGCAAAAAGATAAACATGTCATTACTACCATTTCTAATCCGGATAAAGTTTTTGAACTACAACTTGGGGAATTTGAACTCATTTTATTGGATGTGATGATGCCAAGTGTTGATGGCTTTACTCTCTGTCAGAGCATTCGAAATAAAGTGGATTGTCCTATCTTGTTTCTTACAGCAAAAGCAATGGATAATGACATTATGTATGGATTAGGGGTAGGAGCAGACGATTATATTTTAAAACCCTTTGGAGCGGGTGAATTGCGTGCACGTATCAATGCTCACCTAAGGCGTGAAAATCGTACAAAACGTAATGTGCTTTGCATTGGAGATACTCACTTTAATCTGTCTGGTAAAGAAATAACAATTCATGATGAACAAATTTCATTAACGAAAAGTGAATATGAAATTTGTGAATTTCTTGCTTATAATCGCGGACAAGTGTTTTCAAAAGAGAAATTATATGAAGCTATTTTTGGATTTAATGGAGAAAGTAATTGTTCTGCAATAGTAGAACATATTAAAAATATCCGAGCAAAATTTGCAAAGTTTCAAGTATCTTCAATTGAAACAATCTGGGGGATAGGCTATAAATGGATTTAAGAAAAACACAAAAAATTAAAAGGCCAGTAAAACTGCGTACCATTTTTATTAGGTATTTATCTGTGTTTTGCATAGCTACACTTCTTATGGTAGCAATATTGGTAATTTCTTTTTCTATTCTATTATCATCTGGAGCAGTATATCCCGCTAATTACACTGAAAAACAAGTTCTAGCAGTGAGAGAGGCAATTCTCACAAGTGAAACAGTAACTTCTGATTCCATTCCAAATTCTTGTAAGTATGCACTATATACAACAGATGGGAATATGATTTCTGGAAACCTTAACCTTAAGGATGCAAAAAAAGCATGGAAACTGTTACAGCAAAGTGAAAAAGGCCAAGATTTTTCTTACTTCTACTTAAAAATACCTCGGAAAAATGAAGTTTATATTATACGCTACTCTATAGTAGCACAGTTTAGTTCTCCTACTTTACGAACTTTTTTGCCGAATCCTGAATTGCTGGGAATTCTTTTATTTTGTTTTGGATTCCTTTTAGAGGTTATTATATTAGCTTACACTTTTGGAAAGAAATTTACTCAAGAAATGAGTAGTTTGCAAAATGCAACTGAGAAAATACAAAATCAGGATTTAGATTTTCTAATAGAATCTAGTGGCATTTTTGAGATAGATAATGCTCTTTTTTCAATAGATAAAATGAAAGAGGCATTAAAAGTTTCTCTGAAAAAGCAATGGAAATTGGAACAAACACGTCGTGAGCAAATTTCCGCGTTGGCACATGATATAAAAACGCCCATAACAATTGTTCGTGGGAACGTAGAATTATTGATTGAAACAAATCAAACTGAGCAGCAAAAGGAATATACGAATTATATTGTTGAAAGTACCCATCAGATGGAGCACTACATTAAGACTCTGATTGAAATTTCAAAGGCAGAAATGGGATATGATATTTGTCATGAGAATATTGAAAGCAAAAAATATTTGGATGAAATTTGTAGTAATATAAATGCTTTGACCGCCATAAAAAAGTTAAAAGTGGATTTTAGTATGCGAAACCTTCCTCAATTTTTTAGTGGGGATTCTGATTTGTTACAAAGGGCTATTATGAATGTTGCGTCTAATGCAGTAGCATATTCTCAGGAACACAGTAAAATCGATTTTATAGCAGAAGCAACAGAAGATTGTATCCGATTTTGCATTATAGATTACGGCAAGGGCTTTTCTTCAGAAGATCTGAAACAGGCAACTGAGCAGTTTTATATGGGCAATCTCGGTCGGAGTTCCAAAAGCCATTATGGGATGGGTTTGTATATTACTAAATCAATCATAAAACTGCATGGTGGAATGCTATATATCACTAACTCACCTGTCACTGGTGGCGCACAGGTAACAATTGAGCTTCCAATTTGTAAGTGAAGTAATGATATTGAACCTACACTTATCTATACAGATAAAAAGTACTATGAAATATGTAGCTACCAGCATAAAAGAATACACTGAATGTATAGTTGTTATTGCGAAACTGTATGAAATTAACAATTTATGTACTCACTACAATAAGGGGGGTACATCTTTACACAAAACCAGTATTAAAGCGTTTTAGTATCATCTTTCTATCAGAACACACGTTGAGACAGTGGTGTTGATTGAGAGGGAATTTTAAATGGCAGCATATAACTTATGAAATTGAATAGAAGATTTATATTCCGGTTAGGGTGATTAGACATCGCCTTGACCGGTTTCTTTTTATATTTAATTTATAAACTAAGGATGGACGGGTAGGAACTAGCCCTGTAAATACCTATGCTGACAATTCAGCAGGATATAGGTATACTGATGCCACTGGCAAAGACAAGCTAACAAGCTATGATGGTCACCCTTCAATATGAATTAAGTTCAAATGAGTGTTCATAATACATATATTGCATAATTTTTATACCAATAAAAACGAGAGGATTAAATGTTCTTTATAAGATTAATTACAAAACTTGCCATACTATTCATTCTGTTTGTTTTGATAGACTCTCTGCATAGTGAAGCCGAAAAAGATATATTCCGCATATGGAAATTTGTAGGAATTGAGATTATTATATGTATATTCTTAAATATAGTGAAATGGATTTATGATAGCTTAAAAGTAGGCACATTTAGAAATGTCTCATTACTTATAGCAATATTGTCCTTAATAGGTTATGTATTCACAGCTTCATTTTGGCTTTATTATAAGAACAATAAGGAAAAATGTGAAGCGTACTCGTCTTCACAAATTAAAGCTATGCCAAGTAGATTTGCATCTAATAAATTTAGTACATCGCTTAAAGCCAGTATTTGCTTTATAATTTCGGCGAGTGCATTTTGATTCTTATAACAACAGTTTTAAATATTTGTAATCTCCTATTTTTTGCTTTAAATTTGTAGATGTACCTGTACGTATAAATTTTAATGGAGGGTCTCTATATCGTTGGGCATATTTATAATTCATTACCATTTTTAAACAGTATGGTTATTAAAGCGTTTGTAGCAAGCGTGGCAAGATCTCAATCAAATTTTATACTCTGATTAATTAAAAAGTATATATAAGGAACTGATTAGTTTCATGCAATATGGTTACCATATTATTAGTTTTTCTGGGTTGTTTGCATTGTTTGTTTCTTGCTTTATTTTGAACATCATACCAACTGCACGACTTGGGGCTCCAGATAACCCTCCCATTAACTTTATGATAAACATAAATAGATTTCTCTCGCTATTTCTATTTTTACATATATTTAGACGAAAAGTTACTGTATGGGCAGTGATAATGCAAATATTAAATTACCTTATGATACTCATAGCTATCATCGTACACAAATTATTATATATTAATTCCCCTTATATTGATAAGCTATTTGTGATATTAACCGTGTCATACATGGGATTTTTTACAGTTGTTATTATGATAGATGGCATTATATATGATATAAGAAACAAAAAAATAAGAAGAAATGTTTAATATTGTTTTGCCTTTATTATTTGATGTATTTTACACATATTTGTCTGTTACAGCTACTATAAAGAGATTGAGATATAAGTTCGAAGAGATAATATGAATGTTTGTGTTCTACGCTTTGCAGTGCTAAAACTCAACGAGTGAAGAAGCCTAATTTGGTTCGTATTGAATCTCTTCACTTTTTGTGTAGAGATTTTTTTATTTTAAGGAGGTGATTGGCATGGATGATGGCCCCGCGAGTAGTAATTTAATAATATTTGTTAAACAATTGTATACCACTACCATAGCCAATTACCATATAGTTATCAG
>DATCID010000187.1:0-8093 GCA_036507975.1 Ruminiclostridium sp.
GGGTAGAAGGGCTACGCAATTCGTAGCCCAGACCCCCACAGAACTAGGCGTGCGGATTTCCCGCACCTAGCTCTTCAGTAATTGATTTACAGCATTGCGTATGATTTCATCTTCCCGAAGGGAATACGAATCTTTGGTCGCAATATCGGAAACTCCTTTTTAATCTCCATAAATTTACTCCAGTTTATATAGCCTTTCCAGCTTCGGCTGCTAAGCATTTTCTTCCAATACTTTTCAGTCTTGTCATGAATTTGGATTAATGAATTTAAATTACCACCCATTCCATAGTAGTTATAGTGTCCTCTGAGCATCTCGTTAATCTTGTTAGCTTGGTCTTTTATGTTCCAATGTCTCATTTCTCGCATTTTATTTGTTATATTCTTTATGCTTCTTTTAAGTCTGCTCTTTTCAGTCTTTCTACCTACCATGAAATTGCCACTTTGATTTTTCGTACAAAAGTGAGTGAATCCTAGAAAATAAATCGACACCCGCTGTTTTCTTCCCTTTATTAATTTGAGTAATTCTTTTTATTGATACTAGCAATGCTGATTTACTATGCATCAGCAACCTTTGTAATTCTCTTACTTTGCGTTTATCTCCAAGACTTTCGGCACGGTATATTCGTTGTTGCAGTTTTTCTACATAATTGTAAACATGGTCCCAGTTAATTTGTTTCCATGTGATATTGTGGGGCAAAGTGGACTTCATTATTAGTGAAGCATTTCTCATCTGTTACCTCCCTTTCAAATCACTGCTTTCCGCTTTATTCCGTGTTGTACACCAGTTAGAAGTTAGCACCCTTTCAAGTGTGTCCTCAGACATTATCTACCCAGTTATTTCTTATTCCTGTTGGTTTGAACCATAGTAGCATTAGCTTCTTCTAACGTTCCTTTACCCTCTAAAGAATTGTATCTTCCTTACGGTTGACCTACCATTCCCATGGACTCTATAGGGCTTATCAAGTTTAACTTCAATTAGTTGCAAATGGGTTAGGTCTACTCAATACGCCGACAGATATGTGGGTAGTTGTAATGCACGCCAAAAGTTGCATTTTCCAATCTGTTATACAATATCAAAGCATATCCTATATATTGCTGCCGTTAACGACGCTTAATCATAGTCCATACCATTCTTTCCCTTGCCCTTGACTATCTCGGATACTAGACCATCAATTAGGCTTTTCCTCATGCAACCCACCCCATAATTACTTATGACGCAGTTTCGGATGGGAATGTCTTTACTACTAAGACAGCAGATAATTCTGCACTAATATATTTCAAGATGAAGTCACTTCTTGTCGCACTAAGGCATACGGCTACCCATACCATATTTGTATTTGTTCATCTATAGAATAAGTTCACATAGATTTTAGGTTCAACTATCGGTAGCGATTTTAGCAGTCCTTTGAAGAAGGTTTCTACTTTATAACTTCTTCGTTGACTCCGCCTGTTTAGCCACTTGTATAATAGCCATACAACTGCGTTTCGATAGTTCTTTACTTCCCTCATATTGTCTGTTACCCCATAATATCGATAGTGTCCCGTCAATTTCTGGTTGACTTTCTTTATGAGCTCACTTAATTTTAAGGTTCTGTTCTTCTTTATCCATTCCTTGATTGTCTTTACTTTGACCCTGAACTTCTTCTTGCTTGTTTTCACTTTGCATCGAAAGAATTCCTTCTTTCCATTTTCGCTACAATAAAATGTAAATCCTAAAAAATCAAATGTTTCTGGCTTTCTTAGCCCTCTTATTGCTCTATTATGCTTTGCAAACCTTCCAAATTCAAGTATCTTCGTCTTTTCCAATGCTAGTTCAAGATTAAATTTTCTAAACCTTTCAATCAAGTCTTGATAGAACTTTTCTGCATCTTCCTTATATTGAAAGCAACAAACAAAGTCATCACAGTATCTAATAAGATACGCTTCCCCTTTGCATTGTTTCTTTACTAATTTTACAAACCAAGTATCCAGTACATAGTGCAAGTAGACATTTGCTAATAGGGGTGAAGCTCCATTTCCCGGTGGTGTACCTTTATCGCTTTGTATTAACTTTCCGTCCTCCATGATACCTGCTTTTAGAAAATTCTTTATTAGTTCAAGAAATTTCTTGTCTGCTATATCATGTTCCAAGAACTTCATCATCATTCATGGTCTACATTATGTCGGGTAAGAGTGGAACATTACTGCTCCCTACTCCCCTAGGAACCGTACTTATGCGTTTCCACATATACGGCTCGAGCATACTTTCATCCAAAATCCTTGTTTATAGTATCCCTGCAAGTCTCTTATTTTGTATACTTTTACTGCAATCTAGCTCTTGTTTTCTATTCGGTTCTGTTGATGTACCAAAAAAGTAATTGTTATATTCTTCTTTACAATTTTTATGTACTAATTGTATATTTTTATACTCATTAGTACCACCAAATATTTGAGCTTTTTTATGGTGAGTTGCTAAAATTTCTTTTCCGTCTGTAATATCTTCTTTACACAATGGACACACATATTTCTGTATTTTTGCAAGCTTTTGTCTCGATTTTATATTATTTCTATCAAATTCTTTAACCTTTCTCCTTTTAAAACATTCCCCAAGTTTTTCATCAAATAGACTAAAGTCATGCTTTATAATTTCATGTCTAATAATAGGAGTCCATTTCATTTTGGTTAATTGCTTACCTGTTTTTGGGTCTGTGAGTATCCATTTATCCTTACTTTGTCCTGCTATATCTGCTTTAAAATACTGATTCTTCTTCCATTTATTGCTTTTCTTTGGATGCAACCTATTTAGGAATCGCCTTGTTTTTATCCATAGGTAGTTATCTATATCACCGAATATTTCTTTGGATACTTGAGTATTCCAGTAGTTGGCAGTTCCTATAACAACGGGATTAAGCTTTTTAATTAAGATTTCTACATTCTTTCCAGTACATTCTTTAAAAATATCTGACACTTTACCTGTTAGGGTTTTAACACTTTTTTTTGATGGTTTAATTAGTATTTTTGATTTACTACTATCTTTATATGTTCTGATGTTAAAACCTAAAAAATCGAATCCCTCTGCTCATTTGTTATTTTTGTTTTTTCTTGTGCTAGTTCCAAACCTCTTGTATTTAAGTAATCCAGTAATAAATTGTATACATTTTCTGCATCCTCTTTTGAATAACACATGATTACAAAGTCATCAGCATAAACAGATAGCGCGTATTTCCCTACATTCTCATACTTTATAGCACCCTTGGCAGTCCGTGATATTTTATACTTAACTCCAAGAGCTTTACCCATTCCATTGAGTGCGATATTAGCCAGTAATGGCGATACCACAGAACCTTGCGGCGTTCCATCATCTGTTTGGTTGAAAACTCCATTGTCTACATATCCTGCTTTTAGCCACCTAGTAATAACTTCGCTGGCTGGGAAACTTCCTATTTGCTTCATTATGTAGTCGTGATTTAATGTTCCAAAACAGTTTTTAAAGTCACCCTCAAATACCCATTGTCTCTTTTTTCTCATCAAGGAAAGATAAATTCTCAGGATACTATCTTGACAGCTCCTTTCGGGTCTAAACCCATACATGGTAGGTTCAAAATAAACTTCCCATTGTGGTTCTAAAGCCAGTTTAATAATATTCTGATATACTCTATCGATAATTGTAGGAATACCCAAAGGACGCAATTTACCATTTTTCTTTTTAATATATACTCGATATGCAGGTTTAGGTTTGTGTAAATGGATATTCATTTTCTTCATTCTTAGATAAAGACCGTTTCTCGTATTTGAATTCAATGCTACAAATCCATCTACCCCAGCAGTCTTTTTCCCTTTGTTGGATTGTGTAACTCTTTTAATTGATAATAGCAGAGCACCATGACTATGTATTAGTAATCTTTGTAAGTTCCTTACTTTTCTTTTCTGCCCAAGTTTTTCGGCACGATATATTCGTTGTTGTAATTTCATAACATATTCTTCAATGGACTTCCAGTCATACTGTTCCCATTGATTTTTAGTGTCAGATAATGCGGACTTCTGTTTAGAAGTGTTCATCGACTGTTATCTCCCTTTTAAAAAACGACTTTACGCTTTATATCATGTTGTACACCTGTTTAGAAATTCAGCCCTCTTTCGAGTGTGCGATTTCGCACTATTCCCCCAGTTATTTCCTTTCCTGTCGTCTTTCGACTTAGGGACGTTTGCTTATTTCAATATCCTTTACCCACTGCGGACTTTAGCTTTCCTTACGGATTACATACCATCATTCGATGGACCACATTGGGCTTATCAAGTTTGACTTCTGTCATATGCGAACGGGTTAGGTGTTCCTTATATGCCGGTAGATAAATGGGTCGAAACAAATATGCACTTCGATACATATTTTCCATCTACAGCAATAGCAAGCATATTCCAACTATTGTCAAAGGTTACGGCACTTTATACAGAATTCAATTTTCATTCACCATACCATTCTTTCCATAGCCCACTTTGTCATGGATACTAGACATCGATTAGGCTTTTCCTCATGCAACCCACAAAAGAATTACTTCATTTGCAGTTTCGGATAGGAATATCCTTTCAACTAGGATAAAATACAGGATTACCTGTATTCAATGACACGTGCGGAAGAAGTCACTTCTTGTCGCACCAAAGAACCCTTTTATATCTGCCTCAACCACATAATTAATTTTGTGGTATTGCACATCTTCAATTACTTCTCTCACCGCTTGGTGACAGTTTCTTCCTGGCCTAAAACCATAGGATTCTCCGTAAAATTTTGGTTCATATACCATGGTTAGTATCTTAGCAATAACGTTTTCCACCAGTTTGTCTTCGTAGCATGATATCCCTAATGGTCTCATTTTATTGCTACCATCCTTGGGAATATACACCCTCCGACTCGAATTAGGTTTGTATCTACCACTTTTCATTTTCTGTACTAGTTCTTCTAGGTTTGCTTTTAGGTTGACTGCATATTCGTCCTTAGATACTCCATCAATGCCTTTAGCTTTGTCTTTTGCCATTTCTTTATGGCTTTCTTCCAATGCCTTCTCATTTATGTAGTATGCAAGATTTTGAACCTTATCTTCCTGTGCTTTTCCCAAATTGAACTTTATTCCAAGCAATCCTCTTATCAGTGTTTCTCAGCTCCTGTCTGCACTCATTTAGTTTTTTACTTGAAGCTATGATACGCTGCCCCTTCCCTCCATCTATTTTCATAGACTTCTCAGGTACTATGAGCCAGTCGGAATTCCTATAAGCCATTTGGTTTCCTTGCTCATTTCTTCGCTTGTTCCACCATACTTTATTAAGGACCTATAGGACCTCATCTGTTCTAATAGAATATCTATCATCATCCTCGCCTAGCTCTAAGACCCCCGAAAGAGTTGTATATGTCTCACCAATGCGACCTTTACAATTTTGTCTGCGACCGTAATAATAGCCTCGACCTCTTTGTTTAGAAAATAATTTCGTGGCTCAATAACTTCAGCTAATGTTTTAGGCTCGGTATGCTCCCTGTCCAACGCTTAAATCTAATGTTACCATTTCGACTCCATGGAATAGGTACAGGCTACTGGTTAGGTATTACCTGATAGAGTTTCTCTACAATATCCTATTAACTTACAAATGATATCAACTTTTATTTGATATCAAGTGAATTCCTTGTTCATAGAACAAGGAATTACAGCTCGCACTACCACTTTCTTTTACCATAACAGTATTTTGCCATTGAACACTTGCAAAATATAAATCTAGTGTGGAAGGTACGAGTTCAACACGTTTATCTTCATTTACAACCAAGAAATTTAGTGCTTGAATTAATGATTGATCTTGAGTAGCAGTACGAATTTCAAGGAGTTCTATTAATCTAAACAAAGATTTTCTATAGCTTTTATAAAATTTCCATAGTTAAGGCAAATAATTATTTCCGTTATAAGAAGAAATAGTATCGCAATCTGTAAGAAGTACTTCTGTGCCACCATTTTCATTTACTATTTCTCTGATTAGTTTCCCAAGAATGGCATCATTCTTATTATTATCATTTGTTTTGACAAGTACATTTGTTAAAATTGAAATCAAGTTTTCTGTTTTAGCACGATTCTTTTCTTGAATCTTTTTTAGCTCATCTTTGCCATTATTCTGAATGTTACGAATACATTTTAAAAACATTTCTACCAGATTATCCCTTGCCTTGACCTTTGACATATATATTAAACTTAATATTAAAGTATATTTTTTTGCAGCAGCAAATTTATTTATTTCAGGGGTATCGCCAACTAAACCGACAAATACCACTTTAAGGCTACAAGTCACGATATGCCTACTTTTTAGGACACTCACTATCTCAATCACAAAAGTATTGTTTTCGTATTTTATGCTGTCACAATACCCAATACTGTACTTTTGTGACAGTTTTTAAAGCCTTAGCGTGGGCAAAAATCGTAAACTGTGGCTGATTTATTTCTTAACGTGGGATTTGTCGGAAATGTTGGCGACACCCCGTATGCTACTTGTTTTAATGGTATTTTTAGTGCTAAAACTATTCTTAAAATCAAAGCACCGCAATACTAGTAAGTAAACATTAGCGGTACTTTCCTTAGCGTGGGTTTTATCCGGATATTTTGGCGACACCCCTTTTATATTTGTGATAAGATTATCAATTGACTTTTTTAAGTCGTATTGTGTCAGAGCATCTGGGTCATTTAAATACTTATGTACAATGTTATTAAAGGAAATGCCGTATGCAATCCTTGTTAGAAGAAATCGAAGCTAGCGACTTTTCGACTATTTCTGAAGAATATTGCGTATTCTTATTAGTGAAAGCAACAGTTGTATCCTTATACGATAAGAAAATTATTACTATTACAATGCCAAAGTTACTACTGCCAAGAATAACAATTGAACTCCAATTGAAAGCTTTCTGAAAATATACATTAATATTACCTCAATTCAATTAAATAATATAAGTTATATGAATTCTGTCCTTTTGTTTAAGCAATAGTTCCTTATTTTAATGAAATAATCTTTTAGACTTTCTATTTCATTTTCTATTTATAATATAATAGGTTCAAACTTCGCGCATACAAAAGTGCTCATAACCTTGACAAATCAATATGTTTAGCCAAAAAATATGGCAAAGCCCTGTGAAATATGGTAAAATATAATCGACTAAAATATACAAAATTACCTTAAAAAGAGGACCTTCTTTTGTGTATTTTTACTACCTGACACCGTATCTACAAGCAGGATTTTTTTTGCAATTCCCCACTCCTGTTTTCCCAGATCTCCATTTATAATCAGGTTTGTTTCAATTTTTTCGCATATATACTTCATTTTTTTATCTCCATATCACTTAATTTAAAATATACGCTTACCTTTAATGTATGTTGCTTTTACATTAAATTCATCATCCATTAAAAAGAAGTCCGCATCCTTGTCTGGTGCGATGGAGCCTTTTTTACTATCTATTCCAAGTTCTTTAGCGGGATTTATAGAAGCCATCCTAAATACTTCAAACAACTCTGTATTTGTATTCTTATAGAAATTAAATAAGCCCTTATTCAGATTCAGAATACTTCCAGCCAACGTACCATCTTCAAGTCGCGCTGCTCCGTTCTTTACGATTACTGGCTGCCCTCCCAAAGAATATGTTCCGTCAACCATGCCTCCGGCTTCAATGCAATCCGTAATCAATGTAATTCTGTCTATGCCTTTAGCTTTTTTTACTAGTTCATAAAGTCCAGGATGTACATGTATCTTATCTGCAATTAATTCACAGTAAACATCCGTTGCTAGTGCCACACTGGCTACTCCAGGATTTCTATGGTGCACACCTGTCATAGCATTGAATAAATGTGTGCAATGGGAAACTCCAGCCTCAACACCTTTTACTGCTTCATCATAGGAAGCTGCAGAATGGCCCATGGAAACTACTATATTATTTTTTTTCAATTCCTTAATAAGTTCCTCAGACCCTGGCAATTCAGGAGCTAGGGTGACTAATTTAATCACATCCTTATATGCCTTTACGAGATCCCAACTCGGAGGTATTATATACTCCGAATTTTGTGCACCTTTAAACTGAATATTAATGAAAGGACCTTCCAT
>DATCID010000188.1:0-53094 GCA_036507975.1 Ruminiclostridium sp.
GAAATATTTTACTGCATCATCTTTGAATTGTTTTGTGCACTGTCTACTCATGTTCAATTCCTCCATCTTTCTATGATTTTATTATAACTTTTATATTGGAATTTTCCACTTTTAACTTGTACTATTTATATTCTACCACTAAATTGCTCAATGCCGCCGGAAATCCGCTTGTCGCTGTGCCTTCTGATCCTGTGAAAAAATTTGACGGTCTTGAATTTGCCAGCCCGTACACGACAGACGATACTGTCATTATCGGCTATGTGCAGTATTACAACAGCCCGAATTATTATATGAGAATTTATAAGTGGACTAAGGTCGGAGTGCTGCTTACGCAGACTGATATCTGCTTTTCAACCGATTACAAGGATGAATATAACACTAACATCAACAAGGTATATATCGGCGGCAGCAGTATTTATCTGGACGGAACCATCGATATTCTCGGGTATTACACAAGAACCGACCCGGCAACCAATGAAACCATTTATACAAACAAGTGGCTTAGGCTAAACAGTGCCGGACAACTAGTCAGTACCTTGAATATTAAACCAAAGCTCGGAAACAGCACATGGTTTGCTACAAAGGGCATGGATAGCGGAAACATTGAGAGGCGTGCAAGGATTTATGATTTCAGACGCGGAAAAACAAAAATCTATCTATATTATAACGGGTTACAGGGTGGTTCAAGCTTCTGGCAGTGCATTTCGCCTGACGGCAATCTAGTTGAACCAATGCGGAAGGCCTTCGGGTATAAATCAGGCTATGGAAGCTATTGTTACATCCATAACATATTAGGCACTGACAGATGGCTTGAGCGCTACACATATTATTATAGTGGTAATACTATGTCTTTCTGGCTCAATAACCTTCTTACTTCAAGGCCCATCGGCACCCACACAAGGCTGACACAGACGGTGGAAAAAACTGAAGCCAACACCATGAAGGTGCAGTATATGTTTGAGGTTGACCTGTTAACCTTCGGCGAGGATTATTATTAAGGTTTAATTTTATATCCAGCACTTCTGCTTGGGATACCAATTCAAGGCAGAGGTGCTTTTTATATACATTTTTCACTATGAAAGCGAGGTTTATTATGAAAGCAGAAACTATATGGTCTTGGATTCAGATTTGCATTGCTGCAATAGGCGGTTGGCTCGGTTGGGTCTTAGGTGGTATGGACGGCTTCCTTTATGCGTTGATTTTCTTCACTGCAGCCGATTATCTCACCGGCATCATGTGTGCAATTGTTGAGAAAAAGCTATCTAGCGAGGTCGGCTTCCGAGGGATTTTCAAAAAGGTATTAATTTTTGTAATGGTGGCGGTGGGAAATCTGGTTGATACCACTATTATCAGCTCTGGTGACGTGGTGAGAACTGCCGTCATCTTTTTTTACCTGTCCAATGAAGGTGTGTCAATCTTAGAAAACGCAAGTAGAATCGGACTTCCCGTACCCGAGAAACTAAAGGAGATTTTAATCCAAATTCATAACAAAGGAGATAAAGACAATGAATCTTAAGCAGCTGATTTTCACTCAAAACGCCTGCTACAAAGCGGGCAAAACAATTACTCCCAAAGGCATCATGGTACATTCCACTGGGACCAACAATCCGAACCTCCGACGCTATGTCGGCCCTGACGATGGTCTGCTTGGGAAGAATCAAAATAACAACCACTGGAATCAGAACACTCCAGATGGGCGGCAAGTCTGCGTCCACGCTTTCATTGGCAAGCTGACTGACGGTTCTATTGCCTCCTATCAGACGCTGCCCTGGGATTACCGTGGCTGGCATGCTGGTGGTTCCGGTAACGACACTCACATTGGTTTTGAAATCTGTGAGGATGCTCTGACCGATGCGACTTATTTTGGAAAAGTCTACACGGAAGCAATGGAGCTTTGCATATATCTCTGCAAGAAGTATGGCCTTACTGAGAAGAACATCATCTGTCACTCAGAGGGCAACAAGCTGGGCATAGCCAGTAATCATGCTGACGTGATGCACTGGTTCCCACGGTTCGGCAAGTCAATGGATACCTTCCGTGCCGACGTCAAGAAATTTCTTGATACCGAAAATACACCCTCTCCTATTGAACCGAAAAAGCTTTACCGCGTTCAGGTCGGATCATTCAGCACCAAGTCCAATGCCGATGTCATGCTTGCCAAGGTCAAAGCTGCCGGATTCAAAGATGCTTTTATTAAAACTGAATAATTGCCTTTCAATGCCGCTGAGTGATTAACCCCACTCGGCGGTTATTTTTTTGCTCATTTATCTTTGCTGCTATTGGTACTCATGCTCACCTTTTCTGTCCTGTGCATGATGAGAGGCTTAGTTGACCTCCAATGCAGGAATGAAAAATATGACATACGCAAGGACGGCCGTTTTATTTTATGGGGGTTCGATTTGCTTCTCTTTTCTTTGACTGAGATTTAAGGAGGTGCAAGTCTATGCCCACAGATAACAGAAACGAAGATGCTGCAACACATATAACAAGCTTGATTACAGGAAATCAAGAAATCAGTATCGATAAAAAGCACGTAACCCAAGAACAGTTACAGCATGAACTGGATTATTTCAGAGCACAGCAGATACTAAAATCCATGCTAGATAATGGGCTGATTACTCTGTCCGAATTCAACAAAATAACATCATTAAACCGCCAATCTTTCTCTCCTATTTTTGCACAGATTATGCCTAATAACCGTTGATATATAAGTGTTTCAGAGGTAATATGTGACACTAGCAAGGAGGTGATAAATTGAAAAAGGTAACGAAAATCGCAAAGAATACACCTGATGTTGCTGACAAGCTAAAGCTGCGTGTTGCAGCCTACTGTCGTGTTTCCACAGGAAGTGATGAACAGCTTGAAAGTCTTGAAGCTCAGAAGAAACATTACGAATCCTACATTAAAGCAAATCCTGATTGGGAGTTTGTAGAGATTTATTATGACGAAGGCATCACAGGCACTAAAAAGGAAAAACGACCTGAACTGCTCCGTATGATAACCGATTGTGAAAACAAGAAAATCGATTTCATCGTAATCAAATCCATCAGCCGGTTTGCAAGGAACACCACCGACTGCCTTGAGCTGGTCAGAAAGCTGATTGGTCTTGGCATTTTCATTTATTTCGAGAAAGAGAATATCAACACCGGAGCCATGGAAAGTGAACTCATGCTCTCGATCCTAAGTGGACTGGCAGAAAATGAATCCGCATCCATTGCAGAGAACAATAATTGGTCAATTCAAAGGCGGTTTCAAAATGGTACCTACAAAATCTCTTTTCCACCATATGGCTATGACAGTATGGATGGAAAAATGGTTGTGAATGCTTCGCAAGCAGAAATTGTCCGCTTTATTTACTCCGAAATTTTATCTGGCAAAAGCACCCACAAAGTAGCGGATGAGTTAATCCACCGCAAAGTGCCAACCAAAAAAGGTGGACGTTGGACTTCAACAACCATTCGCGGGATGGTCAGCAACGAAAAATATACAGGTGACGCTGTTTTTCAAAAGACCTACACCGATACGAACTTCAACCGTCACAGCAATAACGGAGAAAAAGACCAATACCTATTTAAGAACCATCATGAAGCAATAATCAGCCATGAGGTTTTTGAAGCAGCTCACAAGATCATTGAGCAACGCGGCAAAGAAAAAGGCATCGAAAAGTACGACGAAAAATACCAGAACCGATATCCCTTCTCCGGAAAAATCATCTGCGGCCAGTGTGGTGGCACTTTTAAGCGCCGAACCCACTCCAGCGGAAGCAAATACATTGCATGGTGCTGCTTTACTCATATTCAAAACATCGGAAAATGTTCTATGAAATACATTCTGGATACCGATTTTGAATATGCCTTTGTCACCATGATGAACAAACTTATCTTCAGCCATCAAACTGTACTGAAGCCTCTGCTGATTGGCCTTCGCGGTGTGAATGCCGACGATACCCTCGTTTGCATTCAAGACATTGATAAAAAGCTACAGGAAAACACAGAACAACAAAATGTGCTGGTCAACCTGATGACCAAAGGCTATCTCGACCGCGCTGTTTATAAGAAAAGCAGCAATAATTTACATCAAGAAGCCGATCAACTACAACGCCAAAAAGAATCCATTAACCGCTTACTACAATGTGGTAACCAGCATTTGAGCGAAGTCAGTACCTTGCTTCAATATGCCACCAAGGCGACCATGTTGAAACACTTTGACGAAGATGTTTTAAAAAAATTTGTGAACCGGATTATTGTATATTCCCGGACTGAGATTGGATTTGAATTACAATGCGGCATTACTTTAAAAGAAAGGCTGGTGAGATAAATGGGCCACACCCCCTATGGTTACCGGATAGAAAACGGGAAAGCCATAATTAATGAGCTTGCTGCCATGAAGATAAAAGCTCTATTCCAATCCTATCTGTCTGGCGATTCCTTAGCAACCGCCGCCAACAAGGCTGGCATCGGAGCTTTTCATGCCGCCGTTGGTAAAATGCTACGGAACCCCCATTACCTTGGTGATGATTACTATCCGGCGATTATCAATCAGGACATGTTTGACACAGCCGAAATGGAACGTCTCAAGCGAGCGGAAAAACTCGGTCGGGTTTATGGACCGAAAGAAAAATATGAAGTCATTTATCCCACCACCTTCCGCATCAAAGAAGGTGCTAATCAATTCGAGGACCCCTTCCAACGGGCGGAATACGCCTACAGTCTTATAGAAAGCGAGGTATAGATATTGAATGTAAGCAAAAATATCACCGTGCTCCCAGCCAGGAAGCATGCCAGAGGCAAAAATGATGATCAGGAAAAAAATAAACTCCGGGTAGCTGCGTACTGCAGGGTTTCCACCGATAGTGACGAGCAGGCTTCCAGCTATGAAGCGCAGATTGAGCACTACACCTCCTACATCAATGGGCACCTGGACTGGACATTGGCTGGAATCTATGCTGATGACGGCATTTCCGGCACTAACACCAAAAAGCGTGATGAATTCAATCGTATGGTTGATGATTGCATGGCTGGCAACATCGAAATGATCATAACCAAATCTATCAGCCGGTTTGCCCGTAACACGCTAGACTGCCTGAAGTATATCCGGCAGCTAAAGGATAAAAACATCGCAGTGTTTTTTGAAAAAGAAAACATCAACTCAATGGATTCCAAGGGCGAAGTTATGCTCACGATCATGGCTTCCCTTGCCCAGCAGGAGAGTCAGTCCCTGAGCCAGAACGTGAAGCTGGGCCTGCAATACCGCTATCAGCAAGGCGAAATACAAATCAACTGTAATTGGTTTCTTGGATATACCAAAGACGAAAACAAGCGGCTCATAATCGATCCCGAGGAAGCAGAAATTGTAAAACGCATCTATCGAGAATATCTGGAGGGTGCCAGTATGCTGAAAATTGCCCGCGCCCTTGAGACGGACGGCATTCTGAATGGCGCTGGCAGGGAAAAGTGGCACACTAGCAACCTTAACCAGATTCTGCGTAATGAAAAATATATAGGCGATGCCCTTTTACAGAAAACGTATACCACGGACTTCCTCACGAAAACACGGGTAAAGAACCATGGCATCGTTCCGCAGTATTATGTAGAAAACAGCCATGAGGCAATCATCCCGCGTGAAATTTTCATGCAGGTGCAGGAGGAACTGATAAGGCGGCGACTCGTCCACAAAAGTCCGAATGGTAAAAACCGAACCTTCAGCAGCAATCACTGCTTTTCCCAGATGATTATCTGCGGCAACTGCGGCGAGGTATTCCGCAGGGTGCACTGGAATAACCGTGGCAAGAAATCCATCGTCTGGCGATGTGTCAGTCGTTTGGAAAACACTGGTCTGTTCTGCGATGCTCGCACTGTTCCGGAAAGCGCTATCGAGCAACTCCTTGTCACTGCAATCAACCAGACACTATGCGACAAGGACGGTTTTCTCGCTACCCTACAGGACAATATTGTCACTGTACTAAGTCACGAAAATGACCAGACCCTGGCAGGTATCGACATTCGGCTTCAAGAACTTCAATCAGAACTTTTGAAACTTGCCAGTTCAAAGGCGGATTACGAAGATGTCGCCGATGAGATTTACCGCCTACGTGAAGAAAAGCAAAAGATACAGCTGAAAAGCGCCGGACGGGATGATCAGAAAAAACGAATTTCAGATATGGACATATTCCTTCGGGGACAGCCAACCGCTATTACCGAGTACGATGAACCACTTATCCGGCGACTGATTGAAAAAGTCACCGCCTACGAGGACAAATTCACCGTTGAATTTAAGTCCGGCATTAGTTTAGATATTCTAGAATAGGCTGATCCAGGCCATCTGATGGTATTCTATACCAGCAGGTGGCCTGTCTCCATTGAAAGGATTCTTATTTTTTCTTTTCCCGGTTTTCGTAATATTCGTGGCTATAATCCATAACTTCAGGATGATTGTCAAACATGCTGCGGAGATGCCCGTATTTCTTAAAGAAGGTGTCCTTTTTCTCAGCTGTGTCAAATCGTTCTTCCATCCTTGTCCCAGGTATACGCTCATTCTCTTTGCCGTTGAAGAATTTGCTCGATTTACCCTCACGGTATTGTACCGGAGTTCCTCTATCAATATAAAAACCCCATGACACACCACTTTCTTCGTTATCGATACGCTCTCCGTCATAATCACCGTTGGCGAGATTACTGAGAAGGTCTTTCAGACTCAAGCTGCAACACCTCCCTTGGTATATACGTCTACCAATGTCTGTCCCGGCTGAAGGATAATTCCCATGGCCTCTGCTTCTGTAATCTTCTTTGCAGAAGCACGCCAACCTTCATGCAGGTTTCTGATATGATCGCTGACTTCAAAGGGATTTTGAAAAGTCCTTGTCGTATTTACAAACTGTATTTCGGTTGGGTTGATGAAATCTGTAACAGTGACGGATGAATGCGCAATTTTTTCAATAGTCGTCTGTGATACTTCCGGTACCTTGGCAGGTGACTTTTCTATTGCCATACTCAGTGATTTCCATAGGGCCTCAATTGATTCACGATTCTTTATACAAAGAATAATCCCAATCAATGCGGTTACACTGATACCTGCGATTATAAGTTCTTTCTTATGTGCCTTGATCCAGGCTAAGATACCTTTCTTCTGCTCTTCCATAAGTGAAATCCTCCCTTCGCTTCTGTAACTTTATTATATCTGTTATAAGCGAAGTCGAGGTTCGCAATTCGCGAACAAAAAAAGAACGCCTTCTATTCATGCACAAATAGAAAGCGCTCCACCTATGTTGATAATGATGTCTTTAAAAAGTTTAATGCGTGCGGATTGCCAATTTTAGCAAAGGTCAGCATCATCTGCATACCAACAGCCGAGTTCATTTCAGGAGAAAGCTCCGAATCAACCATCGTAAATACATATTTTAAAGCAATATAATAATCTGCTATATCAGACCATTTAGAATCAGATTTTAATTTTTTAAGTATTTCAGTGATAATTTCATCAAAATCCGAAACGAAGCCATGCTTCTTTTCTTTTAGATCATCGCTTTCGTTCTCCTTTATTTTCAAGTAGTCCTTAATGTCTAACTTGTTCGACAAAAATTCGGACTGTAATGACATCATTTGCTTTACATCAAATATCTGCGTCCACCAAACAAAAATTGTCCACATCAAATTGGCGGCTGCTTCTGGGCACTCAAGTTCATCAAACGCCTCAATAAAAGCCTGAAATGCGTCTGTTATCATTGTCCCTCTTAGCGTTTCACCCTTTGCAAAGCCATCCATAATTTGATGGCAGAACTTATATCCATTTCTAAATTTAGAGTTTCTCATTGCATCTTCAGAAGAATACAAGGGTAAAATTTTCTGGAACAAATCCAGTATATCCTTAATGGAATCCACTTCCATTTTCGTCGCAATGAGTTCGGTCAAATCCATATATAATAACTCATCAACTGTCTTGCCGTAATGTTTAGCTATTTTATTGAGAGTATGAGGGTCTGGTTTTCTACTGCCATTTTCGTAACCTTTTACAGTCGATCTTGCAAAATGAATAACTTCTCCTAACTCATCTAATGTCTCTCCATACAGCTCTCTTAGGTGTTGGATATTTTTCCCAAGTTGGTTGTCATCATTCGCCATATACGGCCTCCTCCTCTCTACTATCTAATCCATTTACTTTCCAATATCCAACCTGGCCACACAACCTAGGCAATATCAAAAAACATCTAAATCGACCACTCGCAAACCCCTAACATCTAACCTGACTTCTCGTCAAGCACTGACATCTAAATCGCTCTCTCGCACTCGATATCATCCTCTTGGATATATTCCCATAGAGCGATAAAAAAGGAGTTTTCAAGTTACAGTTTATAACCTGCAAAACTCGAAAACCCCTTATTTACAGGCTTCTTCCTACACTTACTTGTTAACTCTTGACATCAATACTACCGTCTCAACATGCCCCGTCCACGGGAACATGTCCACGGGTTGCACTTCCTTCACTTCATAACCATACTCGCACAAATACTTCAGATCTCGTGCTAGTGTGGACGGATTGCAGCTCACATACACTATCGTTTGAGGTTGCATATCAGCAAGTGTTTTTAGCACAACTTCGTCGCAGCCCTTTCTTGGTGGGTCTAGCACCACTACATCTGCTCTAGCACCCTCTCCACAAAGTTGCGGTATCACCTTCTCGGCCTCGCCCACCAAGAATTCGACATTTGAGATGCCATTTAGCTCAGCATTTCTTTTTGCATCGGCGATTGCATCGGGGACAACCTCTACTCCAATGACTTTTTTAGCTTTTTCTGATAAGAAAAGTGATATAGTTCCTATTCCACAATACAGATCAAAAACCGTTTCATTACCAGTAAGTGCTGCATATTCCAAGGCTTTCCCATACATCACCTCTGTTTGGATGGGGTTGACCTGAAAAAATGATAAAGGTGAGATATTAAACTTATACTTTCCTATATAGTCAGAAATGTACTCCTGCCCATATATACACGTATTTTTATCGCCTAGAATGATATTCGTGTTCTCGGTATTTACATTTATAACAATACTCTTAATATTTTCGTATTTATCACACAATAGCTTTACCAACTCATCGGACTTAGGCATCTTCTTTCCATTTACAACCAGTACCACCATTATTTCATTGGTTTTGAAGCCCATCCGAACCATCACGTGGCGCAAAAAGCCTTTGCCAGTCTTCTCATTATAAATGCTGATGCCTCTAGATTTGAAAAAATCACGAACAATATCTCTTATTTCATTACTTTCTCGTGGCTGTATATCGCACTCATTGCTATCAATAATATTATGTGAACCCTTCTCATAGAAGCCTATTTTTATATCAGTGCCGGAAGTCCCCACTGGGTATTGAACTTTGTTTCTATAATGAAAGGGGATATCCATTCCAATAGCATCATGTACCTGGACATTTTCAAGTCCACCAATTCTCTTTAAATTCTGACGAACAGTATCAGTTTTAAACGCTAACTGCGCTTCATAGGACATGTGCTGTATCGAGCACCCACCACATCTATCAAAAACAGTACAAAAGGGCTCCACTCTGTTTTCAGATGGCTTTACTAATTTTGTAATAGTCCCAACTGAATAGCTCTTCGTCTGTTTAGTTATTTGCACATCAACTATCTCACCGATAAGTGCTTTATCTACAAACACCACAAAGCCATCAATCTTGCCTACACCTTGGCCCTCGTGTGTTAACCCTGTTATTTCAACTTTATATGTTTTATTTATTGCTAGTATTTTTGGGGAAGTCTGCTTCATTAATTCATAACCACCGTTTCTTTGTTTTTATATTCATTATAATATCACATTTGATTTGTTTTAACATACTGGTATATAAATTGTCCTATAAAATGAGATTCTTAATCCTCACTTCTATTTAAATTTATTTAATAATTTCATTTTTATATGTAAATATTGATAACATAAAACCTATTCTTATGGTAAACCTATTAATGAAATTTTAAAACATGGAGGTCAAACCGTGAATTTTATTTTATTTACATTAATTATTATAACAATAATTATTGCATTATTATTTGTAGCAGCTTTGAGGGTTAAGGTAGTATTTGATACTGAAAGAACAGATTTGCATTTGACATTATTGTGGCTTTATCCCTTTATTAAAGTTCTAGTTACTATTGAGGATACAAAGCCTGTACTGTCATTCTACCTTTTTAAGAAAAATTTATTTAAAAAGATTATTAAAAAAGGTAAAAGTAAATCTAGTGGAGTCCAAATGATTAAAATAATTAATCCCAAGCATGTGTCCATTAATGCTAACTATGGTTTTAGAGATCCATCTACCACAGGCATTGCTTGTGGAGCTATTAATGTAGCTTCGCAATTTATAAATATAGAATCTATTAACCACAATCCAGATTTCATTACTGAAAGTGACTATATTTATTTAAATGCAACTGCAAATGTAAATTTAGGCACGGCACTTATTAATCTATTAAAACAAAACTAAAACTAGGAGGAATATTTTATGGAACAGAATTCAAATTTAAACCAAAACATTGATACACTCTTTTCCAATCTTGAAGCCTTCACTCAGAACGAAGGTATGATAGGCAAGCCGGTAACACACGGTGATAAAACATTTTTACCTATTGTTTCGGTAACTCTTGGGTATGGCAGTGGCAACTCAGCAAGTAAACCTCAGCAGGGAACTGCTTCCGCAAGTCAAGGAATGGGTTCGGTAGCAGGAGCTACAAATATGGCAGGTGGTGCACTTGGTCTTGGAGCTAAACTTTGTACAGACGCTATAATAGTAATTGATAAAGATAAGGTTTCAATGATGCCGCTCAATGCTACTGCAAATGCTGGTCAGTTTATGGATAAAATACCAGAAATAATATCGGGCATGACTTCAAATAAGCAGCAGGGTCAGCAACAGGGACAACAACAGCAACAGCAACAGCAAAATCAACCTCAAGGTCAGCAAAACCAGCCAAAGTAATTAATAAAAACAGTTCTTAGATTCAGAGGGAGAGTTTTTACTCCCTCTAAATCTCGGAATTGAAATATATGCCCATTAGCTTTTTATTCAAATTAATTTATTCAAAAAAAAATGTCCCTCGAAAGGGACAAATCAATTTGATATTTGAATAAGTTTGCCGTTAATATAAGTATTCAACAAAGATATTTGCTTAACCTTTATTTTCCAAATAATTCCCAATTAGCTGGATGTATTAAATCTTAACCTTACTCGAAATATTTTTTAGTTCATCAGAAGCCTCATTTAAAAGCTGGGATATTTGGTCTAGATCTATTAAAGTTCTTGCCTGCAGTGCAATACTATCATCTAAACCATTAGTGGTAGCGGATGTTTCACATAATGACTTAGACATGCAATCCACAGCCTCGACAAACTGCATTGTCGACTCATAGTGTGTACTTGCCTTATCTGCAGAAGACTTTATCGCACCAACTACAAGGTTTACAGATTCTATTATTTCAGCAATACCCTCTTTTACCTCATTTATTCTTGATGCACCGTTTTCAACTCCAACTACACCCAAATTCATTTTCTCAACTGCAAAGTTTATGTTGGCTTGTATTTCCTTGATTTGCATTTTGATTTCTGCAGCAGATTGGTTACTGGCATTTGAGAGCTTTCTTATCTCATTTGCAACTACTGCAAAACCATTCCCCTGCTTTCCTGCTCTATTGGCCTCTATTGCAGCATTCAGTGCAAGTAAATTTGTCTGTGATGCTATTTGCGTAATAGTATTTGTTATTTCACCAATTTTTCCAGAAGACGATTCTAACTTTGAAATAGAAGCTGCAACGGACTTAACTGTTTCATTAACTGTATTGATTACTATTCCAGCTTCTTCCACTTCCTTTTCTCTTGACTTGGCAATCTTAATAGCCCTCATGCTATCTCCAACAGCCTTCTGTGTTTGTTCTGATACCGTTCGTACATCTGCTAATATGCTTTCAGTATCAAGTGCTCTATTTTCTAGCGCTGATTCTGCTTTTTTGTAATTCGAAATTTTATTACCGCTCTCTCTATTTTGCTTAACCAATATTATTAGCCTTTGTTTTAGGTCACTTATTCCATCAGTAGTATCTCTAAATTGTTCAGCCATCCTCTGCTGACCATCTAAAACGCTGTTAACTTTCTTTCCCAAACCTCCTATTTCCCCATTTGACTTTATATCGGCTCTCACAGTTAGGTCTCCCTTTTCAACCCGGGCTAACATAGTAACCAGTGAACTAATAGGATGTTCTATCTTTCTTGACAAGAGTAGGGCAATGAGCATTCCCACAACAATTGAGAACGCAGTTACTCCAACAAATATCCAAAAAATAGCCTTTTTTATATTTTCTGAAGCTTTTATATTATCATCGAAATAGCTATTAAAGGACATTCTCAGCTTGTTGATATTATCAGAAAAGGCTTTATTCATCTCGGTCATACTGATAAAACCATTTGTAATCGCTGCCTTTTTCATTATTGCTGTTCTCTTATAAATCTCTTCTGCAACACCATTATATGAAGAATGTTGGCTGACAAGCCCATCAATTTTCTCTTTGTTAGATCCACTTTTCTCTAGGTCGCCTAAAATCTGATCTATGCTAGCGTTATTTTCTTTGAAGTTAGCAGACGTATCTTCGAAGGTGGACGCAGAATACATAATATCTGAATTATTTTCATATGTGAAAGCAATTAGTTCATTTATTTTTTCGTAGTCTTGCAATTCACTTGAGATCTTCTTTATGTTAAACACTCTATCAAATCCATTTGGCTGTGAGTTTTCCAGGTTCATTTGTGCACTGTTTGCAGCTGTTTCAATTTTCTGTTTCAAGTCTTCAATTTTTTGGCTGAATTCCTCAGCTGGCATGGCATTTTCGGCACCACTGCCCTGTATTTGGGTCAATACTTCAGCCAAGAGATTTTTAATTTCTATGAAAGTACTATCTATGTACTGTGAATCTGAGTATATTAGGCCTACTCTTCTATTTAGATTTATTATATCGTTAATTGAATTGTCAATTCTAGTCTCAAGTGATTTGGTAAGTGCAGTCTTGAGCTCATTTTGAGTTTTCTGAATATCCACAAATATGCTCTGAGCACTTTTTGAAAACTCAGGTATATTCTTTTTATCAAACGCCTTTATGTCATCAGCCATAGTGCTTATGTACATATCATTGTATTTGTTGTTTATAGTTATAAGCTCCTCAACCGTCTTTGCATCAGGTATGCTAATATCGGCTTTTGCAAGCTTTTTTGCTATATCATCAATATTTTTCCCTATTTGATCAAACTCTTTATTACCATCATCATTCATATAGACAACGCTCTGCGTAAGAATTTGCTGCCGTTTAGCAGATAGTTCACCTAGCTCCTGAATCTTGTCCTGATTTGCCTTATTAATTTGAATACTGTTCACAGACTCAATGACCTTTGTATATCCAAAAAAAGAAATTGCTGATGAGAGCAGTGATATCACAATAACTATACTAAATGCTCCAATTACGGTGCCTTTTACGTTCTTCATTTATAGCCCCTTTTCTACCCGAAGTGAAAACCATCATGGAGTAATTCTATGTTGCTATCCAAAAATCCTCTATATTTATGCTCGATATATGTAAATAAATAAAGGGTATTTGTATTTTTTGTAGAATATATAATTTGCATCAATTGTATATTCTTAAATCATTCCTTTTACGTGTTATTTTAATAATGATGAAAGCTAATGTTCACCCAGAGAAACAATTCATTTGACTCATGATATTAGTTGATTATTTTAACCCTAAATTTGGAAACACTTATAATGAAGGCAAAATCACTGATAGTATTATTTAATACTGTCAAATGAATAAGAAAACGGTGGTAAAGATGAAAGTATCAAGTATTATCAAGAAATTTAATAAGACCTACTCCATTATCATAATACCAAATACAAAGGATAACGTTAAAAAGCTTTCAATAAAAGCTCCCTTGGTCAAAATATTATTTACGTTACTAGTTATATTATCATTGTCAATTACAGTATTCATCAACTCATCACAGAAAGTCAGTGGCGAAGTTAAGATTGAAGAGGTAAGTAATGAAGCACTTCAGCAACAGCTGCAAAACTTGTCTCAAATAATTGTAGAGCAAAATAAATCTCTAGATCTGAGCAACAGCCAAATTGAAACATTAAAAGCCAATGATGCAGTTTCTAAAGATAAAATCAATAAGTTTACAGAAATGTATACTAAGATATCTAGTAATTATATTTCGAAAACCAACAGAGGTTCCACTACCAAAAGTAGTAGTAGTAAAACCATTTCAGATTTGATGGAACTAAATAGTGTGGTTGAGGAACTAAATAAAAACTTTAATGTTGATGAGAAATTAAAGTTGGAACTAGAAATATCAAGTGAGAATCTGAAAAAGTTTGTTGATGCTGTTCCAACACTAATTCCAGCCTACGGAAAAATTTCTTCGACTTTTGGCATAAGAAATCATCCGATTACTAAAGTCGACACAGCCCACAAAGGTGTTGATATAGCCGCTTCCATGGGTGACCCTATCCTTGCAGCAGCCTCTGGCGTAGTTGAATATTCTGGATATTCCAAAGGATATGGAAACAATGTTATAATAGATCATAAGAACGGGTATAGAACAATATATGGACATTCCTCAAAGCTGTTAGTGAAAAAAGGCGAGCTTGTAAAAAAAGGTCAGACAATCGCATTAGTGGGGAGTACTGGCGTAAGCACAGGACCTCATCTACACTTTGAAATAAGGATTGATAACATTGCTGTTGACCCCACTGCGTACGTTGATTTTAGCAACGTAAAGTAAAGAATCAACATGAAAATTATGATCTAAAAAATAAAACTAAATAAACGTCATTATAAGGAGGAATAATATTGTTTAAAAAGCAAACGGATTTTTCAAAAGCGACCTTTGACACCTTAGTAGGAGCTAATACAGAAATACATGGAGACATTTCTTCTAAGGGCATAATTCGGATTGATGGAAAAGTAACAGGTAATATAACTGTTCAAGGAGATATTTCTGTTGGCGAGGATGCGTACATAAAGGGTGATCTTACTGCATCAAATATTCAAGTTGCAGGTAGCCTTGAGGGAAATGTTTTTTCATCAGGCATTCTTAATCTATTAACAACTTCCAAGTTAATTGGTGATATTCAGGTAAAATCCTTTATTTGTGAAGATGGTAGCGTATTCGAAGGGAATTGCAAAATGATTGATTCTCAAACTGCAAAATCCTTGTTAAAGAAGAAGGACTTCAAAAAAAGCACACCTATTGGCGAAGATGAAAAATCAATAGCATTATAAGTTAATTTTATAGGTAGCAACAGATTAACCCCCTTTCATTTTTTTGGTGAAATGGGGTTTATTTTTATGAATTTGTATCGGCAAGGATCTAGTGTTAATCACGTAAAATCACAGTAAAGCCACTGTAAAGTAAATATTATATATTTTCATGCAATTTGTGGTATAATATTGTGTGCAAATAAGTTGAGGATCAACTAAATAATAAGATTGCATTTCTCCCTTCAAAAATAGGAAGATATCATTTAGTTGTTTCTACAGTAGTTAAGGAGAATATTATGGAACCTAATCAGAAGGCTGCGTCAGGCAGTAACGAGCAAAAGAAGAAGAAAAAGAAAAATTCTTCTCCTTATGTGCAGTTTGCTCTTGCAGTTGTCAAAACAGTAGTTGTTATCCTCATATCCTTAGGGTGTGTCGTCGGTGGTGTCTTAGGTGGTGCTGTTTTTGGATTTATTAAAAATGCTGAGCCTATAACAGCTGGACAACTTGAATTAACGAAATTTACCTCTTTTATATATGATAAAGACGGTGTTGAAATATCCCAGATTAAGGGCAGTGAAAACAGAGTACTCGTTGAACATTCAGAAATACCTGATAATATGAGAAAAGCATTTATAGCAATAGAAGACCAGCGTTTTTTAAGTCATCATGGTGTAGATTACAAGCGCTTTGCTGCAGCTGCTTTAAGCTATGTAGCAACCTTTGGTAACGCCTCTTATGGTGGTAGTACCATAACTCAGCAGCTAGTAAAAAACATCACAGGCAATGAAGATTCTACTATAAAGAGGAAAGTTCAGGAGGCCTGGCAGGCAATTGAGCTTGAGAAGGTATATTCAAAGGATCAGATAATAGATAATTATATGAACCGTATTACCACTGGTTCAGGTTGCTATGGAGTTGAGGCAGCTGCAAAAAAGTTTTTTAATAAGGATGTAAAGGATTTATCCCTAGCCGAATGCGCTAGTATCGCTGGAGTTACCAAATCCCCTGGTCGATATGATCCTACCTTAGGAGAAACCAGCAAAAAAAGAAACAAGGAACGCCAAGAAATCATATTAGATGCAATGCTAGTTCAAGGGAAAATAACTCAAAATGAATTTAATGAAGCCGTTGCAGAAACCCTGAAGATTTATGTTCCAAAAGATCAAGGAACTATCACAACTAGCACTGTTCAGAGTTACTTTGTTGACTATGTCCTGACCGAAGTGAAGAAAGATTTGATGAAAAAGCTCAATATATCCAGCGACGAAGCCGGCCTAAGGATATCCAATAACGGTTTTAAAATATATACAACTCAAGATACTCAGGTTCAAAAGGTAATGACTGAGGAATTTACCGATATTAAAAATTTCCCATTAAATTCAAAAATTAGTAATCCTGATATGCAGGCACAGGCAGCCATGCTTGTGCTAGATCCTGTAACTGGCCAAGTCCGTGGTATGTATGGTGGGTATGGTGAGAAAAAGGCAGATTTTACCCTTAATAGAGCCACCTCGATGGAAAGACAACCTGGTTCAAGCTTCAAGCCTATTGCAGACTATGCTCCAGCGCTTGACTTAGGTGTAATAACAGCTGCTACATCTATTGATGATGTACCTCAATACATGAATAACAAAACGCCCACCACTCCCTACCCAACCAATTATGAGTCAGGTATATATCAAGGTCTCATTTCAATTAGGAACGCTGTTATGAAATCACAGAATGTCGTTGCAGCACAGGTTTGGAGAGATTATTTAGGGCCCGATAATTCTATTGAGTATTTGAAGAAGGTAAATATCGACAGATCAAATGAAAAGTATGTATCTCTTTCCCTTGGTGGCCTAAACAAAGGTGTCAACCCTTTGCTAATGGCCGCAGCATACGTGCCCTTTGTTAATAATGGTGTTTATCTTGAGCCCATTTCATATACAAAGGTAACAGACTATAAAGGTAATGTAATACTTGATAAAAAGCAGACTCAGGCAAAGAACATCGCCTATAAAGAAACTACGGCCTTCCTGATGACTAACATCTTGAGAGATGTTGTTCTAGGTGGTACTGCATCAGCTTATGGAACAGTTAAAAATCAGGCTGGAAAAGTTATCCCCACAGCTGGTAAAACAGGTACCTCAAGTGATTTCTACGATAAATGGTTTGTTGGGTATTCACCATACTATGTTGGTGCAACCTGGTATGGCTACAATATTCCTAAGTCATTAAAGAGTTCCGAGTATAATCAATCCCTTATTATATGGAACAAGGTAATGAATAGGATACATGCAAAGCTAGCGGTTAAAGACTTCAAGCCGGCTGGTGAAGGCATTGTCAAAAAAACCGTATGCATATACTCTGGAAAGACTCCTGGTCCATATTGCAATGAGGATATTCGCCCTGGTAGTCCTGCTCCTGTAAGGACTGAATATTTTGCCAAGGGTACTGAGCCAAGCAGTAGCGACATATGTGATGTTCATATTTTTGCCCAGGTAGATATTACAAGTAAAGATTTATATGGTAGACCTCTGCTTGCAGGTCCATACTGTCCTCCTAGTGTAGTAAAGGGAAGAGTATTTATTAAAAGACCAGTTCCTTTTCTTCCTAAAGGCACGAGTGGTAAGTCTTTGATTTCGCTAATTAAGGATTGGAAGTATGAACTGCCTCAGGGTGAGTATTGTAATATTCACAATATAACTACAGGTATACCACTTGAGCCTATCACACCATCAGACCCTGCTACACCATCAGACCCTGCTACTCCATCAGTTCCTGCAGATTCATCTCCGTCTGATGTGCTTCCTATACTACCCGATGCAGGTGAGAACGTTATTCCATAATAGGTGAGCATGTCATATATTTCAATTAGATATAGATTACAAAAAGAAGTCTGCGTAAGCAGACTTCTTTTTGTAATCTTCACTATTATTTTGATCTTTAAAATCAGTCGGCGAAGTCGACTTTCCATAACTATTCACTATTAACTTTTCATTATTCACTATCTCTTGACCTTCTAAATCAGTCAGCGAAGTCTATTTCCCTACAAAAACTGTACCAATATCCTGTCCATCTATAATGTCCATAATAGCTTCTGGGTAATTGCCATTTGTCAAAACCACGTTTACTCCTGCCTTTGTGGCAATCTTTGCAGCTACAAGCTTTGTAACCATTCCACCAGTTCCTCGCTTAGTTCCAGCACCATCTGCACAACATTCTATCTCAGGTGTAATCTCTTCAATAACAGACAACATTTTTGACTTAGGATTCTTCCTTGGGTCAGAGTCAAAGAAGCCGTCAATATCAGATAATATAATCAATAAATCAGCTTCTATCAGCTTTGCAACAATTGCAGACAAAGTATCATTCTCACTGAAGGTGTCCTTTTGGCCTACCTTAAGCTCAACTACAGACACAGAGTCATTCTCATTTACGATAGGCACAATCCCTTTTTCCAGAAGCGTTTCAAATGTGTTTACAACGTTTTTACGGCATTTTTCATCACTCATTATATCTCTAGTTAATAGTATCTGAGCTACAATGTGTCCATACTCTGAAAAGAATTTGCTGTACATATGCATCAGCTCACATTGACCTACTGCAGCGACTGCCTGCTTTTCGCGTATTGTCTTTGGCCTCTCCGGTAGCTTCAGCTTATCTACACCCACCCCAATGGCTCCAGAAGTAACAAGTATAACTTCTTTCCCTTGATTAGATAAATCAGAAATAATTCTGGCCAGCTTATCTATTCGCGTAAAATTTATTTTACCTGTTTCATAGGTCAATGTAGAAGTACCTACTTTAATAACTATTCGATGTGCATCTTTTAAATGTTCTCTTTTGAAGTTCATTTTAACCTCCATACCAAAAAAATATTCAAATAATATAAAAACGTTTAAGTAATTATATAATAATTTGAATATTTTTTCTACAATACAATTGCTTAAATATCTTCGCTAAGTGAAGATTTGACTTTTGGGCGAGTAATTGCATCTCTAATATCCTCAAGTTTTTTAGCAATAACTTCACTTTCGAAAGCATAGAACAAAATAGCCCCTAAGATTGTTGATGCTACAGCATCTAATATGCTATGTTGCTTTATAAAAAGGGTAGACATGTAAATCAATACACATATAAAAGCTGAAGAACCCTTTACTAAAAAACTTTTATTATACTTAAATAAAAACATTGTTATCAAAAGTGTGTCAAGCACATGAATGCTTGGTAAGCAGTTATATGGTCTATCATTACTATAAATTAGCAATACAGTCTTTTTCAGTATATTGTCAGGTACTATACCTTCCGGACGAAATACTGTTGAAGGATAAGTAAGGTATATGACGAAGCAAACCAACATACCAATAAAAATACTGAATAACAGTTTATAATAAGTCTTATGATCAAAGTAGGCCAGCAATAAAAGCGCCCCAAAAGTATATCCATACCAAAACACGTAGGGTATTACAAACCACTCATTAAAAGGAATCAGCTTATCCAAAAAAATAGTGACATTATGTGCGCTTGCACTAGTAGTAGTCAGATTAATTAAAAAGTATATGCTTTGCGCTATAGGAATTAATATTATAAAAAGTATTCTATAAAAATAGCCTGAACGTCCATCACGACTTAACAATTCATTGCTCAACAAATTTTCCACCCCGTAAATAGTTTTTTGAACTCAATATAATATTATACTCCTGATTTGATGAATTGTTTGTCTTTTTCTAATTATTTACGAATGATAATAAATTCCTTATGTTAAACTTGCACGGCTAGTGAATTCCAGCCTAGCTGGGCCGCACAATATGAAAAGGGAATGCGGGCAATTTGTTTTGCACGCATTCCCTTTAACATACTATTTCAGTTTTATACAAATTTGCATATCTCCAAGTATCCGATATGTTATTTACGTTGCACTTTGTTCTACAGCAACAGCAACTGCAACAGTAGCACCAACCATTGGGTTGTTACCCATTCCAATAAGACCCATCATTTCAACATGAGCAGGTACTGATGAAGAACCAGCGAACTGAGCATCTCCATGCATTCTACCCATTGAATCTGTCAAGCCATATGAAGCAGGTCCTGCTCCAACGTTATCTGGATGCAATGTTCTACCAGTTCCACCACCTGAAGCAACCGAGAAATATTTCTTACCATTTTCTTGGGACCACTTCTTGTAGGTTCCAGCCACCAAGTGCTGGAATCTAGTTGGGTTTGTTGAGTTACCCGTGATAGAAACATCAACATTTTCTTTTTTCATGATTGCAACGCCTTCAAGTACGTCATTTGTACCGTATACTCTAACCTTAGCCTTATCTCCATTGGAGTATGCTTTAGTTCTAACAACATTCAGAGTATCAGTCGCAAAATCATAGTCAGTCTCAACATATGTAAAGCCATTAATTCTTGATATTATATATGCAGCATCCTTTCCAAGTCCGTTCAAAATAACTTGGAGTGGTTGTTTTCTAACTTTGTTAGCTGTTCTAGCTATACCTATAGCGCCTTCAGCTGCTGCAAAGGATTCATGTCCTGCTAAGAAGCAGAAGCAATTTGTATCTTCTTTTAGAAGCATTGAAGCAAGATTTCCATGACCTATACCTACTTTTCTTGAATCAGCAACTGATCCAGGGATACAGAAAGCCTGTAGTCCAAGTCCTATTGCCTCTGCAGCTTCTGCCGCATTTTTAATGCCTTTTTTAATAGCGATACCGCATCCTAGAGTGTATGCCCATACTGCATTATCAAATGCGATTTGCTGTACTCCTCTAACTATACTATCAACATCTATACCCTTTGAGGCACAGAGATCCTTTACTTCCTCAAGGCTCTCAAATCCATACTCAGCTAAACATATATTTATCTGATCTATTCTTCTCTCATAACCTTCAAATCTAATCACAGTAATCACCTCTCTCTTTTATTATTCGTGCCTTGGATCTATTATTTTAACTGCTTCAGCAAATCTTCCATATGTACCAACATTTTTTTCATAAGCTTCCTTAGGCTCAACACCCTTTTTGATGGCATCCATCATTTTCCCAAGGTTTACAAACTTGTAACCGATTATTTCACTATCTTCATCAAGTCCAACATTAATGATATAGCCTTCTGCCATTTCCAAGTATCTTACACCCTTTGCTTGAGTCGAATATATTGTGCCTATCTGTGAACGTAAGCCTTTACCAAGATCCTCAAGACCCGCACCTATTGGAAGGCCACCCTCCGAGAAAGCAGACTGTGTTCTACCATATACTAATTGCTTAAATATTTCTCTCATTGCAACGTTGATAGCATCACAAACGAGATCAGTGTTTAAAGCTTCAAGTATTGTCTTTCCTGTGAGTATTTCACCAGACATTGCAGCTGAGTGAGTCATACCAGAGCAACCTATAGTTTCAACTAGAGCTTCCTCTATAATACCATCCTTAACATTAAGAGTTAGCTTACAGCCTCCCTGTTGAGGTGCACACCAGCCTATGCCATGTGACAAACCAGATATATCTTTGATTTCTTTTGCTTTTACCCATTTACCCTCTTCAGGTATTGGAGCAGGACCATGATTAGGACCTTTTTTTACAACACACATATTTTCAACTTCATGTGAATAAATCATTTAACTTCCTCCTTCGCTACTATTTTAATTTTAATTCATTAGCTATACAAAGCTTGAGCATTTGCCCCTATATTTAAGATAAAAATCTTAAAACACCAGCATAAATTATATCATATCTACGCTATTTGTGAGTAGCATTTTGTTATAAAAATCTATTATACTGCAATATTTTTTTATATATAACCTTTTTTGCTTTGATTTTTAGCTCTAAGATCCTTTTCTGCCAATTTATAGAACAGTTGCTGACTGTCTATCTCTTCTTCGTTTTTTCTTGTTAATTTTGAATAAGTACCATCTGTGTTCAATACTCTTGCCTTAACATTATCCTTTAAACATAGGCTAAGTATGTTTTGTATTTTTTCTTTAGCTTCTTCATTTTCAACAATAAAAAGAAGCTCTACCCTTCTATCTAAGTTTCTGTTCATCCAATCAGCGCTGGACAGAAACATTTGTTCAGCGCCGCCACTATAGAAGTAAAATATTCTACTGTGTTCCAGATACCTGCCTACTATACTTCTAACGCTGATATTTTCGCTTACTCCAGGAATACCAGGTCTCAGGCAGCAAATCCCTCTCACAATTAAATTTATCTGAACACCTGCACTCGATGCACTATATAAAGCATCAATGATCTGTTTATCCACTAAGGAGTTCATCTTGGCAATTATTATAGCCTTCTTGCCCTTTTTGGCATTTTCCTCTTCTATCTTGATTAGTTTCAGTACTTTTTCTCTCATATTTAGCGGAGAAATCGCAGTCTTGTATAGATTAGTTGGTTCTGAATACCCTGATAGCATATTAAACAAGGCAGATGCATCGGCACCCATATAAGGATTTGAGGTGAAAAGACCTAAATCTGTATATATTTTGGCGGTTACATCATTATAATTTCCTGTACCCATATGCACGTAGCGCTTCAAACCATTCTCCTCACGTCTAACAACCAATAGCACTTTACAATGAGTCTTTAGTCCAACTAAACCGTATATTACGTGACAACCCGCTTTTTCAAGTCGCTTTGCCCATATAATATTGTTTTGTTCATCAAATCTTGCCTTTAATTCAACCAATACTGTTACTTGCTTGCCATTTTCAGCAGCCTGTACAAGTGCCTCAATAATCGGAGATTTGCCGCTAACTCTATACAAGGTTTGCTTAATTGCAAGCACCTCTGGATCATTTGCTGCTTGCCTCACAAATTCAATTATTGGGTCAAAGGACTGAAACGGATGGTGTATCAGAATATCCTTTTTTGATATTACCTCAAAAATATTATCACAGTTAACAAAATCAGCATTTTGAACTGTAGGATTAGGCTGATATTTCAAGTTATCAAAACCTTTTAAATCATAAAATTTTATCAGATACGTAAGGTCAACGGGCCCATTAACAGTAAAAAGCTTATCCCTGCTAACCTCAACCTCATCTTCCAATATCCTGAGCAATTGCTCTTCAATATTGCTCTCGACCTCTAGCCTTGCTGCTGCTCCCCATTTCCTCTGCTTAAGTGAATTTTCGATAGTCAGCAGCAAGTCTTCAGACCCCTCTTCATCCATTGTTAAGTCTGCATTTCTAGTGATTCTGTAACAACTTGTGGAAATGATGTTGTGCCCAGTAAAAAGTGTATCCAGGTTCATTTTAATGACATCTTCAAGCAATACAAAATTATGTATGTCGTCTGATGAAGGCAGTTCAATGAGCCTAGCTAGCACAGATGGAACCTGAACAGTTGCAAAGAGAGGGTCTTCATCTGATAAATCAGATTTATCCTGTAAAAGAATGGCAATATTAAAGGTCTTATTTAATATCAACGGGAATGGCCTTCCCTGGTCAACAACCATAGGGGTAAGTACAGGGTATACATTTCTCTGATAGTAGTTTTCAATATATGTCTTTTGTTCAGCATTCAATTCATGTTCTTGTAAAATAAATATCCCTTGAGTTTGCATTTCATTTTTAATTAGGTCATTATAGCTGCTATAAATTTCAGAAAACATGTCATGTATTTTGTCCAAAATCTTCTGTATCTGTTCCTTTGGTGTAAGCCCAGAGATATCAGTTTTACTGATACCCGCTATTACCTGTTCATACAATGGAGCAACCCTTACCATGAAAAATTCATCAAGGTTGGCACATGTTATAAACAAAAATTTTAATCTTTCAAAGAGAGGGTTACTATTATCCCTTGCCTCATCAAGTACTTTTATGTTAAATTCAAGCCAACTAAGTTCTCTATTTATGTACTTGCTCCCAATACTTTGATCACTCATGCCTTCACCTTCTTATCCTAATCTCTAGTCTAACTCCTGTAACTTCTTCATAAAATTCTAAATTTTCTTCAATAAACCATTTTTCTAATATTATATCCTTTATTGCATATATACATATCGTTAAAACATTATTATCGTATATCATTTCCAATTTATTTATTTTTTGCGTATGAGAAGAATCCATAGATTCTGCAAATTTTAATATAGCAGCAAGCTTTGATACTCTAATCTTATTTTGATCACTAAGACTAACGTAATTGCTATGCTGTCTTGATGGAAGCTTTGATGCATGATAATAAGCTATATTCGCAATAATATTCAGTTCTTCATCCGAAAACCCAAGCAGACTCTGCATATTTATAATATTGTAGGAATGCTGCTCATGATTTGTAAAACCCACATAATTTCCCGCATCATGAAGTATTGCTGCCACTTGTAAATACAATCTGTCCTTGTTTGAGAGCTGGTTTATCTCCATAGTTTGGTCAAAAATTGACAGAGCCATCTTTGCTACAAAAGAAGCATGTTTCTTATCAACACCATATTTTCGTGCTATTTTCCACACTGAAATAATAGCATCATCATTAACATAGCTCGATCCATTTGACATCTTATCAGCAATATCATATATTACACCATGACGATGCGAGGCCACGGGAGCTAAAATTCCCTCAGCCTTTGTCATCTTGATAAATGTATTAAACAGAATTACTGAAGGAAGTAGTATTTCAGCCTCATTCTTGGATATATCATACATATCCATTATTTGATTACTACTCATACGCCTTATCTTTTTGTATAAGTTACCCAGTGTATCTAGCTTAATGTAATTTATCTCTTCATCGGTTGAAATTTCTTCTTCTATTATTTTTATGATTGTATTCAGTTCTCCACCAAGACCAATAAAATGCTTAATTTTCATACTATTAACTAACGGTTTCAGTAGATAAAGCTTACTCTCAATAAATTCCTCCATTATTGCTGGGTAGTCAATCGTCATGGACTCAAGGTCTGCAAGTGTTTCTCTGAGTCTGAGCGAACCTAGTTTCAAATATTCTGTGAATATTAGCTTCCCATTTCGCTGAGCGGAAACCTCAACTCCTCCGGAAGATATGTTTATAACCAATACAGGCTTATTACGCAAAGATTTTTTTTCTTTAATGCTACTTCTGAGAGCCATATAGCTAAAAAATCTTTCTTGCGCATTATTTATTATTTTCACCTTAATGCTTGTCTTAATTCTTATCTGCTCAATAATATATTCACTGTTTTCAGCCTCTCTCATTCCGCTGGTAGCTACAGCTACATGCTCTACAATCCCATAATCCTTCATTAGCTGCGAGAATTTCTTAAGAGTATCGCAAGTTTCATAAATTGTTTCAGCCGATATACGCCCTTCATTAAATGTGTCCTTCCCAATGGATGAAGGTATTTTTACATCTTCAATAAAGCGGACATTTCCATCAGGAGAAATTTCAGCTATGGCCATACTTATTTTATTTGAGCCAATATCTATAGCAGCGATTGTCTTATACTCATTCAAAAATCCATACACCTCAAATTATTTTTTATGATATATTTAAAATACTACATTATTCAACAATTAATTACAACGCTTTAACCCAAACTTTACATACTGTGATTATAAAAAAATTTTTATTGTAATAGTTGTGAATGTGAAATATTATTTAATAGAGTTTACAAAAGGAGCATATCAATGAATAGAGTTGGGATTATAGATATAGGGTCAAATTCAATCAGATTAATAATTATAGAAATACAGAAATCCACAAATTTCAAGCTTATTTATGGGCTTAAAGAAGCGATAAGGCTTGGAGAGGATATGGGTAAGGATAACACTCTCAATACTATTAGAATGAGCAGAGCTATTGAAGCTATTTCATCATTTAAAACAATCTGCATTTCTCTGAATGTAGACAAAATAATAGCTGTTGCAACCGAGGCCGTTAGAAGAGCTTCAAATCGTGAAAACTTTCTAAATTTAGTTATGACACACACCGGCATAAGTATCAGAGTACTCTCAGGTGATGAAGAAGCACATTATGACTATATGGGTGTTATTAATAGTATGAATATAGCTAATTGCCTCATGATGGATATTGGAGGCAGCAGTACTGAAATTATCCTAGTAAAAGACTTTGAAGCAGTTCACTCCATAAGCATTCCATATGGTTCTCTTTCTCTTACGGATGAATATAATGCGAATCCAAATCAATTTAAAAACTTTGTTATTTCCATATTAGATAATATTCCATGGATAAAGCCGACAAATGAACTCCCAATAATAGGAATAGGTGGAACCTTCAGAAATATAGGTAAAGTCGATAGAAAAAGAAAGGAATATCCTATTGATAATACATATAACTATCAGCTTTTGAATACTGACTTTGAAAACATAATCAGTACCACCTTTGATAAAAGTATAGGGAAGATCAAAAAGATAAAAGGACTTTCAAATGACAGGTCGGATATTTTTATTGGTCCGATTTTTGCAATCAGTTCTATCATAAGCTATTGCAATACCAAAAATGTTTACATCAGCGGCAGCGGTGTAAGAGAAGGATTAATATTTGAGCATATTCTCGGTCAGGGTAAAAGAGTTGCAGATGTCTTGGATTACTCGTTACAGAATATGATGCTAATTTTTGATATAGATGAAAAAAATGCGTATAAAGTTTATGAATTAACGAGTAGTCTTTTTAGCCAATTAAAGCACTTATGCTGTCAAAAAGGCAATCCGGAAAATATTATTAAAACGGCCGCACTTCTTCATGATACAGGTATTAAAATAAATTATTACGACCATCACAAGCATACCTTCTATTGCATACTTAATTCGCGTATAAACGGTCTGACCCATAAGGAGCTGTTAATGGCTGCATATGTAGCTGCACTCCACAGAAAAGATGAATTCAAAATTGACTTATTAAATTACAAAGATATTATCAACCAGAGTGATGCACTGTTTATTCAACAGATGGGGATTATGCTTAAAATATGTGAAAAGTTTGATATAAAAATGAATGGCAACGTTCAAAATGTTAAATGCTCATTTCATGGCAATTCAGTGATTATAAGTCTAAAGTCAAGAAATAATACAGACATGGAAATAGCAGGTGCTATGACCTGCAAAAATACATTCAAGCGCTTGTTTAATAAAAAACTTATTATTGAGACAGCTAAGTAATAACTTCCTATTTTTGAAGGGGCTATTGGGGGCCAATAAGACCTTGTAGTCAGTCGCCCTTATTTCGAAGCTTTTACTTGTTGCAAAAATATAGAGGGATTGGCCTGAAAGACTATATAATCTGGATGTCTTTCAAGTCAACCCCTTGAATTACAAATTTCCCTAGAAATATAAAATTACTTAGCTTTAATTTGCTTTGCTATATTTCTTCCTAATTCAACACATTGGTCCAATTCTTCACTAGTTGGCTTATACCTAAATCCTAATGGCTCAGCACATATATTTAATCCAGCTTCTGCAAGCTTTTCACTTATTATCTTGTGAGCTTCCCCACTCCAACCATATGAGCCGAAACCTGCAGCAAGTTTGTTCTTCATTTTTAATGCCTTTATTTCGTCTAGCAAGGCAACGATAGGTCGTAATACGGTATTATTTACAGTGCTGCTACCTATTAGTACAGCATTGGCTTTAAATATCTCAGCATTTAAATCACTCTTATCTTTTGTTGCAGCATTATATATTTTGAATTTCACGCCTTCTTCCTCTATACCCATTGCTATAGCTTCCGCCATAGACCTTGTTGCGTGATACATAGTGTCATAAATAATAGCAACAAAACCATCGTTATAATTAGGATCTGACCATTCATCGTATTTCTCTATTATTTGTAAAGGATTATCTCTCCATATAACACCATGGCTTGGTGCAATCATATCAAAATCCAAATCTAGCGCAACAATCTGTGCGATTTTCTTCTTAATTAAAGGTTTAAAAGGTGACAAAATATTTGCATAGTATTTAATCGCCTCTTGATAAAGCTCGCATTTATCAACCTCATCATTGAACATAGATACTCCGCAATAATGCTGTCCAAAGGCATCATTTGAAATTACAAGCTTGGCACCTTCAACATATTCCAGCATGCTATCAGGCCAATGTATCATCTGCATTTCAACAAATTTGAGCTTGTATTCTCCCAAATCTAAAGTGTCACCAGTTTTAACAATATTAAAGTTCCAATCTTTGCCGAAATACTTCTTTATTATCTCTGCACCATTTTTAGTACAATAAATAGGTGTATTGGGGATCTTCTCCATCAAAAGACCCAAGCTACCACCATGATCCGGTTCAATATGATTAATAACAATAGCATCAATATTTGATAGCCCAACATTCTTCTCCAAATTCTCTACGAATTGCTCCTTATATGGATCCCATACTGTATCAATCAACACAGTTTTTTTATCCTTAATCAAGTATGAGTTATAAGAAGAACCCCTATGTGTTGAAAGCTCATGTCCATGGAATACACCTAGTCCCCAATCTCTAATACCACACCAATAAATGTTCTTTTTTATTTCCAACATTTAATCTACCATCCTCTCAGTTCCATAACTTTCATTATCTTTTGCATTTATAAAAATTTAATTCAATACCTTGCTTTATACCCTTTTTTTGATATCTATAAACATACCATATTGCAGCATGCTGCAAAAGTAATCAGGATTCAGAATTTAAAATGCGCTTAAATGAGGAGAACCATCACCTTGTTCAAACAACGCAAAAAGGAACCGATTTTCATCGGTTCCTTAATTATTAAAAATTTAGATTATTCAATAATCTTTGAAACGTTACCAGCACCAACTGTTCTTCCACCTTCACGGATAGCGAACTTAAGTCCCTCTTCCATAGCGATAGGAGTGATCAATTTGATCTTCATAGTGATGTGGTCTCCAGGCATAACCATCTCAGTTCCTTCTGGAATTTCGATGATTCCTGTTACGTCAGTAGTTCTAAAATAAAACTGTGGTCTGTAACCATTGAAGAATGGCTTATGTCTTCCGCCTTCTGCAGCAGTTAGAACGTAAACCTGACCTTCATAATAAGTGTGAGGTTTGATTGATGCTGGTTTAGCAAGAACCTGTCCTCTTTCTATATCATCTCTTTGAATACCTCTTAAAAGAGCACCGATGTTATCACCAGCTTGTGCTTGATCAAGAAGCTTTCTGAACATTTCTACACCAGTTACAACTGTCTTCCTTGGAGCTTCCATCAAACCAACGATTTCAACTTCATCTCCAACCTTAACAACGCCTCTTTCAACTCTACCAGTAGCAACAGTACCACGACCTGTGATTGAGAAAACATCCTCTACAGGCATTAGGAATGGCTTGTCAGTTGCTCTTTCAGGAGTTGGAATATATCTATCAACTTCAGCCATAAGAGCATGAATTGGAGCATATTCAGGAGCGTTAGAATCCTTTGAAGTAGATTCAAGAGCTACAAGAGCTGATCCTCTAATTATTGGAGTATCATCGCCTGGGAAATCATATAAGCTTAATAGCTCTCTAATTTCCATTTCAACTAACTCAATAAGTTCTTCATCATCAACCATATCACATTTGTTCAAGAATACTACCATGTAAGGAACACCAACTTGACCTGCAAGAAGAATGTGCTCTCTTGTCTGAGGCATTGGACCATCAGCAGCAGAAACTACTAGGATAGCACCATCCATCTGAGCGGCACCAGTGATCATATTTTTGATATAATCAGCATGTCCTGGACAGTCAACATGAGCATAATGTCTATTCTCAGTCTCATACTCAACATGAGCAGTATTGATTGTGATACCTCTTTCTCTTTCTTCTGGAGCAGAGTCAATAGTTCCATATTCTTTGTATACTGCTCTTCCTAGCAATCCTAATACCTTAGTGATAGCAGCAGTTAAAGAAGTCTTACCATGATCAACGTGCCCAATTGTACCAATATTAACATGTGGTTTGGTTCTTTCATATTTAGCTTTACCCATTTTAGAATCTCCATCCTTTCATTTAAGCGCATTGCGCTACTTAGTAAATTTTGGTTTATATTAACATTTGATTACTCAGCTTTGCCAGATAGAATTTTCTCTTGAATGCTCTTAGGCACTTCTTCGAAGTGACTTGTCTGCATAGAGAATGTTCCTCTACCCTGTGTTGAAGAACGAAGTGCTGTAGCATATCCAAACATCTCGGATAGTGGCACAACTGATGTAATAGATTGTGCTCCATTACGTGCTTCCATACCTTCAATACGTCCTCTTCTTGAGTTAAGTCCGCCCATAACGTCTCCCATGTAATCCTCAGGAACATTTACGTCAACTCTCATTATAGGTTCAAGGAGAACTGGACTTGCTTTCCTACATCCATCCTTGAATGCCATTGAACCAGCAATTTTAAATGCCATTTCTGATGAATCGACTTCATGATATGAACCATCAACAAGGGTTATTTTAATGTCAACTACGTTGTATCCGCCAAGGACACCGGCATTCATTGCTTCTTGTATACCTGCGTCTATTGGACCAATGTATTCTTTAGGAATAGCACCACCAACAATTTTGTTAACAAATTCATAGCCAGCACCTGGTTCTCTTGGTTCAATATCGATAACACAATGTCCGTATTGACCCTTACCACCAGACTGTCTAGCATATTTCATTTCAGATCTAACAGCTTTACGGATAGTCTCTTTGTATGCAACCTGTGGATTACCAACGTTAGCTTCAACCTTAAACTCTCTCATCATTCTATCAACAATGATATCAAGGTGAAGTTCACCCATACCTTCGATGATTGTTTGACCAGTTTCCTTATCAGTATGAACTCTAAATGTTGGATCCTCTTCTGCAAGCTTTTGTAAAGCAACGCCCATTCTTTCCTGTCCTTCTTTAGTTTTCGGTTCTATCGCAACTGAGATAACAGGCTCTGGGAATACCATTGATTCTAGGATAACAGGATGGTTTTCTTCACAAAGAGTATCACCTGTTGTTGTATCCTTAAGACCAACAGCAGCAGCAATATCTCCAGAATAAACTGTCTGTATTTCCTCTCTATGGTTTGCATGCATTTGAAGAATTCTTCCGATTCGTTCTCTCTTATTCTTAGATGAATTAAGTACATAAGAACCTGCGTTCAATGTACCTGAATACACCCTAAAGAAGCAGAGCTTACCAACATATGGATCAGTCATAATCTTAAACGCAAGCGCCGAGAATGGACCTTTGTCATCTGCTGGTCTTTCTATTTCAGTATCTCCATCCATCGAGATTCCCTTTATACAAGGAACATCAAGAGGTGATGGCATGTAATCAACAACTGCATCAAGCATCTGCTGTACACCTTTATTTTTATATGATGAGCCACAAGTTACAGGAATCATTTTTACAGCAATTGTTGCAAGTCTGATACCCTTTTTTATTTCCTCTTCGGTGAGTGCTTCACCTTCAAGGTATTTCATCATTAAGTCTTCATCTTGTTCAGAAACCGCTTCTATTAATAAATCACGGTACTTCTTAGCTAGATCCAGCATGTCATCAGGGATAGCGGTCTCTTCAATTATTTGACCTAGGTCATCCTTGAAAATATGCGCATTCATAGCAACCAAATCAACCATACCAACAAACTTATCTTCAGTGCCTATTGGCAATTGTATTGGTACCGCATTACAATGCAATCTATCTTTCATCATAGCGATTACGTTGTAAAAATCGGCTCCCATAATATCCATTTTGTTTACATATGCCATACGAGGAACACCATACTTGTCAGCTTGTCTCCAAACTGTTTCAGATTGGGGTTCAACACCGCCTTTAGCACAGAAAACTGTTACTGAACCATCGAGTACACGAAGAGATCTTTCAACCTCAACAGTGAAGTCAACGTGCCCCGGCGTGTCAATAATATTTATTCTGTTACCTTTCCACTGTGCAGTAGTAGCCGCAGAAGTAATTGTTATACCTCTCTCCTGCTCCTGCTCCATCCAGTCCATAGTAGCAGCACCTTCATGAACTTCGCCGATTTTGTGAACTTTACCTGTATAAAACAGTATACGCTCTGTTGTTGTTGTTTTACCTGCATCAATATGAGCCATTATACCGATATTTCTTGTGTTACGCAAATCAAATTGCCTGGGCATGAATACCCTCCTTTCACGATAATCCAAATTGATTAATAATCAATTTTTCAATAAATTGTAATTTATAATCAGATACAATATAAGCAATTCTCTAGCGAACTAGAGAAACTTATATTACCATCTGTAATGAGCAAATGCTCTGTTAGCTTCAGCCATCTTATGAGTATCTTCTTTTTTCTTATAAGCTCCACCCATATTGTTGATAGAATCTAGCAATTCACCTGCAAGTCTTTCCTTCATTGTACGCTCGCCTCTTTTGCGAGAGTAATCAACAAGCCATCTTAAGCCTAAAGCTTGTCTTCTTTCTGGTCTAACTTCCATAGGAACTTGATAAGTGGCACCACCAACTCTTCTTGCCTTAACTTCAAGCATTGGCATAATGTTTGCCAGAGCCTCTTCAAAAACTTCAAGAGCATCTCTACCACTTTTCTCTTTAATGATAGCGAATGCATCGTAGCAAATCTGCTGTGATACACCTCTCTTACCATCATACATTATATTGTTTATAAGCTTTGTAACTGTTTTGCTCCCATATATTGGATCAGCTAAAACATCTCTTTTAGAAACATGACCTTTTCTTGGCACTTTACTTCCCTCCTTTTATGATAACATATAGAATGAGCGAACCCATTCAACGTATCACAGGTACTCGTGGTTTAAACCGTCGTCAGCGCAAGTACATTAAATATACCTAACAAGTTTAACAGATAATAGATCAATTCTTTAGAAACCTATCTTCTCTTATACAAAATATATATAATCACGTACTAAGCACCTAACATTTTAAATTGTCAGCACGCTGTGGTATTACTTTTTAGCGGCGTTTGCCTTAGGACGTTTAGTTCCGTATTTTGAACGGGACTGCATTCTTTTAGCAACTCCGGCTGTGTCTAGAGTACCTCTAACGATATGGTACCTTACACCAGGTAAGTCTTTAACTCTTCCACCTCTGATAAGAACAACGCTATGTTCCTGTAAATTATGTCCTATTCCAGGAATATAAGCAGTTACTTCTATACCATTTGTAAGACGAACCCTTGCAACTTTACGAAGTGCTGAGTTTGGCTTCTTTGGTGTTGAAGTCTTTACAACAGTACAAACTCCTCTTTTTTGAGGACTACTGATATTTGTTGACTTCTTCTTTTTTGAGTTAAATCCCTTCTGGAGAGCTGGAGCAGTTGACTTCTTTTTGATAACTTTTCTGCCCTTTCTAACCAGCTGATTAAATGTTGGCATTAGTACACCTCCTTTCAAAGGTAATTATTATATATTTTATATATATTCCCCCATATAAAATTACATAGGGAATAAATAAATATAAACTAGTTATTAAACAAGGTTCTTATTTAAGAATACATGCAATCGCAGCTTCGACCTCAATACCACAAGCCTTTCCAAGCTGTTTCATTGAGTCAACATATGTTATTGGTATGGAATGTTTCTCGCAAAGCTCAATAATGCCTCTCGATACTCTTTGCTCACAATCCTTTGCAATAAATGCACTTGCCACGATACCGGCTTCTACAGCCTTTGTTGATTGTTTCACACCAACTGCTTTTTTACAGTGTTTAAGCTCATCCAACAATTTTACTCCTCCAACAGAACTTCATCATGCAATTGAAATGTGCACAGAAAAAAAGCACAAATTCAATGCACTGAATATTCTATCACTCAACTGCGTATTTTGTCAAGCAAACTGAATTTACATCATGATTTCAAAGGTTCTGTAGGAGTCTAACTCCTTCTCGCTCTTTGAAACATTATCCTTACATAGGATAAACTTAAAGCGGTCATAGTGCTATGACCGCTTTAAGAAATAATTATTTTGATATACTGCAATTAATTATTCAATAACAGTGCTGACACTAATGTCTTTATATCTACTCATGCCAGTACCTGCCGGAATAAGCTTACCAATGATAACATTTTCCTTTAAACCAAGTAGAGGATCAATCTTACCCTTAATAGCAGCGTCTGTGAGAACCCTTGTGGTCTCTTGGAATGATGCAGCCGATAAGAATGAATCGGTAGCAAGTGATGCCTTAGTGATACCCAAAAGCGTACGTTCACCTGTTGCAGGTGATAAACCTACTTCAATAGCTTTTGCATTCTCACGTTCAAATTCAAGCATATCAACCAAGCCACCTGGCAATAGGTTAGTATCACCACAGTCATCAATCTTAATTTTTCTCATCATCTGCCTTACAATTACTTCTATATGTTTATCGTTGATGTCAACGCCCTGCATTCTGTAAACTCTCTGAACTTCCTGCAGAAGATATGCCTGAACTCCCCTGAGACCTTTTATTTTCAAAATATCATGTGGATTTACAGATCCCTCAGTTAATTCATCACCTGCTTCAACTAAGTCTCCATCATAGACCTTCATTCTTGATCCGTAAATTATCTGATATGCTTTTGTTTCTCCATCCTCAGCAGTTATAATAATCTCTCTCTTTTTCTTAGACTCAGCCATCTTAACTGTACCAGGTATTTCAGATATAATTGCAAGACCCTTTGGTCTTCTCGCTTCAAACAATTCCTCTACACGAGGAAGACCCTGAGTAATGTCATCACCCGCAACACCACCAGTATGGAATGTTCTCATAGTTAACTGTGTACCAGGTTCTCCAATTGATTGTGCTGCGATAATACCAACAGCCTCACCAACATTCACCGCATCACCTGTTGCAAGGTTTGAACCATAACATTTAGCACAAACACCCACCAAAGATCTACATGTGAGCACAGACCTAATTTTGATTTTCTTAACGCCTGAATTAACTATCCTATCAGCAGTACGTTCATCAATAACGTCATCTTTAGCTAAAATTAATTCCTTAGTTTTAGCATCAATTACATCATCCATAGCATATCTACCAATAAGTCTTTCAGACAATGGCTCAATGATTTCACTGCCATCCTTAACATCAGTTATCTCGATACCAGTTTCAGTACCACAATCCAACTCTCTAACTATAACATCCTGACTTACATCAACCAGACGTCTTGTTAGATAACCAGAGTCAGCTGTTCTGAGCGCTGTATCTGCCAAACCTTTTCTAGCACCATGAGTAGAAATAAAGAATTCCAAAACGTTAAGTCCTTCACGGAAGTTTGACTTAATAGGTATCTCGATTGTCCTACCAGATGTATCAGCCATCAAGCCTCTCATACCAGCCAGCTGCTTGATCTGATTGATATTACCTCTCGCTCCAGACTGTGACATCATGTACACAGGATTGAATTTATCAAGGTTATCAATAAGAGCCTTAGTAATGTTTTCACCTGTTTCAGTCCAAGTAGCTATTACAGAATTATATCTTTCTTCATCTGAAATAAGTCCTCTTTTAAACTGTTTAACAATGTTGTCAATTGTGATTTCAGTCTCTTTCAAATATTGCTTCTTTATCTCAGGTATAACCATATCGGATACACTGATTGTAATAGCACCTTTGGTTGAGTACTTAAAGCCCAACGACTTTATCCTATCCAAAATAACAGCGGTATTAGTAGTACCATGAACCCTAATACATTTGTCAATAATCTTACCAAGTTCTTTTTTTCCTACTAGAAAGTTAATCTCAAGGTCAAAAAACTTGCTCTTATCACTTCTATCTATAAAGCCCAAGTCTTGAGGAATAGCTTCGTTAAATATAAGTCTTCCTGCTGTACAGGCAATAACCTTCTTTTGCTTAACTCCGTCAATTTCTTTCTCAATTCGAACCCTTATTTGTGCATGAAGTCCTAAAACATTTTCATGATAAGCCATGAGAACTTCATCCATGTCACAAAATATCTTGCCATCTCCAGGCTCATTATCCTTTTCAATCGTGAGGTAGTAGCTTCCTAAAACCATATCCTGCGTAGGAACAGTTATAGGCTTGCCATCTTTTGGTGCTAGCAGATTGTTTGCTGATAGCATCAAAAATCTTGCTTCTGCCTGTGCTTCAGCTGACAAAGGAACATGAACAGCCATCTGGTCTCCATCGAAGTCAGCATTGTATGCTGAACATACTAACGGATGAAGCTTCAATGCTCGGCCTTCAATCAAAACAGGTTCGAATGCTTGTATACCAAGTCTATGAAGTGTAGGAGCACGATTTAGTAAAACTGGATGATCCTTAATTACTTCCTCTAATACATCCCATACTTCATTCCTAACTCTTTCAACCATTCTCTTTGCGCTCTTGATATTGTGTGCCAAACCATCGTTTACAAGCTTCTTCATAACAAATGGTTTAAACAGCTCAAGTGCCATTTCCTTAGGCAAACCGCACTGGAATATCTTAAGGTCTGGTCCAACAACGATAACTGAACGTCCTGAATAATCAACACGCTTACCCAACAAGTTCTGACGGAAACGTCCCTGCTTACCCTTAAGCAAGTCAGAGAGTGATTTAAGAGGTCTGTTTCCAGGTCCAGTTACCGGACGTCCTCTTCTACCATTATCAATCAGTGCATCAACTGCTTCTTGAAGCATACGTTTTTCGTTTCTAACAATTATATCTGGAGCTCCTAAATCTAGGAGCCTTTTTAATCTATTGTTTCTGTTGATAACCCTTCTATACAGGTCATTCAAATCAGAAGTAGCAAATCTTCCTCCATCAAGCTGTACCATAGGCCTTAGCTCAGGCGGAATAACTGGCACAACATCTAGAACCATCCAATCAGGACGATTACCTGAAGTTCTGAAAGCCTCTACGACCTCGAGCTTTTTAACAGCTCTGATTCTCTTTTGACCAGAAGAGTCTATCAAATCATTTCTTAACTCCTTTGCAAGAGACTCTAAATCTATTTGCATAAGGAGATCTTTTACTGCCTCAGCTCCCATACCAGCCTTAAAACTAGGTCCAAACTTTTCAATACTATCTCTGTATTCCTTTTCAGTTAGAACCTGCTTTCTTGACAATGGTGTCTGTCCTGGGTCAATAACTACATATGATGCAAAATACAAAATCTTTTCAAGTGATCTTGGTGACATATCTAGAATCAAACCCATTCTACTTGGTATTCCTTTAAAATACCAAATATGAGAAACTGGTGCAGCTAGCTCGATATGGCCCATTCTTTCTCTTCTAACCTTCGAGCGAGTAACCTCAACTCCACACCTATCACATACAATTCCCTTATATCTAATTCTTTTATACTTACCACAATGACATTCCCAATCCTTTTGAGGACCAAAAATTCTCTCGCAGAATAAGCCATCTCTTTCAGGCTTCAAAGTTCTATAATTTATAGTTTCAGGTTTTTTTACTTCGCCTTTTGACCATTCTCTTATCTTTTCCGGAGAAGCTAATCCTATTTTTATAGAATCAAAATTGTTTAGTTCAAACATAGCTTATCTCCCTCCCTTAAAAATCCTCGTCGTCAAAGTCTTCACTAAGCTCTTCGTCTGCAAATAATTCCTCTGTTATCTCTTCTTCAAGATTGTCGCCAGTACTGATGCTGCCTATATCAACGCCATCAATATCTAGCTCATCCTCAAGCATATCATCTTTTAACTCTTCATCAAAATCATTTGTCAGAACAACCTCTTCTTCTCTGCCCTCAATGTTAACATTCAGTTCTTCAAGGTCTTCTTCAACATACTCTTTAATAGCAATCTCGCCTATCTCTTCTGAGTAAACCTTAACATCAAGCGCAAGGCTCTGTAGCTCTTTTATAAGAACCTTAAATGACTCAGGAATTCCAGGTTCAGGTATGTTTTCACCCTTAACAATGGATTCATATGTCTTTACCCTACCTACGACATCATCTGATTTTACAGTTAATATCTCTTGTAGTGTATATGCAGCTCCATAAGCCTCCAACGCCCAAACTTCCATTTCTCCAAACCTCTGTCCTCCGAACTGAGCTTTACCTCCAAGAGGCTGCTGAGTTACTAATGAGTATGGACCGGTAGAACGGGCATGAATTTTGTCATCTACTAGATGGGCAAGCTTCAAATAATACATATACCCAACTGTTACTCTATTATCAAACGGCTCACCTGTTCTACCATCAAAAAGAACAGTCTTACCATCTGGATCCTTACCCGCTTTAATCAATGTTTCCCTGATGTCTTCCTCAGTTGCTCCATCAAAAACAGGTGTAGCAATCTTCCAGCCCAATGCCTTAGCTGCATAGCCTAAATGCACTTCAAGTACCTGACCGATATTCATACGTGAAGGAACACCAAGAGGATTGAGTACTATCTCTAGTGGAGTACCATCTGGTAGGAAAGGCATATCTTCTTCAGGTAATATTCTTGAAATAACACCCTTATTACCATGTCTTCCTGCCATCTTATCTCCAACAGAAATCTTTCTCTTCTGCGCGATATATACTCTAACAAGCTGATTTACACCTGGTGGTAGCTCATCGCCATTCTCACGAGTAAACACCTTGACATCAACTATAATACCTGATTCACCATGAGGAACTTTCAATGACGTATCGCGAACTTCTCTTGCTTTTTCACCAAATATAGCTCTTAGCAAGCGCTCCTCAGCTGTAAGTTCTGTTTCTCCCTTCGGAGTAACCTTGCCTACTAGAATATCTCCAGCACGAACCTCAGCACCTATTCTGATAATTCCTCTATCGTCTAGATCCTTAAGAGCTTCATCGCCAACATTCGGAATGTCTCTGGTTATTTCTTCAGGTCCAAGCTTTGTATCTCTGGCTTCAGCCTCGTATTCCTCAATATGAATAGATGTATAAACATCTTCTTTTACAAGCTTTTCATTAATTAGAATAGCATCCTCATAGTTATAACCTTCCCAAGTCATAAAGCCTATAAGAATATTTCTGCCTAGTGCAATTTCACCATTATCTGTTGATGGACCATCTGCTATAATATCTCCCTTCTCAACAATTTCGCCCTTTCTAACTATAGGTCTTTGATTTAAACAAGTACCTTGGTTAGAGCGCATATATTTGAGAAGCTTGTAAACATCCTTCTGACCGGTCGATGTTTTAATGGTTATCTCATTTGCAGCTACTTTATCGACAACACCGGCATTTCTAGCTATATGACATACGCCTGAATCCCTAGCCGCAACGTATTCAATACCCGTACCAATAATTGGCGAATCTGCCTTTATAAGCGGAACTGCCTGACGTTGCATGTTTGAACCCATAAGAGCACGGTTAGCATCGTCATTCTCAAGAAATGGAATCATCGAAGTTGCAACTGAAACCAATTGCTTTGGAGATACATCCATAAAGTCAATCTTGTTGTTCTCAACCTCTAAGATTTCATCCATATACCTTGCAATAATTTTATTTGAAAGGAAATGCCCTGTTTCGTCTATTGGTTCAGTAGCCTGAGCAATAATAAATGGGTCTTCAACATCAGCAGTCAAATATACTATCTGTTCTGTAACTCTTCTTTCAACTTTATCAACTATTCTATATGGAGATTCGATAAATCCAAATTCGTTAACTCTAGCATACGTACTCAGAGAGCCTATCAGACCAATGTTCGGGCCTTCAGGAGTCTCAATAGGACACATACGACCATAGTGAGAATGATGAACGTCACGTACCTCAAAGCCGGCTCTTTCTCTACTCAAACCACCAGGTCCGAGTGCACTTAGTCTTCTCTTATGAGTTAACTCGGCAAGAGGATTTGTCTGATCCATAAACTGTGACAACTGACTGCTTCCAAAGAATTCTTTAATAGATGCAGCAACTGGCCTAATATTAATAAGAGCCTGCGGTGTAACTATGTCAATATCCTGAATAGTCATTCTTTCTCTTACAACTCTTTCCATTCTAGACAAACCTATTCTGAATTGATTCTGAAGCAACTCACCAACAGAACGCAACCTTCGGTTTCCTAAATGGTCAATATCATCAACTGTCCCAATTCCATAATCAAGATTGATTATGTAGTTAATTGACGAAACAATGTCATTAGTCGTAATATGTTTTGGAATTAAATCATTAAATCTCTCTTTGAGAGCCTTTCTGATCTGATCCCTTTCAATATTTGCTTCAAGTATTTCTTTCAAAACAGAATACTGAACCTTCTCTGTAATACCAATATCAGAAACATCAAAATCAATAAATGAGCGAATATCAACCGTATTGTTTCCGATTACCTTTATTGGCTTTCCCTCTATTAGTAGATATGCAAAGTTTACCCCAGCGTTCTGTACTTCATCAGCCTTTTTCCTATCAATAAACTCGCCTTCTGCAACTATTAGCTCACCAGTCTCGTTAGAAACGATGTTTTCAGCTGCAGTATGACCATTGATTAGATTTGATATAGAGAGTTTTTTATTAAACTTAAACCTACCAAATTTAGCAAGATCATATCTCTTTGAATCAAAAAACAAGCTATTAATAAGGTTCTTTGCACTATCAACCGTAGGCGGCTCACCTGGTCGTAGCCTCTTGTATATTTCTATTAAACCTTCTTCACAGGTTTTAGCATTATCCTTTTGGATAGTAGCTAAAAGTCTTTCATCTTCACCAAGTAATTGCGTAATTTGAAAGTCAGTACCATATCCTAATGCCCTTAGGAGAACTGTAAGAGGCAATTTTCTAGTTCTGTCAATTCGAACTGACAGTATATCATTAGAATCTGTCTCATACTCCAGCCACGCACCCCTGTTCGGAATAACTGTATTCGAGTACAATTTCTTACCCACACGGTCAAACTTCATTGAATAGTAAATGCCGGGTGATCTTACAAGCTGGCTAACAATTACACGTTCTGCGCCATTAATTATAAAAGTACCATTTTCAGTCATTAGAGGAAAATCACCCATAAAAATTTCCTGCTCTTTGACTTCTCCAGATTCCTTATTAATTAATCTCACCTTAGCTTTTAGAGGAGCAGAGTATGTCGTATCTCTCTCCTTGCATTCTTCGACATTATACTTTGGTGAATCCTCAAGAGAATAATCCACAAAATCCAAGATCAAGTTTCCAGTGTAATCCGTTATAGGAGAAATATCCTTGAAAACCTCTCTTAGTCCTTCATCCAAAAACCAATGATATGAATTCTTCTGAACTTCTATTAAATTTGGCATTTCCATTACTTCTTTTGTTTTAGAAAAACTCATTCTAGTGTTTCTACCCAATTTTACGGGTTGTAACATATTTATATCACCTCATAAACTTATGACTTTTATTAGGAATATTTTAAAATTTTACATAATTAGAATTATATTATGCAAAATTATAAATCAAAACAAATTTGATGCAAGAGTATATAATTTTCAAAAATACATATAATAAACCTATCAGTAGACATTAAAAATTATTAACAGTTATTGTCTTGTTTATTCGCATATGCTATAATTACGTATGTAAACAAACATATTTCCCCATTTGGACATAAAAGTAGACTTTTAATGCAGTTTATAATGATATCACAGTTCATACTGCTTGTCAATCATCAAAGCACTCTAATTATAGCGTTTTTTATTTTGTATTTTTACATACTCAAATTTTATTTCTATTTAAAGAAAATCAATAATGCTTAGTCTAAAAAAGAGGCCACTCACTATTCACGAGTAGCCTCTTTTATTAGGAATAACTAACTAATAACTTCCAAATTATGAAAGGGCTATTACTTAGCTATACCTTATTTCAATACTATTTTATTTCAGCTGTTGCTCCAACTTCTTTGAACTTAGCGTCAATTGCAGCAGCTTCGTCCTTTGTAACATTCTCTTTAATTGTGCTAGGAGCGCCATCAACAAGATCCTTTGCTTCTTTTAAGCCAAGACCAGTTACTTCTCTAACAACCTTGATAACCTTAATCTTTTCTGTTCCAACTACCTTCAATATTACATTGAATTCAGTTTTTTCTTCAACTACTGCTGCTGCTGCGGCGGCTGGTGCTGCTGCCGCTGCTGGAGCTGCTGCTGATACTCCAAATTCTTCTTCAAGAGCCTTCACTAATTCTGATAATTCTAGTACTGTCAAAACCTTTACATCTTCAATTAATTTTAATACTTTTTCGCTAGCCATTGTATAATACCTCCATATAATTTTTGTTTTTAATAATATTTTTATTACTTCTTAATTAAATTAAGCTTCTGCCTTTTGCTCAGCAATAGCATTGAGTGCTACAACCAAACCTCTTAGATTTGCATTCAAAACATTTACGAAACCAGTTATAGGAGAATTCAAGCTTCCTAAAACTCTAGCGATAAGAACCTCACGTGATGGTAATTCAGCAAGCGCCTTAATACCTTCAACATCGATAATCTTACCTTCAACCATACCAGCCTTAAGCTCAAGCTTTTCAAACTTCTTAGCATATTCTGAAAGAATTTTAGCAGGTGCTACAGCATCAGTTGTACTGATAGCCATTGCAGTTGGTCCATTTAAAAATCCTTCTAACTCCTCTAAGCCATTTGCTTTCATTGCAAGACTAGTTAATGTATTCTTAACTACTCTATAATCTACTCCAGCAGCTCTCAAAGCATTTCTCAATGCAGTATCCTGTTCAACTGTCAATCCTCTATAATCAGCCAATACAATTGATTGTGCAGACTTAATTTTTTCAGATAACTTCTGAACTACTTCCTTCTTTTGTTCAAGTACCTTGTTACTAGGCAAAACATCCACCTCCTTTTCAGGTTATTTAAAATTTAAATAAAAAACCCTTTGCATGCACATAGACAGACAAAGGGTGATTAACCAATATTAATTCAACCTCGGCAGGATGATTTTCATCAATTTACGCTTATAGTATTTATAAAATACCTTAGCTCCTACTGTCTATGGCGTACTATTCAATTGACAAACTATATCATAATACTAAACAATTAATTTGTAAAGTACGTTTTCCAATTCTTTATCTCTGCGGCATTACTAATCTCCTGCTCTAACGAGCACGAGTTAAGTGCTGCCAAGCTTCGAAATAAGTGCCACTAAGCTCAGAAAACTTCATCTGAACTAAGTCTTCTTTATTATTCAACAACCTTTGTTGGATTCACCTTTATACCAGGTCCCATAGTTGAAGATACTACAACGCTCCTCAAGTATTGACCCTTTGAAGCTGAAGGCTTAGCCTTTAAAACTGCTCCAAGAAGTGTATGGAAGTTATCCATAAGCTTCTCTGTACCAAAGGAAGCTTTTCCTATTGGGCAGTGAATAATATTAGTCTTATCAAGTCTGTACTCAATTTTACCAGCTTTAATATCAGTGATAGCTTTAGTTACATCCATTGATACAGTACCTGCTTTGGGGTTTGGCATAAGACCCTTAGGACCCAACACCTTACCAAGTCTACCAACAACACCCATCATATCTGGTGTTGCAACAACTACATCAAACTCAAACCAGTTCTCATTCTGAATTTTTGCTACTAATTCTTCAGCACCAACAAATTCAGCACCAGCTAGTTCTGCTTCTTTTGCCTTGTCTCCTTTTGCAAATACCAACACTCTAACCTTTTTACCAGTTCCATGAGGAAGTACTACTGCTCCTCTAACCTGTTGGTCTGCGTGTCTGGAGTCAACACCAAGCTTTATATGAACTTCAACAGTCTCATCAAACTTTGCTTTCGCAGTTTTCTGAGTTATGTCAAGAGCCTCTGAAGGTTCATAAAGCTTTAATCTATCAATAAGTTTTGCACTTTCTTGATAATTCTTACCTCTAAACATACGTCTCACTCCTTAAGTGGTTAATTATTGTCGGAAACCTTAGTTTCCTCCCACAAACTACTCGGATGCACATAATGCATCACTACAATACTAGTCAATTACTACAATACCCATGCTACGAGCTGTACCAGCAATCATTCTTGCTGCTGCTTCTACACTTGCTGCATTTAAGTCGGGCATTTTTTGTTCAGCTATCTTGCGAACTTCTTCTTTTGTTATCTTTGCAACTTTATCCACGTTTGGCTTACCAGAGCCGCTTTCAATCTTGCATGCTTTTTTCAGAAGAACAGCTGCTGGAGGAGTCTTTGTTATAAAGGAGAAAGATCTGTCAGCATAGATAGTTATTACAACTGGAATAATTAGTCCCACATCTTTTGCTGTTCTTTCATTAAATTCCTTACAAAAACCCATAATGTTTACGCCGTGCTGTCCTAACGCTGGTCCAACCGGTGGAGCAGGAGTTGCTTTGCCCGCATTAATCTGAAGTTTTACGTAAGCGGTTATTTTCTTTGCCATTGATTTCCACCTCCCAATTTTCTTGCTAATTGCTTATGATTAATTTATTAAAACGATAGAATAACAAATAATTCATATTCTACCTGCCTTGTGGCCTAAATCTTTTGAATCTGAATCAACTCAAGCTCAACAGGGGTTTCCCTACCAAACATTGAAACAGAAACTCTAACCTTTTTCTTCTCAATATTAATCTCTTCTACAAGACCAATAAAATTCTCTAGAGGACCAGAAATAACTCTAACGTTATCATTAACTTCATAGTCTACCTCTGGAGTAAACACCTCAACTCCCATTGCCTTAACTTCATCATCTGTTAAAGGCACTGGCTTAGATCCAGGTCCTACAAAGCCTGTAACTCCTCTAGTATTTCTAACAATATACCAGGACTCATCCGACATAATCATTTTAACGAGCACATAGCCAGGAAAAACCTTTTTAAGTGTCGCCTTCTTTTTGCCGTCTTTAATCTCAATTTGCTCTTCCATCGGAACTGCAATATCGACAATATAATCCTGCATATTTCTATTTTCAACTATCTTCTCGAGATTTGCTTTTACTTTGTTTTCATATCCCGAATAAGTATGAACAACATACCACTTAGTTTCCTCAGACATATCAAAAACAGGCCCGCCAACTTAGAGCCTCATGTCCTCCCTATAGTTCTATCACTACATTATTTTGTAAATACAACTGCAGCTAATCTTGTAAATCCGAAATCAGCAATCCATATTATTCCACCAACAATTAGGCAAAACATAAGTACTGTAACTGTATTGTTTATAAGCTGAGTCTTATTTGGCCAAATAACTTTCTTTAGTTCAGCCCTAATTTCTCTATACAGCTTCATCACACCCATACCACTTCTCTTGAACCTGTTTACTCTTTTAGTAACATTCTCAGTCATCTTAATCACATCCCAATAATAATATTTTTAAATATCAATTGGCAGTTATACTGTAATTGTTGACACAATACGTATAATTAAACATCGCCACCTAGATGCACAAAATTATTTTGTTTCCTTATGACTAGTGTGCTTGTGACAGAATTTACAATACTTCTTCAATTCAAGTCTATCTGGGTCATTCTTCTTATTCTTCATGTTAGAATAATTTCTCTGCTTGCAATCAGTACATGCGAGCGTAATTTTAACTCTCATCAATAACACCTCCAAGTGCTCTATATATATTTCAGTATATAAGCCTGTCCAAAACAAATTCTTTTAGACATAAAAAAAAGACTTACACACGAGCAATACTTAATTTAACATATCTATTATAAAAAGTCAAGAAATTAATTTCTCAACCATAATAAAATTCAGTACCAATTATATCAATGAACCAGCTTACCCATTGATATAATTGGTACTTTAATAACCTTATTAATAAAAATTTATCTCCTAGCAGTCCACCGTTTCATTCAAGCTTGCACCCGGTGGAACAATGGGGGATACCTTGTCATCATTGTCAAGCTCAAAATTAATCAAAACAGGTCTATCTGTCTCAGCAAGAGCAGAAATGATGGCATCATCTACCTGATTCGGACGCGTCACATTTATTCCTCTAGCTCCGAATGCATTTGCTAGCATGGCAAAATCAGTTCCTCCGTTAATTGTTGTTTGGCTAAACCTGCTATCAAAAAACAATTCCTGCCACTGCCGCACCATACCCAACGCTCTATTATTGAATAGGGCTATCACTATAGGAAGCTTGTACTCTACCGCAGTCGCAAGCTCATTACAATTCATTCTGAAGCTTCCATCACCCGCAATATTTATAACTTTTTTATTTGGCCTAGCCAGCTGAGCACCTATGCTTGCTCCTAATCCATATCCCATGGTTCCAAGTCCACCAGATGATATAAACTGCCTGAACTTGCTATATTTGAAATATTGAGCCGCCCACATTTGGTGCTGCCCTACCTCAGTAGTGATAATAGCATCTCCATGGGTCAATTCATATATCCTCTCCACTATGTACTGTGGACGGATAATCTCTTCTGAATAAATATATTTTAGTGGGTACTCTTCTTTCCAGATGTTAATTCTTTTGATCCACTCTGTATCCTGCTTTGGAACAATACCCTTTAATATAGTTTTTAACATCTTCTTTATGTCGCCTACAATCGGGTAATCTACACTTATATTTTTACCCACCTCGGCTGAATCAACATCAATATGTATTATTTTAGCCCCTGGTGCAAAGTTACTGGCTTTGCTGATAATCCTATCACTAAATCGATTTCCAATGGCTATTAGCAAATCGCAGTTGTGAACTGCATAGTTTGATGTTTTTGTGCCATGCATTCCAACCATGCCAGTGAAAAGACTATTTGTTCCAGGGAAGGTACCCATTCCCATTAGTGAGGTAGTTACTGGAATACATGCTGACTCCGCTAATGCCAGAACTTCCTTTTCAGCACCTGCTATACCAACACCAGCCCCAGACAAAATAACCGGTCTGCTGGCATTATTAATGGCTTTTATGGCCTCTTCCAATTCTTCGCTGCCAATATCATAGTATTTATTTGAGATGTAATCCTTTATATCAGGCTTTTGTGGTGTATACTCCACCTCCGCCGCCGTAACATCCTTGCACACATCTACCAGCACCGGCCCCGGTCTGCCTTCTTTTGCAATGGCAAAGGCTTTTCTCATAGTATCTGCTAGCTTAGTAACATCCTTTACAATGTAATTGTGTTTTGTTATAGGCATTGTTATTCCTGTAATATCAACCTCTTGGAAAGAATCCTTTCCAAGCAGATTAGTTGGAACTTGCCCTGTTATGGCGACCATAGGAACGGAATCCATATAGGCTGTCGCAATTCCTGTTACAAGATTTGTGGCACCTGGCCCTGAAGTGGCAATGCAAACGCCAATCTTTCCAGTTACACGTGCGTATCCGTCTGCAGCGTGTGATGCCCCCTGCTCATGCGAAGTGAGTATGTGACGTATCTCATTCCTCGCCCTGTACAAAGCATCGTAAATAATTATGGCCTGCCCTCCTGGATATCCAAATACAATATCAACGCCTTGCTCTTTCAAACATTCTATAATAACATCAGCCCCTGACAACTTCATACGCACATCACTCTCCTTTTAAATTTAAGTGAATAGTGGACAAGGAATAGTGAATAGTGAAGGGTGAATAGTGAAAAGTGAAGGAAAGTCGGCTACGCCGACTAAATTTAGAAGAACCTAAACTTTGTCTCTAAATTATATTCGTCGCCATAGGCGACATCACAACTATTCACTATCACCATTCACTGCTTTTAATAAATTCTGGCTGGCAAAGCCAGCCTACCTCAACTATTCACTTTTCACTTTTCACCATTCACTGCTAATAAGTTCCAGCTGGCAAAGCCAGCCTACCTCAACTTTTCACTTTTCACCATTCACTGCTTTTATTCCCTACTTCAGCACCGCTCCAGTACTTGCGGATGTAACCATTCTTGCATATCTGCCAAGATATCCGGTTGTTATCTTTGGCTGTGGCGGCGTCCAGCTTGCTTTTCTCTTACTTAATTCTTCATCAGAACATTCAACATTCAAGCGTCCTGCAGGAATATCAATACTCACAATATCCCCCTCTTTTATCAGAGCTATTGGTCCACCTTCCATTGCCTCTGGGGAAACATGACCAATTGATGCTCCTCTAGAAGCCCCAGAAAATCTGCCGTCTGTAATAAGTGCCACATCACCATCTAGACCAAGGCCTGCTATAGCAGAAGTAGGTCCGAGCATCTCACGCATGCCTGGTCCTCCCTTTGGTCCCTCGTAGCGTATTACCACTACATCACCTTTCAATATTTCACTATTATAAATTGCCTTAATAGCATCATCTTCGCTGTCAAATACTCTAGCAGGTCCTGTATGCACCAACATGGAATCTGAAACAGCAGCTTTCTTCACTACCGCTCCATCTGGAGCAATATTTCCTCTCAGCACTGCTATCCCACCTGTAGCACTATGTGGTGAATCAATGTTCCTGATAACATTATAGTCTTTTACACTAGCGCCCTGTATGTTTTCACCTACAGTTTTTGCGGTAGCTGTAATTAAGTCAAGGTGCAATAACCCTTTAGTAGAAAGCTCGTACATAACAGCCTGTACTCCACCCGCTGCATATAAATCCTGCATATGGTACTTCCCTGCAGGTGCTAGTTTGCATAAGTTCGGTGTTTTAGAGCTAATCTCATTTATAATATCCAGATTTATTTGCACACCTGCTTCACTTGCTATTGCAGGCAAGTGCAAAACTGAATTTGTAGAACAACCCAGTGCCATATCCACTGTCAACGCATTTTCAAAGGCTTCTATCGTCAAAATATCTGACGGCTTAATATCTTTTTCAACAAGTTCCATTATCTTCATACCGGCATGCTTGGCAAGCCTGATTCTCTCAGCATATACTGCTGGGATGGTTCCATTTCCAGTAAGTCCTAAGCCAAGTGCCTCTGTAAGACAATTCATAGAATTTGCGGTAAACATTCCTGAGCAGGAGCCGCAACCAGGACAGGCATTATTTTCTAAGTCATAAACCTCTTCCTCTGTTATCTTTCCTGCTTTAAAAGCACCTACAGCCTCAAAAACACTATTCAAATCCAGCTGCTTTCCATCTTTATTTAATGAAAGCATTGGACCCCCACTAATCACTATAGCTGGAACATTAATTCTTGCTGCCGCCATAATCATCCCAGGTACGATCTTGTCACAGTTTGGAATAAATACCATTCCATCGAAGCTGTGAGCCCTTCCCATAGCCTCGCAGGAGTCAGCAATAAGTTCTCTGGTTGCCAATGAGTATTTCATTCCTGTGTGCCCCATTGCAATACCATCGCATACACCGATTGTGCCAAACTCAATTGGCGTACCGCCTGCCATCCTAATGCCTGCTTTAACAGCTTCGGCTATCTTGCCTAAATGAATGTGACCAGGCACTATCTCACTTTGCGAGTTTACTACACCAATCAAAGGTCTTTCAATTTCTTCATCTGTATAACCCATTGCTTTAAATAGTGATCTATGTGGAGCTCTCTCAATTCCTTTTTTTACAATATCACTTTTCATGTAATAACCTCCATGAGCCGAAATAGCAGCGATAAAATTTATAGTACTCCCAGCTTTTTTAAGAATATCTTACCCTTTAGTTGTATGTGTGTCTATACCGAAACAGTAAGTGGATAAAAAACATTAAAACAAATCATGTTTAGAATAAAAAACATTAATGCTGAGAGGTTGTTTGTCCTTTGTCTGGAGACATCCAACTGACTATGAAATTGTTCTGATAGAAATAATTTGCAAACTTTGAGCTTTCGATACTGTCAATTGTCATTGCAAACTTGGGGAATGCACTGAAGATGATAAGCACAGCGCACAAAATATAAACTATAAGTATCCCTTCTATTGCACCTAGAACAATTCCTCCTGTCTTATCCAACTGTTTAAAAACAGGAAGCCGAGCTATTGTTTTTATAATTACCCTTGCAAAAATCAAAGCGATCCTTATTATCACATAAATTAGGATAACACTGAGTATATTTATCACTAAAGTTGCTATCTCCGAACCCACAGCATCCACGATCTTAGACATATCAAATATATTACCTTTTTCTATATTTTTTAGTATGGAATCCTTTATAAAATCAGGAAGCTTAAGTCCATCAACTATTGTTTGCGCTGACTTCGCCTTTATTGTGGTAACACTTACAGCTTGTTGTTTGATTATACCGTTTACAATCGATGCTTTTATATTGGTATATATAACTGTTTTTTGTAGCATCTCAGAAAGAACTGGATAAAATTTAATTGCAAAAATAACAGATAATATATAAGAAAGAAGCCTGAAAACCGAATATAGGAAACCATTCTTTAGACCGATAATCGTGAATACCACTATGATAATTAAAACAGCTATGTCTGTCCAGTTCATATACAACCCTTTCTAAATCTATCTTTGTATGATTAGAGAATATACCTAACCTTGAATCTTCACCAGCGAAATGGTTCCTCCTGAAATGACAATCGCCTCATTATTGCCAACAAGAAATGCATCCTTTATCTCATTACTGGCAGAATATTGACCAAGCTTCTTGCCTTTCAATGTGTATAGGTAAACACTTCTTTGAGTTCTCAGAGCAAGTCTGTCACCATTTAAGTCCATCCCGATAATATTTTCAGGTTGGTCAAAACGGTAAACCTCTTCACCCTTTGCGTTTAATACTAAAACCTGCTGTTTTGTGATCCCAGTGCTACTTGTAAACTCTCCTGCTATTATTACATATTTTTCACTGTTGGGAGCAATACAAAAAATCGAGTCGGCTTTTTTCCTCCACACCTCTTTGCCCTGCTTGTCCATAAATAATACAACATTCTGTCCAACGGCTATCTCATTTTCTCCATGAGATATGAGTATGGGGAATATACTATCAGCTATATTAACCGTTGCAAATGGTTTTTCATCATATATATTGTTAAACTCAAACTGAGTTCCAGTCTTAATGCTATCGGTGACAACTTTGTTTATGAGAACATCCTGGCCTTTATGTATAACCTTCGCCCCTAATACAATATCCTCGGCACACAGCTTTGTGTATTTATCCACACCATTTAAGTCAATAACTTGAACAGTAGATTTATATTCTTCGGATTGCGTTACCACTGTACAATATCCATCATCACTTATATCAGCATTAATAATTTGATTATCCAGCTTCCTTGTCCAGAGCTGCGCCTTGTCCTTGTAAAAATAAATATCCCTTCCAGATATATCAACCACAGCCATATATTCATCTGAGCTTCTTAGAACAGGTCTAGTTAATGTAAGAGCCTTTTCCTGAAGTAATTTACTATTTTTGTCATACCATTTTATTCCGTCTTTTGATAAAACAATAGTATAGTTTTTGTATAGCTTACAATCAACACTTCCGTCTTGAGAAAATGCTATTTTTGAGGTTGTGGAGCTTCCTGCTTTTTCATTTTGACTACTTATAAATGCAATAGCATCTCTTATGCTCCAGGTAGAAAAATCATAGCCAAAGCTCTTCAAATATACAACAAATGCTACAATAGAAATGGCAATAATAAGTAGCAAGAAAGTTACTATACCTACTAAGCTAGAGTTCAATTTTTTTATTTCAACGACATTGGATTGGAACTTCGACCCAGTACGCATTATGTTTCACCTCTATTTTCTTTTGTATGGAGGATATTTGCAAGCATACTATCCTCTATACCTAATGAAATTTTAGCATATGCCGCTAATTATATCCACTATTTCTCCTTTTCTAGATTAAATGGTTTTGCTATTCTGCCATCTCCAACAATTTTAGCTGATACTTCAACGTTTACTTCAAGCTTTTTAAACTGATCCTCCCAATTATCCTTTATAGTTTTCCATTTCTTATTATCTTTTTGATTGATATTTTCACCAAAGCCAAAAATGTCAGCATCTAATTCTCTTGCTTTGCTTAATGCACTTTCTATTTCTTTTTTTATTTCCTCCTCCTCTGATTTTTCTAAGAGTTTAACGTTTTCCGGTTTCAAGAAGTCCGCATAACCTGTTTGACTAGTGATTGTACTTTTTTCAATAATTTTTATATTAAAAAGGATATTTCCATCTTTATCAATTTTATATTCAACATCACTTTTTGACTTTGAAATTTCAAGAAATGCATTTTCTCCCATAGCTTCAACCATAATTACACCACTTTTAACGTTTCCCAATACCCATAAAAGCCCTCTGGTTTCCCTTTTATCAAGTTCTCCAACGAATTTGTCTTTTTTAAATACAGCACCCTTCGAAATGTATGCAACTTTTTTATTTTGTTCCTCTCTAACTTCAATAATAGGAGCAACCATAGCTTTTGAACCAGTAAATTGGGAAATGAAATCCATTAAAGTAAGCTTAGCTGACTCAGATGAATTACCTTGCTCCTCAACCAGCTGGGCTATTTCTCCTGCGGGTAATTTACCAAATCTAGGTTCTACTTCAAATATATCGCTAGCCTTTCCTTTTGCAACCAATATATCCACTGTCAATCTTGTTTCATGGCTTCGCAAGAAGAAATCTAAGCTGTTATGGATTCCAGCTTTGGCCAAATCTTTTCCAAAAATAATAGTCTCATTATGAGAAGTATAAGTCTTCCTGCTTATCTCATGAGTGAACTCTCTGAATATAGAGAGTGGATCTGTTCCTTTGGCTTTGAGATTTATAAAAGCTTTAGTTTGAGAACCGCCTTGACTACTCGCTTCCAACTCACTAACTTTTGCAATTTGTGCCGTAATTTCAATTTCATCTGGCTTGTCAGTTTTGTCAATTCCAATGCCCAATACAATCCCAAGCTTATCCAATTCGCGGCTACTCCAACAACCACATGATGTTAGAAGCAAAGAGATTATGAGCAATATTTTGATTGATTGAATTAAACTTTTTTTCATATCCACCTCCGCTTAGTGCACTTTTTTGTTTTTGTCAGCTGTTTTTGATTTTGAAGTTGACGTGCTTTGCCTCGTTTTGTCATTTCGAGCAAGACCACTTGGACGCTTACGCATAGTCCATACCGGTGCACGAATTATAGTATCTTTTAAATCCCTAATTTGAAATGGTGCAATGGG
>DATCID010000189.1:0-12987 GCA_036507975.1 Ruminiclostridium sp.
CTAATATACGATATATTTGGCGTTGCGCTGCTGTTACAGCCGCATGTATATGCCTGTTTGCAATGGTGGTTAATGTAAATTTCGCATTTGCACAGTCTGTTTATAATATCCCTGTGATTGGTCAGATTGCAAAGGTTTTTACCTTTAGAGTGTATGAGAAGGCTAATGATACTTATAAACTCAAAGCGGAAATTCCAACTTTATCAGACATCCCTGATAAGAACTTTGAGGAAGTGGTAAATAAAGAGATTAATACAAAGCTTGACGCAGCAATGGCTGAGGCAACTGTACGGGCAGACGAGGCGAAAAAAGCTTTTATTGATACTGGTGGGAAAGAAGAAGAGTTTATACCAATTAAAATTAAAGTAAATTATGAAATAAAACACAATTTGGATGGAGTGTTGTCATTTGTAATAAACAAAACGGAGACTACTGCAGCTGCTTATAATGAAAGGACCTTTTATAATATTGATATTGTAAAAGGAAGTAATATAACGTTAACAGAGTTGCACGGAGAAAACTATGTTGAGAAAATTAATGATATAATTAAGCTGGAGATGGCGCAAAAAGAGAAAGAATCGCCAAATTACTATTTTCAGGGGGATATGGGATTTAAAACGATTTCAGCGAATCAGAAATTTTATATCAATGAATCAGGAAATACAGTAATAGTTTTTGAAAAATACGAGATAGCACCTGGAGCTATGGGTCCTCAGGAGTTTGAGATAAAGGATGGTACATAACAACAAAGATAATACACATAATTTATACAATGCAAAGGAAAACTCAATGGAATTTCGAAAAGCGGTTGAAACAGATGTTAACAGTATAATTAATATTATAAAGCAGGCACAAGCATACTTTAAGGAAAATGGAATTAATCAATGGCAAGATAATTATCCAAATGTTGAAACAGTAAAGAAGGATATTAGCAATAAAAATGGATACGTCTTATTAAAAGATAATAACGTTGTTGGTACTATAGCAGTTACTTTTGACGGAGAAAAAACATATGACTCTATTTATGATGGTGAATGGATCAGCAATCATGAATATGCAGTTATTCATAGAATAGCTGTTGACGCCAATTACAAAGGATTAGGATTAGCATCTGTAATTATCAAAAATACAGAAGAGATTTGTTTTAATAAGGGTGTACATAGTATAAAAGTAGATACACATAGAGAAAACGTATCTATGCAGAAGTTGTTGCAGAAAAACAGGTTTCAGTATTGTGGCATAATCTATTTGGAGGACAAAAGTAAAAGAATAGCTTTTGAGAAAACACTATAAAACTGATGGGATACAATTAATTGAGCTTAGAATAAATAGAAATTTGAGAAAGGGTGTTAATTATTATAGCTAAAATTTTGGGGATTTCAGGAAGTCCAAGAAAAACTGGCAATACCGCCTTTGCAGTTAATTATGCTTTAGATACATTAAATGAAAAGGGTTTTGAAACCAGATATATATCGCTTTCTGGAAAAAATATTCACCCATGCATTGGTTGTTGGAAATGTGCAGATACTGGCAGGTGCTGGCAAAATGATGACATGGAAGAGATAATAGATTCCATGAAGTGGTGCGATGGACTAATAATAGCATCCCCTGTCTATTTTGGTATGTTAAGTGGACAATTAAAAACAATGATGGATCGCTGTGCATGTACACGAACGGAATATGGTTCTAATTTACCCATGACAGGGAAAATTGGAGGAGCAATCGCTTGTGCTAACTCAAGAAACGGTGGACAAGAAACAACTCTACAAAATATTCAAACCTTTTTGCTTCAGATGAATATCATGGTTGTTAGCGATGGTCCTAGCTATTGTCATTCAGGCGCAACAATAATGAGTGATGCTGATAAGGATAGCTGGGGTTTAGAAACAGTAAGGAATCTCTCAAATAATATTGGCAACATGCTAAGTAATTTTGTTCACAAGTAGACATACTTGACACTTTATTTTACTCCAAAAGTTCCTTCACTTTAATCCTACATCTAAAGCTCACAAGTAAGGATGAGCTTAATGATGTAGGATATTGTGATATTGATAGAAGGCTACCTATTCTGAAAGAACTCGATAATCTCTCCGTCAGGGCCTTTGCAAAAAGCTATTCTTACTTTTGTAACAGGCTCCGATTGTATATCAACATCGGTTGGAATCATAGTAACTTCTGCACCAGCAGCCTTAGCCTGCTCAATAGCCAGATCGCAGTTCTCTGTCCTAAACGCTACATGTAGAAATGCGCCTTCAGGTCTTTTCTCCTCGCTACCTCCAGCAAATATTTCTAAAAAGTTGCCATCACCAGTATCTAGCATTATAGCCCTTTCATTACCTTCGCCCCAGCTAATGTATTTTTTAAAGCCTAGCCCTTCCATATAGAATTTCAAGGTCTTTTCAAAATCAAATACTTTAAGTGCAAGATGATGAAAGCCGCCCCCACCTATTTTTGAATTATTTCCAGACATAACAAATACCTCCTTGTGATAGTTCCAAAATTTAAATTAATCTGATTTCTTTAATTATAAACCTTTTCATGAGATTTATTCAATAAAAATAAAGTTCTACTAACATCTCTCAATTACATATTTATGATAATTTGGTTATAATCTTTATTGGTTTATGATAGAATTTGATGGAAAAGAATTATATAACTATATTTACAAAAGAATAAGTGAAAGAGTATATAAATAATAGAGTAAATATTGGAGGTGAAGTTGATGTCAATGGTGGATAACTTAAAAAGTATCCTTGCCAGGCAAAAAGAAAGTATATCAAATCTTGAAATCGAAATTACAAATATTGAAGCAACTGATCTGGTGACTGAGAACCAAAACTTAAAAACAGAGCTTATAAAATATCAAGCATTTTTGGAGAAGGAAAAGGGCGATAATTTAAAAATATCAGAAGAAAATAAAAACCTTAAAAATGTGCTATATGAACAGTTATATAACGAAAAAATTCAGATATTGAACTCTACAAGTAGAAAAATGGATGTTTACTATAAATCAAATATTGAAGGAGAAATAAACAGGCTAAGCAGCTTCGAGCTGTCAGTAAAAAAACGAATAGAAGAAATGACTAGGATTTTGAAAGCTAGCAGGATAGATCTTCAGGACGATATATATATAAAGCTTGAAGGATTAAAAAATCTGCTTAATATCAAAATAGCCCTTGTTCGTGAAGAGCTTGTGAAAAATACAGGAGCGTTTGGTGAAAATAAAGCAGAAGAATTCGAAAAGTTAAGGCAGGAACAAGTTACAGAGGAAGAGATAAAAGGCCGGATAAAGCAGAATAATATAGAATCCTTTATAGGACTTAATATTATCAATAAGTTGGGTGTTTTATTACTTGTTATAGGTGTAATTGCAGCATCTCAGTTCACATATTTTAAATTACCTGACACACTAAAAGGTGCTTTTTCATTTGCAATTGGAGTTGTATTACTTATTACCGGCGAATTGTTAAACCGCAAAAAGCCAAATGTTTTTTCCTTAGGCATTACAAGTGGAGGGGTAGCAGTATTATATGTGGCATTAGCTCTAAGCTTCTTTAAGTTTGGAATTCTGGATATGTATCCAGCTTTGGGATTATGTGTGATTATAACATCGGGAGCTTTTGTTCTGTCTCAGCGGTATAATTCTCAAACCATATCAGCTTTTACAATGATAGGTGGATACTTGCCTATTTTCTCTATAGCAGGTAATAAAACCATAGTGTATGGTGCAATGGTTTATTTTGTTATACTTAACATCTTAGCACTTATAATATCAGTTAATAAGAAGTGGATTGCAACAGCATATATAGGATTTGTACTAAATGTAGTGGGTTCCATTTATATATTGTCCATTATGTTTAATGGAAGGGACTATAATGCATCGTTTTCTAAAGATGATTTTATTACAATACTTTATATCGCTTTTGCGTTTATAATCTATACACTTATTCCCGTCATTGGATCCTTCAAGAAAAAACTTAGCTTTAAAACCCATGACATTGTTTTACTGGCATTAAATACATTAATAAGCTCTCTGCTCATGTATTTGGCTTTTTATACTTTAAAGCTATCAGATTTCACAGGTCTTCTCGCTGTTATCTTCGCAGTTGTTTATCTAGTGCTGGGAAGGTTTGTGGAGAATCGTATGACAAAAGAGCAAGAGGTAAAGGCACTATTTTATATTACAGGACTTACCTTTGTGGTGCTAATAATACCGTTCCAATTTGATAAGGTGTGGCTGTCTTTAGGCTGGTTAGTTGAAGGAATCGCTCTTCTTTCATATGGTATATATAAAGAGATAAGAGGTTTTAAACGGGCTGGGGTTATTATTTCACTTCTCTGCCTTGGAGCCTTTATACTTTTTGATGTGCCAAATTACAATGCTTTACTCTTTACGTATAAGTATCTGTCAATAACTGCAGGAAGCATTATAGTTTTGGGATCATTAATATATAAAAAGAATTTGGCAAGTACACCAACACGGCTATTTAAGTATACTGCAGCAATCAATATATGGATTTTCTCATTGTATATCATTGGGCGTGAATTCAGGGCGCATATATCAAATTTACTGCTAAACAGTAGTTTTAATTTGGACTACCTGATTATTGCTACTATGATTTTAGCTAGCTTTGTGATTGCATATATTATTCCAAGGATAAAAATTCTCTGTGATAATATCATGAAAGGTATATCGGTGACAATTTATGCGATGGCGTTAATAGCCCTATTTTTCTTAAATTTCAATTCTCCGGTAAGAGGATACTTGAATGAAGTGCCTGCAGCTATAAGCGTAATTGGGACAATAGAATTGGCAATAATCGCCTTGCTATCGATTTTGGTTGTGAGAGATTTGGTAGTGTGTCTTGTGATGGAACGTAAACTTGGGATAGAATGGTACCCGTTTATAATATCTTTTTACTTTGTAGTGATTTTGACACAAAACCTGATAACCCAATACAACCTTGGATTCAATAATGCTGTGATAAGCATTATATATCTAATAACTTCCCTTGCCTGGATTACATTTGGCTTTATTAAGCGATATGCATTTATAAGGCGGTTTGGCCTTGGATTATGCATGCTGGCGGTTGCAAAACTATTTATCGTTGACCTTTCATTCTTATCCCAAGGATATAGAATAGTTTCATATTTTGTTTTTGGTTTGACACTTATCGCAATATCCTTTGTTTATCAGTATTTTAATAAAAGAATAGATGTTATAGGTGAGGTAATGCCAGATGATAAAAAAATAAAATTAAAGGATGGTATAACAAAATGAACGATCTATCATTTAAGAAAGAAAATTGTGCACTATTAATTATTGATATGCAAAATGCATTTATTCATCCAGAGGGATCATTATCAAAAATGGGTCTTGATACCTCAAGAACATCAATTGTTATTGAACCAATCAAGCAATTGAAAAATAAATTTAAGGCTAGTAACCGCCCAGTTATCTATTTACAGCACACACATCGTCCAGATAGAACGGATGCAGGGTTAATTGCTAAAGTATTCCCTCCAATTATGGATTTAGGACATTGTTTTGATGGTTCCTGGGATGGTGAAATCATTGATGAATTAAAACCGGATGAGGACGATTTTATTGTAAAAAAACATCGGTTTAGCGCATTTTACAATACACAACTTGAAGATGTTTTAAGGGAGTTAGCGATTGAAACATTAGTGGTAGCTGGTATTGCCACAAACGTATGTGTTGAATCTACAATAAGGGATGCTTTTTACCGTGATTTTAATGTGTTTGTTCCTAGGGAAACAACAGCTTCATATACACTAGAGCAAGAACAAGGAGCTCTTGGAAATTTTGAGTTTGCTTTTGCACGAGTTAATTCGTTGGAACAAATGTTAATTGAGTTGGAAAAGTAATTTAGTAAAAAAGCATGGCGAAGATTATCTTCGCCATGCTTTTTTTAATAAGCTTTTTTGTTTATAATGCCTTAGTAAAGATGTTTTCCATATCCTCCATATTGAGGGTCTTGAAGTTACCAATGGTTCTGGTGTTTTCAAAGCTGCACTTATAAGCCAACTCGTGAATCTGATCGCTTGTTACATCAATTCCTAGCTCATGGATAGAGACAGGCATGCCAGTTAGACGGTAGAAATCCTCCATTGCTTCGATTCCTTCCAACGCAACCTTCTCCTGATCATCGAAATTGTTGGGTACACCCAGCACATTCACTGCAAACTGTGCAAAACGTGATACGTCCGTCTTGTATACATAGCGCGCCCAGCTTCCCCATACAGCGGCTAGACCAGCTCCGTGAGCCACATCAAACATGCCACCCAATTCGTGCTCCAGTTGATGACACGCAAAGTCGCCTACAGAACCACATCCGGTCAGATCATTGTGGGATAGACTACCCGCCCACATGATTTCGGCGCGTGCATTATAATCTTCGGGTTCGTTCATCAGAATTTTTGCGTTGCGGAGCACTGTCTTCATCAAACTTTCACTGATTCCATCTGTCAGCTCCATGGTTTTTTCAGTGGTGAAATACCGTTCCATAGTATGCATCAGGATATCAGTGCAGCCACTTTGTGTCTGGTACTGCGGTAAGGTGAAGGTCAACTCAGGATTCATAATGGCAAACTTGCAACGTGCATAGTCTGTGTTGCAGGGCCTTTTCAACCAACCATCATCGTTGGTGATTACGGAGGAATTGCTCATTTCACTGCCTGCAGCTGCAATTGTCAGAATGACACCAATTGGCAGGCAACCTGTGGGCTCTGCTTTGCCATCGTACAGATCCCATACATCACAGTCATTTGTCATACCGTAACCGATGGCTTTAGCAGAGTCAATGACGCTGCCGCCGCCAATAGCCAGAATAAAGTCGACACTCTCTTTTTTGCACAGTTCAATGCCCTCGTAAACCTTGGAAAGCCTAGGGTTAGGTACCACACCGCCTAGACTTACATAGTCGATTCCTACCTTCGTGAGAGAATCTAAAACCTTGTCCAACAGACCGGATTTTTTCGCGCTGCTACCTCCAAAATGAACCAGTACTTTTTTACATTGCTGAGCCTCTATGAGGTCTCCAACCTGTGTTTCTGTATCCTTGCCAAAAATTACTTTAGTAGGGGTATAGTACTTAAAATTCTTCATAGCTAACACACTCCTTCTTTTAATTTGAATTATTTCTCAAGTTGTCTTGTTAAACCATAGTAATCCTTAGAGTTAGCTCTAGAGCAAGAGAAAAATTATTTTTTTCATCAAATGCGCTTGACTTAGAGCTTACTCTAATATATAAAGTATTTATAAATAAAAGTTTTTTTAAAAATGTTCCCCTGCAAATATCATACCACATTTATTATAATTTAAAATATTATGGTAGATGACACAATGGAAAAGCTAGACGATCTATGACAATGACCATAGGTAAGCTTTTTGTGGAGGGGAGCAAATCATTAATTAACTTTTGAAAGGAGTATTACGATAGAAATAATATATAGTTCTGCAGCGGGGGGAAATAATTTTGACAAGGAATAGGAAATTTTCAATTCTAATTTGTATGAGTATATTCATCATATTTTTATTTGGGGCTTTTTATAACGGCTTGGTTGTTAAAAAATATATAATTAATTCAGATAAATTGGATGTAGATGATTCTGTAAGGATAGTTTTGATTACGGATTTACATAGCCATATTTATGGTAAAAATCAAATAAAGCTTGTTTCTTTAATCAAGAAACAAAAGCCTGATATTATAGCACTAGTGGGAGATATTGCGGACGATGAGTCACCGATCGTTGGCACAGAACAGTTCTTGACGGGTATAAAAGGAGTTGCTCCCACCTACTACGTGTCTGGAAATCATGAGTTTTGGTCAAAGGATATCAAAAACATTAAAGATACCATTAGAAAATATGATGTTGTTATTCTTGAAAACAGCTATGAGCAGATTAAAATTAATAACTCAAACATTATTATTGGTGGAGTTGATGATCCTGATATCGTCGAGTTTGAGAAACCAGACTTTGATTGGCGTGGAGAAATGTATAATGCTTTTTTAGAATTGCAATATAAGCCTAGCTTTAAAATACTTCTAGCTCACCGCCCTGAATTAATAGAAAGCTATAAAGAAAACAGTTTTGATTTGGTGTTGTCAGGACATTCACATGGCGGACAGGTTAGACTTCCATTTATATTAAATGGGCTTTTTGCCCCAAATCAAGGCTGGTTTCCTAAATATGCAGGTGGGGAATATAAATATGATTCTTTGACTCACATAGTAAGTAGAGGTATTTCCTATAACCCTCGCTTGCCACGTGTATTTAATCCTCCTGAGGTAGTCGTTATTGATATTAAAGGAAGCGCATCACACTGAAGACTTTGCAGCATTCTAAAAAGAGTGGCAAAACGAAAAAATGGCACGGGTATTTAAAAATACCGGTGCCATTTTAAAATATTTGCTTTAAGCAAGAGTTACATTTGTAGCTTGTAAGCCACGTTGTCCTTTTTCAACATCGAATTGGACTCTTTGACCTTCATCAAGCGACTTATATCCTTCAGACTTTATAGCAGAAAAATGTACAAATACATCTTCTCCGCCATCTTCTCTTTCAATAAATCCAAAGCCTTTTTCGGCATTGAACCACTTTACTTTACCGTACAAATAAACGCACCTCCAAAATGATTGTGAATCTTCTTGAGATTCATTATTATTATTATGTTAATGAAATCTAAAAGTTATTCTTAAGACATTATACAACAGAATTTATTGTATAGCAAATAACTTTCAAAAAAGATAAGAATATGATATATTGTGAGGGAGTATTAATTATCGATTTAAAGAAAATGGTTTCATAGAAGGAAACTACTAAATTCTCAAAAAAAGTGTAAATATGAAGGGTAAATTATGAATATTAAAAGTTTAAAAATAGGGGATCTAAATGTAAAATTTCCAATAATACAGGGAGGGATGGGGGTCGGAGTTTCTCTTTCTTCTTTGGCATCAGCAGTGGCTAATGAAGGTGGTATTGGGGTCATATCTGCTGCAGTAATTGGAATGAATGAGCCTGATTTTAAAACGAATTATTTGGAAGCAAACATTAGGGCACTAAAAAATGAAATTAGGAAAGCCAAGGAATTAACAAAAGGAATCCTAGGGGTCAATATAATGGTGGCTTTATCAAATTATGCAGATATGGTAAGGACCGCCATCGAAGAAGGCATTGATATTATTTTTTCTGGAGCTGGACTACCGCTTGACCTCCCTAGCTTTTTACAGGGAACAACAAAGACAAAGTTAGTCCCTATTGTATCTTCAAAAAGAGCAGCAGGAATAATTATAAAAAGATGGTTTTCCAAATATGGCTACCTTCCAGATGCTTTAGTAGTTGAAGGCCCGATGGCAGGAGGTCACCTTGGCTTTAGGGAAGACCAACTAAACGATGCTGAATATTCTTTAGAAAAATTGGTTCCAGAGGTTATAAGTGAAGTGAAAGTATTTGAAGAGACTTACAAAAAATCTATTCCTGTAATTGCAGCGGGAGGAATATACAGCGGAGGAGATATTTTTAAATTTTTGAAGTTAGGTGCATCAGGAGTACAAATGTCAACGCGTTTTGTAACAACTCACGAATGTGATGCAGCTATAGAATTTAAAGAGGCGTACATTAATTCTGAGAAAGAAGATGTTCTCATAATAAATAGTCCTGTTGGTATGCCAGGAAGGGCACTTAAAAATAAATTCATTGATGATGTAATACATGGTAAAAGACATCCAATAAAATGTCCATACCATTGCATTAAGACCTGTAATTTTCGAACCAGTCCCTATTGCATTGCACTTGCTCTAATAAATGCACAAAAAGGTGATTTGGAAAATGGTTTTGTATTTGCAGGAGAAAACGCCTTTAAAACGAAAGTAATCGTTTCTGTTAAAGAATTGATGAATACTTTACTTGAAGAGTATACTATTGCGGCTTCTTACCAATATTGATCAATTCAGTTGTGACAATACTTTTATGACCAGGAATGTGCTGGAGAGAATGTTTATCTACCAAAGGAGATTAAATATGGAAACCACAAAACTACCTCGTGCCTTACCTCATGAAATGGGAGTAGACCCAAAAGCTATTTTAAGTTTTGTTAATACAGTGGAAGATCAACAGCTGGGCATACATTCATTTATGCTACTGCGACATAACAAGGTGGTGGCAGAGGGCTGGTGGGATCCAATGAAGCCTTCATATAATCATATACTGTTTTCATTAAGCAAAAGCTTTACTTCTACAGCAATTGGATTTGCAGTTCAAGAAAAATTGCTTTCCATTGAAGATTATGTGCTGTCCTTTTTCCCAGATAAGCTACCATATGAACCTTGTGAAAATATGAAGAAAATGAAGATCAAGCATTTGCTTAATATGTGTACAGGTCATTCAGCGGAACCTCCTTTTATACTGGGTGAAAATACAAGTAAGGATTGGGTATATTCATTTCTAACCTCTTATGTTGATTTAGAACCAGGAAGTCTATTTGTGTATAATACGCCAGCAACATATATGCTGTCAGCTATCCTTCAAGAGATCACAAAATCTACTACTTTTGAATTTTTACAGCCAAGATTATTTCAGCCTTTAGGCATTTCTGATATTTGGTGGGAGGTTTGCCCAAAAGGAATTAATGCAGGAGGGTTTGGCCTGAATATTAAAACAGAAGATATTGCTAAGTTTGGCACCTTCTTATTAAATAAAGGCGTATGGGAAGGAAAGCAACTTTTAAATTCTGCATGGATTGAAGAGGCAACGGCGAAACATATTGAGAATAATGGAGATACACCTGACTGGAAACAAGGGTATGGTTATCAATTCTGGCGTTGTCAGCCTGAGGGTGTTTACCGCGGTGATGGTGCATTTGGACAATATTGTATTGTAATGCCTGAACAAGATGCAGTTATTGCTATACAGGCTGGTGTTGCTGATATGCAAAAGGTGTTAACTGATATTTGGGATATTCTATTGCCTGCAATGAAAAACAGCGTTCCAGAAAATAAGGAAAACCAGACAGCTCTGGAAGAAAAGCTATCTTGCTTAGTATATAGTATGCCTTCGGGAGAAGCTAGATCTCCAATGGCAGATATAGTCTCTGGGAAAGAATATGAAATAGCTGAAAATAGCACAGGAATTACAAAATTAGCTTTTAATTTTGCAGATACAAATAAAGTTACTGTACATATGGGAGAAAACAACTATACAGCTGAAATAGGATATCAGAAATGGATTGATGGTCAGACACATTTTAAAGAAGAGGATGAAAAAATCTTTTCACCTTTATTTCATCATATTTCTTGTGCAGGTGCATGGGTAAATGAAGATACTTTTCAGTTTGATATCTTGTATAATAGAACAACAACGAAGGATACTTTCGAGATTAAGTTCCATGAAAAAGGAATTACGATAATGTACGAACGTAAGCTCAACTTCACTGGTGGTAAGCTCAAATTGCTTGGTTGGTAGGAAGCTAATGCTACAAGCATAGGTATAGGTAATTTTGATATTTGAAGCTAAGTTTATTTAGAAAAATAAAGGATTATTTATAAAAAAGGAATTCAAATCATGAATAAAATAGAATCAGTATATCCAACGGACAGAAAAGATATGTATTCGCTTTTTCTTGCGCAAATGAAGGCGCTGTTAGAGGGAGAACATCACGTAATTGCCAACCTTTCCAATGCTTCTGCGTTGTTAAACGAGGCATTGATCAATATTAACTGGGTAGGTTTCTATTTAATGCATGAAGGCGAATTGCTACTCGGACCCTTTCAAGGGAAACTAGCATGCGTGCATATTGCAGTTGGAAAAGGCGTATGTGGTATGGCAGTATTAGAAAACGCAACTCAATTGGTTAATAACGTTCATGAATTTCCTGGACATATTGCCTGCGATAGTGTATCTAATTCGGAAATTGTAATACCTCTTCGTAGTCAAGGAAAAATTGTGGGAGTTTTGGACATCGACAGTCCATCTTTTGACAGGTTTGATGCTATTGACGCTGCTGAACTTGAAAAAATTGCTCAAATCATTGAAGAAACATGTGATTGGAGCTTGTAGACAAAAATAGTAATAATTTATTGAATAATAAGCGCTGTAAGCCAAACCTGATGATCTTACAACGCTTATTTGAATAAAATCCAGCTGATTAAGTGTTTTGCCAAGAACCATCATCGGTACATACTGATTCTGTGCCATCTCCATTTATTATTTTTGAACCAACAGCATGTCTCTTGTGGTCATAAACACAAAATGGATCTGTACCTGCATTTCCAACAGGTTTCTTCGTAATAGGTTTTATTTCATTGACTTCATTTACAAAGTTTACAGAAATACTATCTTGGTTTTTATGATTCTGCATTATATCAATCCTTTCAATTTTAATTTGTCTACACTAAATAAATGCCTAGTATAAATATGCGTAGTAATTAATAAAAAGATTCGAAGAAATAATAACCAAAAAAAATTAATAATTTCTACACAACTTCTTAATATTTTTAAAGTATTATGTTTATAAGGTAATAAATGTTGGAATATAAATGGTGAAAGGAGCGTGTAGCTATGTTAGATTCTAAAAAATGTTTAGAAATTTATGAGTTCTGTCAGCAGCAATATATGAAACTTGAAAAGAAGAATGGTCATTATAATCCGAAGCATGACAAAATTGTTATGGAAATAGCAGCAAAAGAATTTCAAATGAGTGATTTAATTATCAATAACGCATTTGATTTGGCTGCACAGACATTGAGCAGGAACGATAAAATTAAGTCTGAGAAAATTATAAGGAATAAACTTATCCAAAGGATAAGTTAAATATAGAGGCATAGAATATTTTGGAAAGGCATTAACTTAAAAGGTTAGTGTCTTTTTTCACTATAAACTACGGTAAATATAAATCATCCTATATCATATTTTTTCCAGAAAAGTTATAATTTTAATATAAGTAATATAAGTAATATAAGTAATATA
>DATCID010000190.1:0-5054 GCA_036507975.1 Ruminiclostridium sp.
CACCAATCCATCCAGTGCAAATTTTTGTGTCTGCACTGGAATTATAAGACTATCTGCAGCTGCAAGTGCATTTGTGAGAAGGATACCTAAACTAGGCAAGCAATGAGGTAAGACAACCCACGCCTTACTGTGCAAAAGCACAGCAGGTTTTGGGAGCTCCCTCCCGAACCGTACGTACACCTTTCAATGTATACGGCTCTCCATTTATCTATCATCTATCCTAAATCAGAGTGTATAATATTGTTACAGTCAGCGCATACAGCTAATGATTTACGCCTCTTTTTGAGCATACATAGTTCCCACGCAGTGTTTTCCGTCAAATCAGCTAGTTTTCGTACATGATGCATTCTAATATCCTCTGTTTTTATTCCGCACAATTCACAAATACCGGATTTTAACCGTCCAGCTAAGGTATTGGGTCTGTCATACCTTTTATACTGGGGTAATGCATCCATTTGATATCTCATGGGAAATTCTTTTTTTCTAAAACCATTGTTGTAGAATATGCATTGTCTTGTGCCATTTTTGACTGGATAATTTACTACAAAGTCACCATCTTTACTGAATTTTGTTATTGCTTGAGGCATTGATATTTTATACTTTGCTGCAAAAGTTTTGTACATGCTGTATTCCATGATGTAATAAAAATTGCTTAACACGGTAGCATTATTTGCCATACAGTAATAATTGTACAGTCCTCTTATTTCAGCGTTGTATGTGCTGACTATTTTTACGTCTGTATTATTTATTAGCTTTCCACGATGAATTGGTAACCACTTTTCCTTACCAGAAATTCCAGTTTTGACCTTAAATGTTTGATACTCTTTGAGTTTTCCTTCCCATTTCTCTCTTGGAACATACAGCTTTATACGTCCCGTACTATAACGTCTTGTCCTTCCGGTCTTGTCACGCTTTGTGTTATTATCCTTTGAAACGGTAATATCGTAGCTCAGAAATCTCGCCTTATCCTTGGAATGTGTAATCTTCGTCTTTTCTTCTGACATTTCAAGCTTTAACTTACCTACCAGAAACTCTTTTATATCATCTTTAACTTTTCCTGCATCTGCCATGCTACCAATAATGCCAATAAGAAAATCATCCGCATAACGACAGTATTGAATACGTTTGAAGGCTTTATCCATAGGCTTAAAATACGTTATTGTTTGCATTTTTTGCCTTGCCCTACTCATATCTGCCACAGCAATTTTCTTTGCACCATCGTCCAAACCACCCCATACTTTCCCATATGCTCCTCTACTATCATGGTACTCATCTCTTGCCTTGGTGTATTTGGGATTTGCTATGCGCTTGCGGGCAGTACCTACATCAAAGAGTTTCTTGTACTTTTCCATAAAGACATCTAATTCATTTAAATAAATGTTCGCAAGAATCGGACTAAACCCCGACCCCTGTGGAATGCCGGAATAGGTTTTATTGTATTCCCATTGTTCCATGTATCCTGCTTTAAGGAATTTCCACATAAGTGAAATAAAATATTCATCCTTTATTCTCCTACGTAGTATTTCTATCAGCACTTGATGGTTAAAACTGTCAAAACAGGCTTTGATATCACCCTCAACAAACCAGTTTATACCTGTAAAGGTATTCTTTATTTGTTTAAGGGCAGTATGACAGCTTCTCCCTGGCATGAAACCATGAGAGTTTTGAGAAAATGAGCTTTCATATATACTTTCAAGTATCATTCTGACGATTTCTTGTACCAGCTTATCATCTGTTGAGGGTATCCCCAAAGGTCTTTTCTTTGTGCTATTTTTCTTGGCAATATATGTTCTTTTTGCCGGGTTTGGTTGATAGGAGTGGTCTTTTAAGGACGCAATAATAGCTTGAATACGTCCCATACTCATGTCATCAATGGTTTTACCGTCTGTTCCCTTTGTCATACTTCCTTCAGAAGCTGCAATGTTTTTGTACGCTAGAAGGTATAACTCTGGATTGTACAGGTTGCGGTATAAACGCTCATACTCATATGTCTCTGATTTTCCGGATAAACTTTTCAACACCGTAATTGGATTTCTCATAGTGCCTCACGCACCTTTCCGCTAAGTTTGTTGAAAGATAAACTGTCCCACTTCGCCATGTAGACGGCTTTCCCGTCCTCCGACTACTACTGGAACTCTGTTACCTTGCCGAAATAAACATTTCGGTTTAGGTAATCCCCGTTTAGTGCTGTTGAAACAAAGCTTATAATGCTGTCGGATACGACTTTCGTCATTTTCTGTTTCTCACAGATGGTTTGTTTCGAGTATGTTGCTGTTATACATGGATTGAATATAACAGCCGAAACATCAACGTTTCAACTTCTTTTCGCTGTGGGCGTAATTAGACCCAACCTCTGACTATCATTCAGGCAGTTTAGCCTTTATCCTCATGCATAATTTTTCACCATTGGCACTCAGTCGCAATTTTGAAGTTAAACTGACTTGTGACTTTCTCCCGACATGCTACACTCCCCGTTAGGTTTCCCGCTCGGATAAGTCGAGTGGTGATAGGTTGCAATTTTAAATTGCAGTAATACTTTTACCTACCGCTTGCTTAAGGCGGATTTTCAACAGCCCACGTCCTTTACAGGACTTACGGGCGCACATCAATTATTACGTAGTCGTATTCGGAAAATTCTTCTCTTTTTAATATCCTCTTTAAAACCTGTTCCCTGCACATTACATTTGATAAAAATAGATCCGCACTAGCCAGCTTGATATTTGAGGGAATATAGTCAATTCCCTCATCACTGCGTACTATACTTTTCTTAATACACTCACCATCAAGATTATTGTTGGCTGCAGCCACCATCAGGTCACTGATATTGTACAGACTGTCATATTGGTATCCCATATACTCACTCATGTTTGCCTGAGGGTCCAGATCCACTCCCAACACTTTCTTTCCTTCCTTTACAAGCCCTGCTGCAATGTTCACAGCGGTGGTTGTCTTGCCTACGCCTCCCTTTTGATTTGCAATTGCAATAATCTTACCCATACTTTTTATCTCCTCTCATAATAAAAGCAGGCTCCTTTGAGCCTGCTAAGTTACTTTGTTTATTAAATTAATTGATCTTCATCTTCCTCATCATTATCTTCATATTCGTTTAACTCTCCAAAATTAATAAACTTTACAAATTTCTCACAGTCAGATTTGCTTAATACAACATAATTTTCTTCAAATTCATCATCTTCAACCTCATAGTAGTATCTGACGATAAATATATTTCTTGTTATATTACTTCTCACCAAATATACTGCTGAATAGAAATCTATATCATCTTTTTCTGATACATTTTCTAGATCAAATAATCCTTCACACTTAATAAATTCGTGAACTTCTAAAGCTGACTTTTCAATAAATTCACTAAAATCCATAAAAACTATTACCTCAACTCTCTTCCAATTTATTCCACTACAATTTTGTCTTAGACTGACTGTCTTCACCCCTAACATATTTTTACATTTCCTGCTCGTACTCTTCCTGATCTTCCTCAACAGCAATATCGTTTTGATTCGGGTTAGATTTACTAAAGCCAAATTCTTGTTCTGGCAATATGTCCTGTTCTTTAAAGCTATAATGCCTATCTCCTGCAACGATAATATGATCTAAAAGCTTTATCCTAACGGTTGATAACGCTCGGGATATATGATTTGTGATATTTATATCGTCTGAACTTGCTTTCAAACTTTCTCCTGGATGGTTGTGTGAAATAATAATTGAGTTAGCATCATACATTAGAGCTCTCTTTACTATTTCCCTTGGATACACAGGTACCTCATTAACAGTTCCTGTATTAGTAACCTCTGTTGCCATAACATTATTTGCTGTATCTAAGAAGGAACAAACAAATCTTTCTTTATCTTTTATGCCAGAAAAGTAATTCTTGAAATATTCACCCGCTTTACTAGACGAATTAATACAATATTCTGACTTGTGGTATTTTAAATTATTGTACAAAGAGCTTAACTCTTTTAGCTGTTCAAATTTTTTGAGCTGCTGCGGAGTTAATCCAATAGCTGTTGAATGTTCAAAAACCATTGCTATATCATTGTTCTCTATAAAGGAATCAAGTTTAGATGCACTAACGCCTGTAAAATTAGAAACAAGCTTCGCAAAAGCTAATTTATCAAATCCATATTGATCACTCATCTTTTCATCCTCCTTAGAAAGCTTCTCAAATCATAAATGCGAATTAACTGATCTTCTGTGGCCCCTACTATACCAGGTTCATCTAGCCAAGTTAATCCCATCTTTTTAGTGAAAAATTCAACCTTTGCTCTTTCCATTTTCAAGAACTCAGCCAGTGTATTAATCAGTTCGTCATTCTCTTCATCAACTTTATATGTTGGAGCTCCCACTCGCTCTTCCTCAAAACCATATTCCATTACAGTCACTCTCCCTCAAGTTATTTTTAAATTTCCTGCTCATAATCTTCCTGAATATCTTCGTCTAATTCCTGTGTCGTATTAACTTCAGAGCCTATTTCAGCATACTTTTCATTTTCCTGAAATTGTGGATTTCGCTCATATATCTTTTCTTCAATATCAGGAATGAGGTTACTTATTTTGCTTTTAATAGTTTCTAATATTTTGGTATCATCGTTTGTGTTTTCACCCAGAGACTCTAGCTTAACAATTCCAGCAAACAAAGCTATCCTTTCTGTCTCACTGAATAATTTATCTTTACTAACTAGACCAGAACGTGCAGCAAAGTCTTCCTTTGCGTCTTCATAATTATCATCATCAAAGTAGTGTCCTGTATGAACTCCATTCCCATCACCACCTCTATCCTTTTCCCATGTAACATACTTGATGCTTTCAACTTTATGCATTGTTGAATCCAAGCTGGTTACATCACAAGCAGCCAAAACCACATTATTGTATTGTGCCAGCAACTTATATTTTTCAAGACCTTTAGTTTTCATTTGAGGTGCATTTAGAAAATTGCCTTCTTGTTCCTGTAAGTTATCAATCACATTTAATATGGTCTCAACTTCTGAACGGTCACCTACATTTTTGTATGCAATTGTATTGTTTTTACAATTTATATCA
>DATCID010000191.1:0-16457 GCA_036507975.1 Ruminiclostridium sp.
TCAGACATCCCAAAAAGCTTCTGCTGGTACAAGGGCGAGAAAAATTGTATCTATTCGTCAATTTTGGAAGTATCTCAAAACAAAAGCTCATCTTATTGATAACAACATTGCTGAGGAGCTCGAAACCCCTAAGTTGCCAAAATGCATTCCTAAATATCTTAAATTAGAAGAGTCAGTTCGACTGCTGATTCAATGTAAAAAATCGTCTAGAGATCATTGTATAATCACTATTTTTCTTAATTGTGCATTAAGATTATCCGAATTGGCGAATTTGAATATCGACCAGGTAAACAATAATGTTTTAACTGTAATTGGTAAGGGTAACAAGGAGAGAAGAATTTTTCTAACACCCGCTGCAAAAAAATCAATTAGCACCTGGTTACAAATAAGAAATACCCTCAAGGTAAACACGAACGCCCTATTTATTTCGAGAAATAGCGGTCATATTACAACGAGGGCAGTCCAAAATATCGTCAAGAAATATGTTATCGCTTCCGATCTTGATCCTAAAACAATATCTGCCCATAAACTTCGCCATACGGCAGCAACATTAATGTATAAATATGGCAGATCAGATATACGTTCTCTCCAGCAAATCCTTGGCCACGAAAGCATTGCCACTACTGAAATCTATACACACATAGATGAACACCAATTACAGTCTGCAGTCAATTCAAATCCGCTTGCTATGATGTTTAATTAATTAGCAAAATGCCATCAATTAGGATGGCATTTTTATTCTATTCGTAGATAATGCGAAGTTTGTTATTGTTTTTCTAAATCCCCATTATGCTCATTTGTTACGCTAGTAGAGTTATTTATTTTCAATCTAAATAAGATATAGTATTCGATAGTTTACATAACTTAACTTGCTCTTTAGTCTCAATAAGTTATAAAAAGCCCGTGGGTATAGATTTTATACAAGAAACAAGAGGCTCAGATTACATAAAACAGTAGATATGTAATGAGCCTCTTGTTTATATATAAATGACGATAATTACGCGTATCCCAATTTCTTTTACCTAACGTTTCTCCACCGCTTGCCGGTTATTCGGAAGGGATATCTAAGTTGTCCCTAAAACAGGGTCATACAGTTTCTTGCCCTCCATCACATTTTCAAATCGGTCCAGTTCTACACATGCGCCCCAAAAAGAATACTTTTTTCAAAAGCCATATCTAAAGTTTTTTTGTATTGTGCCTCCTTTTCAGGATCTATTGCACCTAAAGCCATACTTATACTAATCGCCTTTTCAGTCTCTGTTTTTTGATGTCGTAAAGCACGTATGGCCTTCGCCTCCGCTGGATATTATGATTTCTATAAACGGCAAACTATACAAGAGTTGATTGACATATTAGATTGCATTGAATGCTATGAACAGCTAGGTCACAGACTTCGCATTAGCAAGGTTACACAAAAGCAAAAAGTACTTTACAAATAATTTCAGTTTGAAGTTCCGTCCTAGTTACAATGGGTCGGCAACTTAGGATTTAAAGGTATTTTACGGAATAACGAGATTTTACGAGTTTAATGTGTCTATCAAACTGGGAAGACTCAATCAGTAAACTTCGTGGCGTTCGTACAATTTACCCGTCCCCTTGTCCCTTATCCTAACTTTGGGATAAGGGACAAGGGGACGCATACTTAAAATTATACAGCTTATGTCACAAAAGCCTATTCGGTATAGAATTCTGCCTCAATCATAGCGCAAAGAGCATGGTAAATAGATAAATGGTAATCCTGTATTTTAAAAGTCATGTCTGAATGAAGCATAATGGTTATGTTGCACAAATTTTTCATTACTCCTCCATTTATTCCTGTAAAAACAATGGCTTTTAACCCAAACGCTTTGGCTACTTTTATTGCATTAACTACATTTCTGGAATTACCAGAAGTACTCAGTCCAACAGCACATCTCCTTCTTTTCCATATTCATATACCTTCTGTGCAAACATCATTTCTGGTGATACATCATTAATAAATGCTTTAGAAATGGCCGATTGGCTCACAAGCGATATTGCAGGCAAAGCCCCTTGAAGATAGTTTGATAGTGATTCATTTCCGCAAATCAATACCTTTCCGTGGTGGATATATCACTCCTTTAGTGTCAAATAAGACTCTTAAGTACTTTTTTTTTGCATGCATCCATTTCTGGCAAACGTTGAATCATCTAATTCATAATTGTTTTTTAGCTTCTTTCATTAATTTAACCACCTTTATAAATTGTCCAATGCTTCAAAAAGTGCATAAATGTTTTCCTCAGGAGTATCCGATTGAATACAGTGAGATGCTGCAAAAATATATCCCCCATCGTAACTCAGTTTACTTACAAGTTCCTTTGTTTTATCCCTTACTTCCTGAGGTGTTGCATAAAGCAGAAATTGCTGCGTGTCTACCCCACACATTAGAGTGGCTTTATCCCCAAATTCCTTTTTAATCCTCTCTTGATCCATACCTCCTGCACTCTCTTGAATTGGATTTAAAACATTGATACCGATTTCAACCAGATCTTTTATGACAGGATACATACTTCCACAGGAATGATATGCAATAAAAACATCCTTTTTATATAACCGTATTCCGTCAATAATCTGCTTCATCCTTGGCTTGAAATATTTTCTCCACATTTCAGGGGACATGAGCATCCCCCTTTGAGAGCCCAGATCGTCACCCATCCAAATCCAGTCTGCACCCCTCTTTATACATTCAATGGATATCTTTATACAAAAGTCCACAAGCTTATCAAGCAGGATGTCTGCTTCTTCGCTTTCCATTGCCATATCAATCATCAATTCTTCCATATCTCTTAGATGATAGGCAGGTTCAAACAATACACCCGAGACATCTGCTCCGATAAAGTAGCGGTCTCCATATTCCTTAACAAGATATTCAAGATGCTCATATCTTTTTGTAGAATAAGCATTCGGAAGAGGGTAATTATTGATAAACGCGGCATCCTTTCCCTTTAGTGGATGCCCGATAACCATATTATAGTAGCCTTCTCTTTTCCAGGTTATTCCCCATTCATCCTTAAATTCAGTTCCTTCAGCAACTTCCCTGGCCATTTCCCCATTTATGGAAACCCATGTCTGCAATACGTCATTTCCAAATTTCAAATCAAGACCTAGCGATGATATTTTTAATTTTTCTGTAAGCATCTTTATTGTTCCTGTACCAAACCATACAAACCTCGGCACTCTGTCCGTTTCTTGAAATCTTAATGCGGCATAAACTCTTTCCTTACTATTCATACAATTTCCTCCATCCTTAATATTTCACAATGACTTATTTTTATTTCCTCAGTGTTGACAGTAGCAGTGGGACCTATTTTTTTGATTATTACGTCCACCGCCATGTTGACAACTACTACGGATTCATAAGCTTCTGCGCCCTCCCAGACGAACTTGCAAATGAAAAAGCTGTGAGAAAGACATCTGGCCCCAATGGTACATAAACAGCCATACCTCCTGCAATGAATACACACCCCTTTGGCCAGAGCGTCATACACACTGGATTTATTTTGGACTGCCAGAATCCCCACATCAGCGGCCAATTCTTCAAAGGTTGACTGCTCTCTACCCTTCAACTTCATTAGGCTTTAGTATAATACCTGTATACAGACCTGCTCTATCCCATCTATCTAAAATAACCTTCAAACCTTGTCCGGCAAAGTCAATAATATATTCTCAAATTCTGTTATCACGTGGTTTTCATATTCTTTTGAATATTGACTGTCTATAAATTTATCAATTCCCTCATCTAAAAATCTTTTCCACGAAAAAATCTCTCTATCAGGATCAAGCCATTCAGCATAGATAACCTAATCCCATGCCGCCAACACTGCGCGTATATTTTCGGGTGGTACATCTTTTCCTACCTCGCTCTGTCCAATTAAGCCGCCACCCAAGAAAAGGTACTTTTTCATCTTTTCAGCTGCAGCTTTGATATCCGTTGGAGTGCCATTTGGAAGTATGTCCTGCCTGCTGATTTCTCCCCAAAATGTAATCTTTCCAGCAAACTTTTCAGCCACATTTTCAACCCCCATACACCAGAGTTGAGAATTGATAGCATTAACACCTAATTCGATAAACTCAGTATATAAATCCATTATATAGCCATCGCTGTGGAAAAATATATATTTTCCTTTCGCCTTGATCATATCAAACAACTCTTTGTAAACAGGTCTAAAAATACTTATCCACATGCTAGGTGATATAAGCAAAGACCTTTGAGATCCCCAATCATCTCCGAAGACAATTGCATCAACATCTGTCTCAAGCCAAGCTTTCACATATTCTCTATAGAATGAAAAAACAATATCCAGTATCTGAAAAAAATCATCACTTCTTTCCGCCATATCGCAATAAAGATTCTCAGTACCTCTTAAGAACTGCATTCTTTCGAATATATTGACCCATCCACCAACCACAAACTTGTTTTTCATCCTTGCATTTCGAATCTTATCATTCAATTTCGGTTTATATTCTTTCCATTCATCAATAAAAACTTCATTTGGAGGATTATACTTGCTGATTTTTTCAATTTCCTCAAAAATAGGATTTTTAACTTCACCAACCATTCCACCCTGTAAATTGGTCCAATTAGTCCCCCATGTGTCTGTATAATTCCCTTTTTCATACGTTTTAGGGATATACGATAAATCTAAAGGACCATCAATTGAAATGATATCTCTTTCATAAATATCTAGAATGTCTTCAAGCACTTTGCCATATTTTGATCTCGCTGCAGGTAATATCCATAAATCTATTGGAATTTTATCCGGATTATTAAATTCTAAAGTTCTAATTACTCTTTCTCTGCTATTCATAATTTATTTGAGCCTCCATATTTCAGCTATAATTTAATTAATATTTTAAATTTATGATATTTATTGTTTGAACTAACAGGAAGTTCTTTTATCATAAGAAAATAATCTTGTTATAAAATTAAATTTGAGACCTTCACCTTTTAAAGTTTGGTCAAAGATTACAGCTAATACCAAGACTCCCCCCTGAATTATATATTGGTAGAATGTCCCAATACCCATCAAATTCATACCATTTGCGATAACTGCAACTATTAGTGCACCAATAAAAGTCCCTGAAAGCGAACCTTCTCCGCCAATTAGGCTGGTCCCACCGATAACAACGGCAACGATGCAATCGAATTCAAACCCCATACCGACATTCGGATCACCTGATTTTAATCTGGATGACATAAGTACACCGCCAATCCCAGCTAAGGTGCCCCCCATCGCATAAAGTATTGTTTTAATCTTAACGGTTTTTATTCCTGAAAGTTTTGAAGTCTCTGTATTACCACCAATAGCAAGTGTATATTTTCCTAGGAGAGTATATTTGAAAATAATGTGACATATTATAAATACAACTAACATTATAATTATCAATAGCGGTATCGGTCCAAAATGGGTCGCGCTTATAAATGAATAATTATCAGGCACATCTATAATAGGATTTCCACCACTTATCACATATGCCAATCCCCTACAAATATACATGGTACCCAACGTTGCAATAACCGTTGGGATTTTTGTCCCTTCAATTAAAAATGCATTCACCAGTCCGACAATTAATCCGAATAATATACCAAATGCGAAACTTATGGGAACACTGAACCCCATAGAAGCAGATTTTGCAGCGACTACTCCCGTGACAGCTAAAACACCTCCAACTGAAATATCAAGACCTCCAGCTATCATAATGAAGGTAGTACCGCAAGCCACAATAACCGTTAGTGAGACCTGTCTCAAAATATTCGTAAAATTTGCAGGACTTAAAAAGTTGTGTGCAAACAAAGACATGAATATTACTATTAAAAATAATACAAACACCGTTACCAAATTATGATTCTTTATTTTGACTTTATTCATTGTTGACCACTCCCATCACAGCTTTAATAATCAATTCTTCATTTGCCTCGTCAGCGGATAATCCGCCAACTATCTTTCCATTACGCATAATAATTAAAGTATTACATAAATTCAAAAGCTCAACCATTTCAGAAGAGACAATTATTATAGTTTTCCCATCTAATGCCAATTGGCTTATTAATTGGTAAATATCCTGTTTTGCACCAATATCGACTCCTTGAGTCGGCTCATCAAGCAGCAATACTTCAGAATCTATGCATAACCATTTTGAAAGCACAACTTTTTGCTGGTTTCCACCACTTAGGTATTGTATTTTTTGGGTGGGACTGGCTAGCTTTATACTTAGATCATTAACATATTTTTCTACTATTACATCAGCTTTCCTTTTATTAATAAATCCAAAAAAATGATTAAATTTATTAAATATCAAGACAAGATTATCTCTAACGGGCATCACTTTAATAATTGCTTGCTTACGTCTATCTTCCGGTATAAAAGCAATTTTGTTATTAATTGAATTCGTAGGGTTACTGATTTTGACCTTCTTGCCATTCAAAATAATTTCACCTTGAATAATTTTATCTGCCCCAAAAACAGCTCTTAAAACTTCAGTCCTCCCCGAACCTACAATTCCTGAAATTCCTAGCACTTCGCCCTTTCGAACTTTAAAGTTGATATTGTGCAGTTTATCTGTGCTTAAATTTTTTACTTCCAATACAGTTTCACCAAGTTTTGTATTAACAGGAGGAAAAACTGTTTTAAGTTCTCTCCCTACCATTTTTTCTGCCAGCTCAATCTGATTTGTATCTTTAATATCTTTTGTACAAACGTAGCTTCCGTCTTTTAATATTGTTACCCGATCTCCAATATCAAATATTTCTTTCATTCTGTGGGAAATGTATATTATTGTAACACCCTTAGCTTTTAATTCACGTATTCTTTTGAAGAGATTATCTGCTTCTACTTCACTAAGGGCAGCAGTTGGTTCATCCAAAATAAGAATCTTCGTCTCCATAGAAAGAGCTTTAGCTATTGTTATCATTTGTTTCTGTCCGGTACTTAAAAACTTCAACTTGGTATTAATCGGTATATTAAGCTCAACTTCATCTAAATACCTTTTTATTCTACTAATATTACCTTTTCTTTGGATAAAGCCTGCTTTGTGAAATTCTCTGCCCAGAGTCATATTTTCTTCAATATTAAGATTTTCAATAACATTTAACTCTTGATGAACCGTAGCAATACCCATATTTTTAGCAATAAAAGGACTGCTGATTAATACTTTTTTATTTTCTAAATAAATTTCACCTTCATCAATAGAATATACGCCTGAAAGAATTTTCATTAACGTGGATTTTCCTGCTCCATTTTCACCGACTATACAATGTACTTCACCTTTATTGACACTAAAATTAATATCATTTAATACAGTAACTCCTGAAAACCTTTTATATACTTTTTTAAATTCCAAAATAGTGGTACTACTCATAAAAGTGTGGGAGGGGAGTGAAATCTTGCCCCCCCCTACCTCCCTCTTTATTTAGGATACTGTGTTTCCAAGAATTTGTCTGCTTCTGCAGCAGTGACATTTACAGCTGGTACAACAGTTAGCTTATACCCTTTTTCACCCTTAATTGCATCTAATAAAGCTTTATATGTCAATTCGCCCATCGTTGTCGGCTGCTGACCTACTTCTGTTTTAATAACAGATCCTGGCTTTTTCATCTCATCAAGAACTGGTGTAGATCCGCCAAACCCTGTAACTGAATATTTCGTACTATCCGCTTTATTTTGTTCTTTTAGTGCATCTACAATTCCCATAGCTGTATTGTCATTTATTCCAAAGAAACAATTTATATCCGGGTTAGCCTGTATTAAATCAGATGCAGCAGCAAGAGTTTTTGCCCTATCACCCTTACCATCCGCTATAGGTTTAACCTTCACATCAGGATATAATTTTTTAAATCCATCAATAAAACCATTTGCTCTTTTTACGTTTGCACCTATCTGAGGTTGCCCAACTATTCCAATTATAGGCTCTGTACTAGGATTGTCTTTCTTCCATTGAGTGCTTGCTGCCTCGCCTCCTACAACTCCTCCTTCATAATCACCGTTCAATATAGTCGGAATGAGATCCTCAGTAAGTGGAACGTTATATGTAACTGTAGTTATTCCAGCATCCAGTAACTGCTTTACCATATTTATATGACTGTCATCCCAAGGTGCAAATGCCACTCCTGCAGGTTTTTTTACGATAATATCCTCAATCATTTTCTGCAGGGCATCATTCTTAATATTCGGATCCATGAATGTAACATGATATCCATCTTTTTCAGCAAGTTCTTTAAATTTCTTCTCAATACTCAGAAAGAATGGATCAGTAATTATTACTGTCATTATCAATTCTTTATTACCCAAATTGTCTGCAGCGGGTTCAGTTGTAGCCGTAGTATCGCTGCTTTTCGTTTCGCCCGTAGTTGTTCTTGCAGCAGTATCAGATGTTTTAGCGTTAGATGAATTGCTTCCACATGCAACTAAAGAGAAAGCTAAAACCAAGACTAGTGCCCATGCTAAAATTTTCTTAACGTTTTTCATTTTACCATACTCCTTTAAATTTTGAATTTTGACATTTTTCTCCGTTTGATGTATAATATATATCGGATTAATTTTTAATAGTTTTGAAGGATATAACAAAATCCCTTCTTAACTATTTTTTTGATGAGAATGCTTTCCTATTCCAAAACAACGTCCAAGTCTTAAATAAAACGAATTCTTAGTTTTTCTAACAAGCAGCATTGGTCAAACGGTTCCAAGCCACTTACCTTTAAAACTTTACAATTAATTTTATTTAGTCAACAACATAAGCATTCTTCAGTTAAGTAAATTTGACGCTACTTCTTATCAAACAAAAGTTATTCACCTCCTTTAAAACTTTTAGTTATTTCGGAAACTCGTATCTATTGGTATTAGTGACTTTCAGGAGTCTATCTTTTTGTTTCGTCTCCCAAATATCATCAAATAATTAAACATTTTTTCCAAAAACACTTGATACTAATAAGTTGCCTGTTTCATGTGATGGTACTTGTGCCAATTCCGTTGCCAGTAGTTTTGGTAATAAAGAATGCAATTGCAGGGACAACGGTAATTACAATTGTTACAGTAAACGCAGATTCTCTGACCCATGTCTGAGGGGGGGGGGTGACAGTTACCACGGACAGTGGTTTTACGGTTATACCGAGTATATTCTTTCTAACTACAATAAGAATCTAAAGTGTGACCTTCCTCTTTACCTACGTTTGGTTCAGGCCCAAAGTCATGATGGCATTTCGGCCATTGTTTCACTTGTTGAAGCTAAAAAACTTTACCCACAGTTCCGTTTTGATAGTTTTCACTGGGATGATACTCACGACAACTATGCTACCTACAAACTTCTTCACAACTGGAATATGAAAGCTTTCATTCCCCTTAATGAAACGAACAAAGATCATTTTACATATCCTGCACACATTAAAGTTGATATCATGCATTTTTAAACTTTGTATGAATCCCATTTATTTACTGGTAGTTAGTTTTCAAAATCACTCAACTTACTATTATAAATTTTATTCTCCTTTTGGTGGTGCAGTAGATCCCCTCACAATAAGTTTTGTTGGAAGTACTATTTTTTTATTAACCTCTTTGGGCCCTTGTGAAATATTCTGTATTAGCAATTCCGCTGCCTCCTGTCCCATTGTATAAATCGGTTGGGATACAGTTGTCAATGGAGGATTTGAAATATTAGCCATCATTATATTATCAAAACCTACAATAGAAATGTCATCTGGTATTTTTAGTCCACTTTCCATAATAGCCAGATATGCCCCAAATGCAAAACTATCATTACCTGCTTGTATAGCTGTAGGTGGATCAGGAAGTTCTAAAAGTTTTTTTGTCATGAAATATCCTGATTCTCCTGTAAATCCACCTGCAATAATGTATTCCTCCTTAACTTCAATACCATTTTTAATTAAAGCATGTTCAAATGCTTTATATCGGTTTTGTGTTGCCTTGACTTCGGGGCCCCAATAAATAAAACCAATCTTTTTATGCCCCAAATCAATCAAGTGTTGCACACCTTCTATTATTCCGAGATAATCTGTAGTCTCTATGCAATCAATACCTTCAATCTCTGTCTGAACAGCCACAATAGCTATTTGGTCTCGAAGCCTTAAAATGATTTCGGGATTTTTTACAAAAGTACTAATAAAGATAATCCCATCGGCCCTTTTCTCAGCTAATTGCTGAATATATTGTTTTTCTTTATCATGGTTAAGATTTGAGTTGCACAAGGACAATATATATCCATTCCTACTCACAACTTCTTCTACACTTTTTATAAACTCAACAAAAAATGGATTCGATAAGTCAGGTACTATTAATCCAACTGTTTTACTTGCCTTCCTCAACAGTCCTCTCGCCATTTCATTTGGTATATAACACATCTCCTCAATAATCTTTTGTACTTTAAGTGTTGTTTTTTTCCCAATTAAGCCACTATCATTAATAACTCGTGATACCGTGCTTATTGAAACACCTGCTTTTGAGGCAATGTCACATATTGTAAGTTGTTTTTTATAATCGTTCTCATTGGGGAATACCATATAATATCACTCCATCTTTTATGCAAACCTTTGCATAAATCAAAAATTTTTTTCCCGTGCTTAATGTTTAAAAATTGTTAGAAAATGCTTTGTTTGGTTTTATATTTTTAATCTATATTAACTTCCAAAATATTTGTTTCAGATTTGACTTTAATTTTCATGCGAACCTTTGCAATAATCAATTGATTTGATTATATATAATAATCTGGCATTTGTAAACCCATTTAATAAATATATTTTAAATATATTTTAAATATCTAATTGGAGTGTAGCCAACGAAACCGACAGATACCACTCTAAGGCTATAAGTCACAATACGCCTACCTTTTTGGACATTTGTTTCCCATGACACACACGTACCTTTTTTACTATTTTGTGTGTCACAAAAGTATTGTAGGATTTAAGACTAAGAAAATTGAAGAATTAATAATAAGTACCCTCATTATTATTAATTCTTCAATTTTTATAAATAGCGAACAAAACCCTTAATTTTGGTTAATAGTCAAAAGGAAACATTGATTTTGAGCTCTATTTATAAATATATCTATCATATGATTTAGATATTATAAAACACATTACCAATCTTTATTTTCTAGCTGCGTAACAAGGAAATGTTTTAGCCTCTATAGTTGGCAAATACAATATTTCAAGCAATGCTCATTTTGTTCAACAATCGAAGCCCCTGCTATATGGGAAAAAACATAGGTTGTTTTCAATAATTATTGAAATATAGCCTAACCATCTTATATGTTGCCGCTTTTTTCCCACGGAGGTATGGATTCGAGAACTTCTTGAAACTCAGAAATAGCATCATCTTCAAACTTTGATGAATATTGGTTCATCACGAATTTATACAACTCAACATCATAAAATCGTTTCCATGAATAAATCTCTCTTTTTGGAATAATAGGATAAAACAAGATATTGTTGGCCTTGGCGGATTCCAGATCTCCCAATGCATCACCAATCATTAATATATGACTGTCAAGATATCTACCTGTTTTTATATTACAGATAATGCTTTTCTTTGTCCCAACTTCACGCCCCGCTATAACATTGACATATTGAACTAACCCACTCTCTTCCCACTCTCTTCTCAATATATCAGATGCTTCTGAAGAAACTACAATTATATCAGCATATTTCGAAGCTCTTTCAAGGCATTCAGAGACATATTTGAACTTCGGAATGCCTTTCATTCTATTGCTTATACTTTGATCCACCGTATTATCCCATTCTGAAACCTTTATCAGGAAAGGATCCTGTGTATTTTTTACGTACTCAAGCAACGAGGATTTACAGTGTTTTGATTCTGATATCAGCCATTTTAGCATATAAACTGTATCCGGCAAGGTGAATCTCATCCTTCTAATTTCTTCTCTTAGCTTCAACATATCAAACACTTTTAATAAAGCAGCGTATCGTCCAATTCCTCTCCATTCAGAATAAAGATTGACATACTCAGCTGTCTCAGATACGAAACTAGAAATCTCCTCAAGTCCGAAAATATGAATCATACATGGAATGATGAATTTCTTGAACTTAATTTCCTGTGAATTAAATACAGTGCCATCGGAGTCAAGGCATATCAAGTATTTTTTACTATTTTTTAAACGTTCAATTTGTTTCACATATTCGTTCAATAAATTACTCCTATCAGTTTTTAGTATCCTTATATCATACATTTAATCAAATTTTAAATAGCTCTTTTTAACTTGATGTACTCTTCATCCCTACTTTTTTATCCATAATACATAGCCTAAACTTGAATGCAACTTAATAACTTTATACGTGTGTATAAAGTTGTCGATTTCCCTGCGTTCTTCTCTTATGCTTTCATAGTTTTTCAGATACACTTCATCGTATTTCAGCGTTCAATCAAAATAATATCAGCCCATCTGCCTTTGCCATCCATGCTAACTCTAATCTTATTACTTTCAACCAAATCTATGTACTCCTTGCTTGTAAACTGGCTGCCCTGATCGCTATTTATAATCTCAGGTTTTGATACCGTAAGCTTTTTACGTAGTGCCCTTTTTACCATCGCAATTAATATATCCTCAAGTTCCCATCCTATGAATTTAAAATGCAAATTGTTGTATAGAAGAGGGTAAAAAATTGAACATCAATTAGAAAACCCTGCTTAATTTCCTTTTATATTCAGGAAATCAAGTTAGTTTAACAAACAAATTCTCCAAATCTATGAAGAATAGATTTATCCAAAAAACTCCATCTCAACCATTGCACATAGGGCATGATATACCGGAAGGTGCAGCTCTTGGACCTTATAAGTCTCAAGTTCTGGGACTTTAATAACTACATCACATAAACCGACCATCTTTCCTCCACTTTTCCCAGTCAAACCTATGGTTTTTACTCCAAAGGCCTTTGCAACCTTAATGGCATTGATGACATTTTGTGAATTGCCCGATGTGCTCAGCCCTATCAATACATCTCCATACCTAGCATACCCATATACCTGCTGGGCAAAAACCATATCAGGAGCTACATCGTTGATGTAGGCATAGGCAAGGGCAGAATGGCTGGCTAGTGAAATTGCAGGTAAAGCTCCCTGAAGATTTTCGGACAGATATTCCACTTCTTCAGGGAAAGCCTGCTTCAGCTTTTCCACATGCTCCTTACAGATTTTCCTTTCCAAGATAAAGCCTTTCATCAGTTCGCCTACTATATGCTCTGAATCGGATGTACTCCCCCCATTACCGCATATTAATACTTTTCCTTCCTTTTTATAACACTGCTTCAAAATCTCAAAAGTCTCTTCAATATAAGTTCTACATTGTTCAAGCTGCGGATACCGCAGGGTTAATTCATCAATAATTTTTACTGTCTGCTGTTTCATTAAGACGCCTCCTCTTTTTTTATACTCATCACCCGCACATTGCTACTGCCAGCGCTGCCAAATCACCTATCTTTTCCCCAAGACCTGCTGGAACTACCTTACATACTTTTCTGGAGTAACTTAACGATTCCCTCTCTATCACTTCCAAAGCAGCTGGATAGAGCAAACCTCTGCTCCTTGCAAAATGCTGCCAATAACGACATCTTCAGGGTTTAAAATATCTATTAGTGTCTTGATTGCAAATCTCTTTTCAAGTATTTCTACAATGGGTATATTGTCCCAGCCTAACAGGTTAGGAGGCGACATAATGATGCCTCTTTTTCTGTCTAGCGGTCCGCCGCAGCTAATGCCTATGCCCTCAATTTGATCAGCCTTCCTACAATTTTTTTTCGAGAATCCTCTCAAAAGTTTCATACATTTTATTCAGTGCAGCCTCCTGGCCTTTTGAAACTTAAGTAGGAAAAGCCATTTTATCAACAATTCTAATTTCTTCTTGTCCAGTATATTCCCCTAAGGTCACTGCACACTTTGTGCCCCCAATATCAATTCCAACCAAATTTCTCATGATATCACCCTCTTTTTAAATTGACTTACCAAATTTATTAGCTGCTTCAAGCATATATACGAGGTTTTGTGGCGGCACGTCCTCTTGGATATTATGGGCTGCTGCCAATATATATCCGCCATCCTTATTCATTACGTCAATTGTTTGCCTTACCGTCTCCTCAATACTTTCTTTTGTACCAAAAGGCAGAATGTCTTGAGTGTCAATACCTCCGTGAAATACCATCCTTGAACCATAGACCTTTTTGAGGTTTTCAGGCTGCATATGGCTTGCCTTGGGCTGAATAGGATTTAGTATATCTACACCTGCATCGGCCAGATCATCGATGATTGGGAATACGCTTCCACAGGAATGATGAAGGTAGGCGGCATTAGTATATTTTTTTGTATGGTTAATTCTTTCCTTGAAATATGGCTTAATTAATTCTCTGAACATATTTGGGGAAACAAACAGGCTGGTCTGTGTGGCAAAGTCATCTCCGCTGGAAGTATAGTGAATGTATTTTCCTAGTGCTCCATAATAGATGTCAATCACTTTCTTCTGATAATTTAAAACAATTTCAAAGAATCTATGGATAAACTCTTCATCAATGGCCATTTTTAAAAGAAAATCGTCAAAGCTACACATCCAACAGCCAAGCTCAAAAATTCCATACACCGGATGCTCAGCACAGATTATATAATCGGTATCTTTATATAGTTTTTTTGCCTGTTTTGCAAACTCTTCCACCTCAGCCTTATCAATAGACTCTGGATCCGGCCATTGGTATTTATCCAAGTCCTCTTTGGTTGCACCTTTCAGCGGACATCCTACGGCATCCCAGTACAATCCGGTGAAAATACGTCTGATACCCCATTCGTCAATATACTCATTATCCGATATTTTCTTATACTGTGATACCTGCGGTTTTAATATCTTTCCAACTGACCGAGTATCTATATCAAAATGCTTCAGCAGCCTTTCATCCAATCGTCTAACCTCGCCAAATGGTAATACTTCAATTTCGTCTGGAATATCATAACCTAGATACTCCAAAAGAGTATACATACTACACCCTTCCATGCTTGATAATGGATTTCCGCCAAAATCAATAATCAGCTTTTCCGGCTGCTCATGTTTTAAAATCCTTTTAAAATCTTCTCTGCGTCCCATAAATTCTCCTTAAAAAATATAGATAAAAGTTATTCAGAGGGTAAAAAAATCTATCCACAAATGTTCGATATGCTTATTTCAATAAAAATTCGTTCTACATTCTAATGGAGAAATGCCAATATATTATTTAAAAGCTTTACTAAAATATAAAATTCTTCATAAAAGTTAAAATGATCGCTTACCTTTAGCCGTTATTTTGATTTGGAAAATATCTGTTCATGCCTAGTTCTGATTTCTTCTGGATTGGCTGTTCCTGTTATTCCAATTTTTTTAATTGTAATATCCGATGCCAAGTTGGCAAAGGATGCTGCTTCATATGGCGCTACTCCTGCTGCAATTGCACAAGAAAACGCAGATAAAAAAGTATCTCCAGCTCCGCATATATCTATTGGTGGTGACACATCATATGAAGGTATATGAATTATAGTTTGTGAATCTGCGTAAATACAACCTTTCGATCCTAGGGTCATGCATACGTTTGATCTATTACGTTGGGATAGGATTTTCGCTGCATTGATATAATCTTCAAAACTCAATTTTTCAGGAATAGCTTCCTTGTATAAAGCTCTTGTTCCTTCCACTTCATTGGGCTTAAGAATAACTCCTGTATAAAGGTCTATTCTGTCACGACTATCCACTATAACCTTTAATCCTTCTTTTGCAAGAGACATAATCTTTTCTCTAACCATTGGAGTTATACACCCATAAAGTAGTTGGTCGGAAACACATAAAACATCAATATCACTTGCACATTGTCCCAGCAGTTCCAATAGCTTTTCTTCATCTTCCTGAGGCAGGTTTTCATAATTGTTGAAATCCATTCTTGGATCTTCGTACTCCATATGGGAGATTCCTATTCTTAATGGTTTGCAATAAGCATTTGTTACAGCTTTTTCACTGACAACTATACTGTCGGTATCAATACCTACTTCCTGTAGTTTTCGGATTAAGGAATCTCCTCTCCAATCCCTACCTATAACTCCTAATACTTTTATACTTTTGGGCAGCAATGCAGCTATATTGGCAGCTGCATTGCCTCCACCACCTGGAGACATCCATTCCTTTACAATAGGCAGTGGAAAATGGGGAGTTTCTCTTGAAAGCTCACTTTTAGTCATATCTGCTCTCCAATAAACATCGAGACAGATATCTCCAATAAGAGCAATTTTTACATTCTTTATCCTACTTAAGATATCCTCCAGTTTTTCCTGACTAATTCCATTAAACAATTCCATATCAATCACCTATGCCCTTTTTTACTTCCGGGAGTTTTGATATCAACTTCTTATATAAGTTGGGTATTGTTTCTTTATGGTCACCGCAAAAGTGCCAGCCCTTACCCCCAACACTTG
>DATCID010000192.1:0-7578 GCA_036507975.1 Ruminiclostridium sp.
TATTCTTCATGATATGGGAAAAGAAACTAACACTTTTGATAGTTATATTCGGTATAGTGCGGCGAACCCCAAGGATAAATCGCTTAAAGGAACTATAGATCACTCCACAGCAGGAGCTAAGCTGATTTATGATAACTTTTATAACTCAGACCAATATCAAAAACTGACATCGCAGCTTATTTCCGTAGCAATTTGCTCTCATCATGGTGGTTTGATGGATTGTTTGGATCTGCAAGGATTCGATAAGTTTACTGCTAAAATGAATAAAGACATAGAAAAAATCCATTATGATGAAGCTTCGTCTAATTTTAATGCAGAATGCTTAGACAAAGCACAGATTAATGAACTATTTGAGAAATCAATAGAGGAAATTAAAGCTGCTTTTACAAAAATTAGCTCAACTAAGTTTAAAAGATTTACAACCGGACTATTACAAAAATATATTTTTAGTTGCGTTATTGATGCAGATAGATTTGATACATATACATTTATGGAGGGCAAAGAAAAGGCTCAACCCATAGATAAAGCAAAGCTGTGGGAGGAGCTATCTCACAAGCTTGAAAAAGAATTAGCAAGCTATCCTAAATTATCGAAAATAAATTTATTAAGAGATGAGATCTCGCTTTCTTGTAAAGATTTTGCTAAAAACAGGACAGGTATATATCAGCTTTGCGTTCCCACCGGGGGAGGAAAGACACTCTCTAGCTTACGTTATGCTTTAGAGCATGCAAAGGAATTCAGAAAAGACAGAATTTTCTATATAATTCCATTTACTACCATAATAGATCAAAATGCAAAGGAAATTAAGGACATTCTTAAACGGGATGATGTCATTCTGGAGCATCATTCAAACCTTGTTATTGATAATGAAGATGAGGATTATAAGCTTTTGACTGAGCGCTGGGACAGCCCTATTGTTTTAACAACGATGGTTCAATTTCTTAACACTTTGTTTAGTGGAGGAACTCAAGGTGTACGCCGCATGCATAATCTTGCAAACTCAATTATTATTTTTGATGAAATTCAAGCTATGCCTATTAAGTGTATTAATATGTTTAATATTGCGATGAATTTTTTGTCTGTAGTCTGCAACACTACAATAATTCTTTGTACAGCAACTCAGCCCTTGCTATCTAAGACAGATAAGCCTCTTATGTTAAGTGAGAAGGCCAGCATGATTCAAAATGTGGAAGAAAAGTTCAGGGAATTTAAGAGGACTAGTATAGTAGATAAGACGCGTGTTGGAGGCTATGACCCTGGAGAGTTAAGAGAATTTGTTCTGGAAATAATGGAGAGGGTAAATAGCACATTAGTTATTCTAAATACAAAAAATACAGCAAAAGAAGTTTTCAATGCTATCCAAGAAGAAAATAAGTTATTGCCACTAGATAAGCAATCTTTGATTTTCCATCTAAGCACAAATATGTGTCCTTCCCACAGAATGAAGATACTTGATGAAATCAGACTAAAACTGGGGCATGGTAGGATAATCTGCATAAGTACTCAATTAATTGAAGCTGGTGTAAATATTTCGTTTGAATGTGTAATTCGTTCTTTAGCTGGTTTGGATAGTATTGCTCAAGCAGCTGGAAGATGTAATAGGCATGGCGAGAAAATTTGCAGTGATGTTTATATTGTTAATATGAATAGTGAGGATGTCAGCAAGCTCAATGATATTAAGAAAGGGCAAGAAATAACACAACGTATCCTTGATAATTATAAGACTAACCCTGAAATTTTTGGTGAAGATTTGCTTTCGCCAAAGGCATTGGAGAAATATTACTCTTATTATTTCTATGATCGAAGGGTGGAAATGAATTATACTATGCCCGAGCCCAATAAGGATAAAACTATGTATGATTTATTAGCGGAAAACAGCAATGCTATTGAAGCATACAGTAGTAGAAATAATGCTAATCCAAATTTAATGTTGAGACAAGCTTTCAAAACAGCTGGGGATAATTTCTACGTAATAGAGAGAAATACAACGGGAATTATTGTACCTTATGGTAAAGGAGAGGAACTTATCATAAAAATCAATGGGAATTGCAATGTGTCTGAATTAAAGGGTTACTTAAAGGAAGCACAGCAATACTCTGTAAATTTATACGAATTAGATTTTTATAAACTAGAAAAAATAGGGGCCTTTTATAGGCTTAATAACGGAGGTGTAATTGCTCTTAGAAAAGAGTTTTACAATATAAAATTAGGAGTGACGACAGAAGAGCAGCAACAGGAATTTATAATTGTTGAGGTGAGATGAATGGAATGGAAAAATAGTGTAGAATTTAAGGTTAGTGCAAAATATGCACTTTTTAGTGATCCTATCAACAGAATTGGGGGAGAGAAATTTTCCTATCAAGTACCTACATATCAAGCTTTAAAGGGCATGTTAGAAAGTGTTTACTGGAAGCCTACATTTATTTGGGTGATTGATGAGGTTCGAGTTATGAGATATATTAAAACTCAATCACAAGGTATACGTCCTATAATTTTTAGTGGGGGAAATACACTATCAATTTACACATATTTGAAAGATGTTGAATACCAAGTAAAAGCTCATTTTGAGTGGAATTTTAATCGTCCAAATTTAGAACATGATAGGAATGAGAATAAACATTATTTAATTGCTCAACGAATGATTAAACGTGGCGGAAGGCGAGATGTGTTTTTGGGAACTCGCGAATGCCAAGGCTATGTTGAACCCTGTAAATTTGGTGAGGGTAAAGGCGACTATGACAATTACGGCGAAATTTCATTTGGGATAATGTTTCATGGTTTTGACTATCCTGATGAAGCGTATGATGAAAGTGGCAAAGATAAAATGGTTGCAAGACTTTGGACACCAATAATGAATAATGGATATATTAGATTTATTAAACCAAATGAGTGTACTTTAAAACGTGATATTAAATCAATGAAGGCTAAAGAGTTTAGTAAAAACAATTTTAGTGGTCTGAAAGAACTTGAAGAAGGAGGGGGAATCTTTGAGTTGGATGAAAATGCTCTATGATACATACGAGAATTGTATAGATGAAGTGGGTAAACAGAGAACGGATGGAAGGACACCATTGCTACCAATTGCACATTCAACACAAAATGCACAGTTGGAGGTAGTAATTGATGGTAATGGAATTTTTAAAAGGGCTAGAGTTCTAGGAAAAGATGAGGAAGTAACTATAATTCCTGTTACGGAAGATTCTGCTTCTAGAAGTAGCGGTATTGCTCCGCATCCGCTCTGTGATAAGTTGCAATATGTGGCTGGTGACTTTTCGGATTTCGTAGACAAGAAAAATGGTCAAGAATATTATTTAAAATACTTAAAACAACTGGAGGACTGGTGTAGTTCAGCATATGGAAATAAAAAGGTCAATGCGGTTTTAAGCTACTTGAGAAAAAAAGCTCTAATTGCAGATTTGATAAAGTATAAACTTTTAATTTGTGATGAGAATGGTATGCTCGTAAAAGGCGTTAAATTGGCGGTCTCTGACCAAAGTGATGCTTTTGTTAGGTTTAGAGTTGAGATATCTGGACAACAAGAAACAGCTGTTTGGCTTGATACAGAAGTCTATGTTAGCTATATCGGATACTATTTAAGCTTGCAAAAGGATATGGACTTGTGCTACGTAAATGGTAAAAAAAATTCGTGCTCGGAAAAGCATCCTGCAAAGGTAAGAAATACAGCTGATAAGTCAAAGCTAATTTCTGCAAATGATTCTGCGGGCTTTACCTACAGAGGAAGATTTGCTGACAAAAATCAAGTAGTGAGTATTGGGTATGAAACATCGCAAAAGGCGCATAATGCGTTGCGGTGGCTAGTTAATACTCAGGGTTATACAAATGGTGATCAAGTAATTATTGCATGGGGGACACGAAATCAAACCATTCCTCAGCCACTGGAAGACACTCAAGATGTTATGTTTGAGGATGAAGATACAATAGTAGTTTCAACATCAAAAGAATATGCCGGAAGGATTAATAAGGCTATTGCAGGTTACGGTTATGATTTAGATACTCAGGCTAAAATTGTTGTAATGGGATTGGATGCTGCAACGACTGGGCGATTATCTATAACTTATTATCGTGAACTTAATGGTTCGGATTTTTTATGTAGAATTAAGAAATGGCATAGCACTTGTGTATGGCAACACACGTATAAAAGAGTTTCTGATGGAGTTGACGACAAAGGAAAGCCCAAATTTAGGTCTGTAAATTTTACTGGCGCACCTGCACCAAAGGATATTGCTGTCGTGGCATTTGGGACTGAAAGAAATGAACGACTTGAAGTAAGCAATGATCTATTAAAATCCACAATAGAAAGGCTATTGCCATGTATTATTGATGGTGCTAGGATACCTTATGATATTGTGAATTCTGTGGTAAACCGTGCATCAAATCCTGTCTCAATGAATTATTTCAATTGGAATAAGACTTTGAGCATAGCTTGTTCATTAGTGAAAAAATATAGGTGTGATAAATTTAAGGAGGAATGGGACATGGCACTTGATGAAAATCAAAGTGATAGGAGCTATCTTTTTGGGAGGATGCTTGCGATAGCTCAACAAATTGAAGTGTGGGCACTTAATTCAGTGGGTGAGAAAAGAGATACAAACGCTGAAAGATTAATGCACCAATTTAAGCTACACCCTTATAGAACGTGGGGGATATTAACCGATAAACTTAAACCATATATTTCAAGATTAGGTGGTAAAGGTACAAGTTTAGTAGAGCTAATGACTAAGGTTAATTCAATGGTGCCTTACGACCAATTTACTAGTTTGAAGCAATTAGAGGATAGCTATGTTTTGGGATATTATTGTCAAAGACAAGTTTTTCTAGATGAAAAAAATCAGAGATTTGAAGAGCTTAATCAGAAGAAAATAGAAAACTTTAATGAAAAGGAGAAATAAAAATGAGTACACTTACAAAAAAAATAGATTTTGCGATGGTTGTTTCTGCGAAAAATGCAAATCCAAATGGAGACCCTTTAAATGGCAATCGCCCTAGAGAAAACTATGATGGATTTGGAGAAATTTCTGATGTTTGCATTAAAAGAAAAATTCGAAATCGATTACAAGATATGGGGCAAGCTATATTTGTGCAATCTGATGAAAGAAGAATGGATGGCTTTAGAAGCTTAAAGGATAGAGCTGACGGTAGTGAAGAACTTAAAAAACAAACAAAAGATAAGGAAAAATATGCTGAGATTGCTTGTTCAAAATGGATAGATGTTAGGAGTTTCGGACAGGTATTTGCGTTTAAAGCAGGTGATGATAATTCTGTTTCTATAGGAATTAGAGGACCAGTTTCTATACATTCGGCTGTAAGCGTCTCACCAATAGAAATATCAAGTATGCAAATTACCAAAAGTGTTAATGGGGAAACAGGGAAAGATCCTAATAAAAAGAGCGCTGATACAATGGGAATGAAACATAGAGTGGATTTTGGTGTGTATGTGATATATGGAAGTATTAACACACAGCTTGCTACAAAAACTGGGTTTAGCGATGAGGATAGTGAGCTAGTAAAGCAAGCACTTATTACATTGTTTGAAAATGATTGCTCATCTGCTCGCCCTGATGGAAGTATGGAGGTTTGTAAGCTGTATTGGTGGAAGCATAATTCACAAATGGGAAGACATTCATCTGCAAAAGTCCATAGAAGTTTGAAAGTAGATCCTATTGTAGATGTACCAAAGAAAATATCGGATTATAGTATTTCTAATGACGAATTAGAGGGACTAATACCAGAAATTTATGATGGAATATAACGAGGATGATTTTCTTTTGCTGTCCGGAATACAGCACTTTGCCTTTTGCAGACGACAATGGGCACTCATTCATATAGAACAACAATGGCAAGAGAATTTGAGGACGGTTGAGGGTGGGATTCTTCATGAGAGAGCGCATGACGATGGATTCTCTGAAAAAAGAGGCGACGTAATAATTTCCAGAGGAATGTCGGTGTTTTCTCGTACGATGGGCGTGAGTGGAGTATGTGATATTGTAGAGCTACATAAATGTGCCAACGGTGTGAATATTTTTGGAAGAGAGGGATTATACCTGCCTATCCCTGTGGAGTATAAACGTGGAAAGCCAAAAGAAAATGACTCGGATATTCTCCAATTATGTGGACAAGCCATGTGCTTAGAGGAAATGCTTTTATGTGAAATTAAGGAAGCATACATGTTTTATGGTGAGACAAAGCACCGCCTTAAAATTACACTTGATAATGATTTGCGTGAAAAGGTAAAGAGTATGCTATTTGAAATGCATGAACTGTACAATAGACGGTATACTCCAAAAGTAAAACCATCTTTAAGCTGTAAAGCTTGTTCGCTATCTGAAATCTGTATGCCGAAGCTGTGCAAAAATCCTTCAGTAGCAAGATATATCAAGGATAACTTGGAGGAGGCTGGGGAATGAGAAAGCTTTTGAATACTGTTTATGTGACTTCTCCCGATAGTTATCTATCATTAGACGGAGAAAACATTGTCATACTTAAGGGGGAGATAGAGATTGCGAGAATACCTCTGCATAACCTTGAAAGTATTATTACATTTGGATATACTGGAGCTAGTCCAGCATTGATGGGTGCTTGTGCAAAACATAATATTGCGTTAAGCTTTATGACTCAATATGGAAAGTTCCTTTCAAGAATAGTTGGAGAGGTTAGGGGAAATGTTACTTTAAGAAAGACACAGTATAGGCTTTCGGAGAGTAACGAAGAAAGTACAAAAATAGCTAAAAACTTTATTTTTGGTAAAATTTTTAATGCTCGCTGGGTTATTGAACGTGCTACGAGAGATTATGCTGACAGACTGGACACAGACAAGCTCAAAAGGGTATCTCAAGCACTAGTAAATTCACTAAATATGGTTTTTAACAGTATGGATTTAGAACAACTTCGTGGATTTGAGGGTGAAGCAGCTACCCAGTATTTCAGTGTTTTAGATGATTTGATTTTACAACAAAAAGAGGGGTTCTTCTTTCATGGAAGAAACAGGCGTCCTCCACTTGATAATGTTAATGCAATGCTCTCTTTTATATATACACTATTAGCACATGATGTGGCTGCTGCACTAGAGACTGTTGGGTTAGATGCATACGTTGGGTTTTTACATAGGGATAGACCTGGAAGAATATCTCTAGCTTTAGATTTGATGGAAGAATTGCGCTGTGTTTATGCTGATAGATTTGTAATTTCACTTATAAATAAAAGAGTGATAAATGCAGGAGGGTTTATTCAAAAAGAGGATGGCGCCGTGATAATGGATGATGATACAAGAAAAACTATTTTGCAGGCGTGGCAGAGTAGAAAACAAGAGAAGATCACTCATCCGTTTTTACAGGAAAAAATCGAATGGGGGCTTGTTCCTTATGCACAAGCGATGCTATTGGCAAGATTTATCCGCGGCGATTTAGACGAATATCCACCAAGTGGGTATCCGCTTGACTAAAGTGACCACAAGATGTAGTATATAGATAAAAACTAAATGAAACTTGGGTGTTTGCATGAGCGAATATGAAGATTATCCGCAAACTTATGAGGACTTTTTAGAATGGTTTAAAACAGAAG
>DATCID010000193.1:0-22092 GCA_036507975.1 Ruminiclostridium sp.
GGATGAAAACCACAGAATAATGAAAATAATAGTATAAAGGTCATCCATAACATCATTAATTCACCCATATAATGTAAAATAAAATATGGCGTGCTTAATAGAATTTTTAAAAATAAGTTTTCGGAGCAAAATCATATATAAGTCATCCACTTATTGTTTGAGTTGAGTTGCGTCATAGAGTTACTTATAATCCTGGCATCAAGTTCAATAGAAAGTGTGCCTAAATAAAGGGAAGGATCAACAAGATCATATATTTTTTTGAAAAATGTAAAGGTTTCTATGCCTGCTGAACCTGTACCTCTAATGATTGACTCATGAATGCCAGAAAAGTAAATATCGGTTGATACTTTGAAGTAGTCTTTATACCAATTTTGATCAAAAAAATTATTTTTATAGTCATAACCAAAATTATACAAAGTTTCACTTTTTTCGTTAAAAATGGAGATGTCCGTAATATAGGACTTTGTAAACTGGTACTTTTTTATTAAGCTATCCAATTTATCCTGCGAACTCCTGGTTAACTCGCCTTTTTCATTTGCGATATTTAATATCTCCAATATTTCTACATCAAGAAAAATATTTTTTGAAAGTTCTTTTATATCAAGAAGGTTGTACTCAACATTTTCTAGGGTTTTATTTACTAATAGTTGATTATATAGAACAACTTTATTTTGTAATATTTTTGAAATCATAGCAGATGCAATAAATGTTGTGCTTAAAACACTAAAGCAGACGATGATTATCATACTTATCAATATTTTCATTCTGATATTCATTCGCAATAAGTATTTTATCATAAAAAAATTACTCCTTTATAAAACTTGTCTGGGAGGTACATTAGCGAAGATTCTATTTGAAAAATAGTGGCACTTTTAGTATAATATATAATATGTAAAATGTAAATTTGTCTAGGAGATGTATTATGCATAAGAAGACCAAATCTATGTTATTAATTATTGTTTTTTTAATTTCAGGCTTACTTTGTTCCTGTTCACTGGCAAACCTTAATACAAAAAATCAAATTTCACAGCCAATATCAAGCGAATTAACAATATGGGCGTATTATAAAGACAGTGAAGAGAAGATAAACAAAGCTTTTAGTGACCAAGAACCTAATGTAACAATAGACGTGGTGCCGATTCCCTGGGCAGACTATGAAAATAAGTTTCAGGTGGCACTTGCAGGAGGAGCAGATCTGCCGGATATTTTAATGACAGAATCATATTGGTGGGGAAAGTGGCTTAACCTTAAAGGGGCTTTTGACGAGTTATCGCAATATGGGATTAATGAGAAAGATATTTTTTCAGCTGCATCATCTACCATACGAAACAAACAGGGGGAGTTTATAGTTGTTCCTGTTGCAACTGGTGTTGGATGCATTTGGTATAGAAAAGATCTTGCGATGAAGTATCTGAATACTTCTGATTCTGATGAAATGGAAAAAGTCCTAAAGACGTGGGATGACTTTATGGAGCTTGGTAGCAGAATTAAAGCTATGAGTAATAATTCGGAATATCTTTTCCCTGATACAATGTCTGTAGAAGAGTTTTTAATTGCAAGCGATAAAAATTACATGGATGGAAATACAATTCACTTAAGAGATAGACTGTTGCCACGTTTTAAGCTAATTGAAGACATGATAAAAAAGGGTTACATTGCAAAAGTGCAGGGAATAGAAATAAATCAGTCTTATTTAAAAGGAAATGTGATGTTTTATCCTTATGCAGACTGGCATGGTGAGTTTATCAAGGGTATAGATGAAAACGGAAAAGGGAAATGGGGAGTAATGAAACCTCCAGGAACAATTTTTTATAGAGGTGGATATGGCTATGTTATTCCCAAAAAATCAAAGAAGGAAAACAAATTGATGGCAGCTAAAAGGGTGAATTTTGTATTGACAAAAGAAGGCTCAGAGGCAGTTATTAATACAAATCAGATGTCGGCTTATAAAAATGCCTATACTGATGAAGTGTTAAAGCTTAAAGATGACTATTTCGAAGAGAATCTCATTATGAAATTTTATACCTGGTTTGATTCATCAAACAAAAAACTCAAGTATAGTGAGTACGATGATGTAATTGAAAAAGAACTTCGAAGACAAGCTTACAATATTATGAATACAAATATTAATGCACAGCAGGCATTAGATAATGCACAGAAGGAATTGGAACAAAGCTTTGACAAAAATATAATATTTGCAAAATAATTTTGGAGAACTGCAACTATTTTAACAATAAAATAGTTGCAGTTTTTTATATTCTAAAGATTTCGTAAGTTGTGCTAAAGATATTGAATTTAATAAACCTATTATCACAGCTATAATATAAGCTATATACATAAGAAGAATTTAGACAAGGTGAATTTTTAATAAGGTGAAAAAATCAGCAAGATTATTGTGGAGGACTGAAATGAATAATACTGGAAATATAGCGATGCTGGGCTCGTCTTATTATCCTGAAAGATGGGAAAAGAATAGATGGTCAGTGGATGCAAAGCTTATGCGGGAAGCGGGATTCTCGTTTATTAGAACGGGAGAGTTCGCCTGGAGTAAATTTGAAACTGAAGATGGTATCTTTGATTTTACATGGATGGATGAAGCTATGGGAGTATTCGAAAGCTTTGGTATAAAAATCATTATGTGTACCCCCACAGCATCACCAATGCCATGGATAAGTGCAAAACACCCAGATATATTGCCTGTAACGGAAGAAGGAAAGACATTCGGACCTGGCCAAAGAAGACACTATTGCTTTAATAATATTAATTTCCGTCACTACACTCAAAGAATTGTAAGGAAAATGGCCGAGCACTATTCGGAAAACAAATCTATTATGGGGTGGCAAATTGACAATGAACTTGGTGGAGAAGAATTTATCTGCTGCTGTGATTCCTGTAAATCAGCGTTTATACTATGGCTTAAGTCAAAATATGAAAGCCTTCAGGAGTTAAATAGCAGGTGGGGAGGTACCTTTTTTAGTTTCGAGTTTACAGATTGGAATCAGATTCCAGTACCTATAGGGCATAATGTAAAATTCTACAATCCCTCTTTTAAAAAAGACTATTTGCAGTTTTACTCAGATTCCATGAAAGACTTTCTTTATTTTCAAGTAGGTATCTTAAAGGAGTATATTAAAAATGTGCCAATAACTACTAATCGGTTTACTCTATTTTGGACAGATAAATATGATCATAGAATGGATAAAAATTTAGATGTTGTCAGCTTTGATAATTATGATCTGGAGCCTTCCCTGGCAGCATATCATCATGATTTCTACAGATCAATAAAAAAGGATAGAAATTACTGGGTGCTTGAGCAAAATTGTGGATTAACAGAATATGGATTAAACCAGAAAGAAATCATGCATCAGACGATACAAGCTTTTGCCAAGGGTGCAGAACTTGTTTGTTATTTTAGTTGGAGACAGATTAATTACGGATGTGAACAGGATTCCTGTGGAGGAGTAGTTGACAATGATGGGACAACGGGCGAGACCTATGAAATTTTAAAGGAGACCAACAAGTGGATTAAAGAAAATACCCATAATTTATTGAATTTAAAAATAAAAAATCCGATAGCACTACTTTATGGTTCTTTCTCACATTTGGATATATCACTTCTCCCAATTCTCTGGAATATTCTTTTATATCCAGAAAATCAGAAGAGTCGCACATAACACATATCCTAACTTGAGAAAGAACCTACTTTATTCATATGAATCTTCGATGATGTATTATACAAATCATATGTTCGGTAATATAAATTATCAAAAGGAAGTCTACAATATATTCTATAAACCTACTTTTGAACTTGGTCTTGGCATAGATTTTATTCGTGACTTTGAAGATATAGGTAACTATGATATAGTCATTATTCCACTTTATATGTATGCATCAACAGAAGGGGTTAAAAAAATTAGAGAGTATATTAACTCGGGTGGAACAGCTATTATAACAGGGGATTTCATGCAAAAAACATCAGATAACTGGCGCTTGAGTAACGAACTATATAAAGAAATAGATGAGCTTCTTGGAATTAAACGTGATAAAATTCTCTTTACAAATATTTGCAAGGAAGCCAAAGTTAGTTCTACATTAACTGGTAAAGAATACACAATGCATGGGTTTTTCAACAAATTTTCATTAGTGGATCAGAACATAAAAAGCTTAGTCAATGTAGTGTTACCTAAAATGAATTCAAACAACCCAATTACTTTTGAAAAGACTTTAGGAAAAGGAAAAATAGTTTATTTTGCAGGAATTCCAGATGAAGAATTATCAAAAGAACTTATCCGGGAGTATGCTATTCAATCAGGACTAGAGGTATTTGATCTTCCAAAAAAAGTTGAAATAATAAAGTTCCATAATCGTGAAGAGGATAAACTTTGTTCCTGTATAGTTATTAACAGAAGCGAGCAGGTTATAAAACTGAAAATCAATAAGTTAGAAGAGACTATCGATGTCGAGGCTGGAGAAATTAAAATAATATCGTTACAAAAGTGAGCTCTAAGCACATTGCAAGCAAGTTTAAAGGTTTTAATCAAAATATACGGTTGAAACCAACCTTACCTGGGTGCAGCGATATTAATGAATCGAATATTTCACCCCTGTATATTTCTGCGGTATACTATTCTTCTGGCGCAAATTTTAAATGAGTTAACGTAAATCCATCCCCAGTGTAAATGTATTCACCGTTTACCCAACCTACAACAACGCCGCCAGGAGATTCCTTATAATTTACAATAGCGATTTTAACAGTGATGATAAAATCATCAGATAAGCCCACCGACATAATGGAGTAACTTCTTTGTGGAGTTTTTTCTATCGTCAGAAAATCCATAATTGTTGTAGCATCCTTTAATATGAAGGCATCATTTTGATCCAGTATGGGAATTTCCTGCATATTGGTTAGATCCACAACATGTATTACAGATACTGTAGTGCCTGTGCCTCCACCATGACTTATCGATACACAAAGATCTTTACTTCCATCGCCTGTTATATCCACAAGGTCTGCTGTCATCCAATAGCTACTCCCAGGATAATAGGTATTCTTCCAAGGAAATACAGCCCGCTTTTCTCCACTTGTAATAGTAAAAGTATTTTCACCATCAATCGGAAAAGTTATGATAATCCCATCCTTAGAAAATTGGTAAAAATATCTGTTATCCTTCACAATATAGTTTCTTAAAAAACCGTCTTCATAAATATTTGCATCCCATGTCAATGCCGCTTTAAAGTCATCTTTTGATATACCTGGAACAGGATCATCTTCATTTAGTATATTACTATCCCCTAAGGAAGTACTATCGTTGATATTTGCTTTAATATATGTAGAATTATTAGAAACACTGACACTAATCTTGTCGTTAGTAAAGATGCACACCATAGTTAATAAAACAATAAGAATTACAGCTACTAAAGTTCCTATCAACAGTTTATATTTATTTTTCATAATTAAAGTACCTCCAAAAGGTATATAAAGGGTTATATCTGTATACGTAATATTAACATCTTAGGTATGCAGTCGTAAACCTTTTTGAGTACCTAAATGACATTATTTAGAAAGTGGATACAGCATCCACCTTGTTCTTTTAAAGGTGGACCAACTTTCCTTAATCGCTGCTTCAGTTAAATTATAATTCATAATGGAATTTTTAAAATTAATAACAAAAAAATATTGACAGAAAATATATATAGTAATAAAGTGATATTAACATATTGATAATATCATATTGCAAACGATAAACTGAGGATGATGATAATGATAATGAGTAAAATTAACGTGATAAATAAGCAGGGACTCACTGTGGAGCAATTTTTATCAACCTATGATGGAAGTAAATATCAGAGAGCATCAGTAACAGTAGATATGCTTATTTTTAGTGTAACTAATGAAGAAAAGAAAAATTACAGGAAGCTGCCTGAAAAATCATTAAGGCTATTAATGATTAAAAGGGGAGACCATCCATACCTTGGCCAATGGGCTCTCCCAGGTGGTTTTGTAAAAATGGATGAGAGCTTAGATGAAGCAGCTTTAAGGGAATTGAAAGAGGAAACCAACATAGACGATATATATATGGAGCAACTTTATACATGGGGAACTGTAGCCAGAGATCCGCGAACAAGGGTAATAAGTGCTTCCTATATGTCACTAGTTGACAGTGGGGCACTTGATATTAAGGCTAGTGATGATGCAGATGATGCAAAATGGTTTACCGTTTCATGCAAATTGTACCAGGAGCAAAAGACTGTAACTGAAGAAGGTTATATTCTGCAACGATTGTTCAGATTGAGTTTGTCAAACGAAGAAGATTGCCTTTCTGCAATTATAAAGATAATAAAGATCGTTGAAGGTAAATTAACTAAAACAGAAAGAGAAGTTGTTGAATCGAGTGGAATTGCTTTTGATCATGCAAAAATCATAGAGTATGGAATTGAAAGGCTCCGAAGAAAAATCGAGTACTCAGATATAGCATTTAACCTTATGCCGGAACTATTTGCTCTAACTGAACTTCAGCAAGTATATGAAGTCATTCTAGATACGGAACTTTTAAAAGCCAACTTCAGAAGGAAAACTGCAGACATGGTTATTGAAACGAATGAGTATACCAAGGATGCAGGTCATAGACCATCGAAGCTATTCAGGTTTAATTCAAATTGGACAAATGCTAATGAGTAAGAGGAGAAGACCAATATGAGATTGTTAACTAATGGATTTGAGGTTGTTAAGGCGATTGAAATTTAGATGGAATAAACTTATGTCTATAAAAGGAGGCAGAATAATGGATAAGATGAATTTAACAATGCTGACTGATTTTTATGAATTAACTATGGCAAATGGGTATTTACAGGAAGGCTTAGAAGATAAAATTGCTTATTTTGATATGTTTTTTAGAAAGGTTCCTGACGATGGAGGCTTTGCAATAATGGCTGGAGTTGAGCAGCTAATACAGTACTTGAAAAACATTAGTTTTGATGATAGGGACATTGAATATTTACGCAGTAAAAAGTTGTTCAGTGAAGATTTTTTAAAGTACATTAAAACCTTCAAGTTTAGCTGTGATGTTTGGGCTATACCTGAAGGAACTCCAATATTTCCCAATGAACCAGTAGTAATGGTTAGGGGACCTGTCATTGAAGCGCAGTTTGTTGAAACTATGGTACTGCTAACAATAAATCATCAGAGCTTGATTGCTACAAAGGCAAACCGAATAGTCAGAGCAGCACTGGGAAGGGATGTTATGGAGTTCGGATCCAGGAGGGCCCAAGGGTATGATGGAGCTATCTATGGAGCAAGGGCGGCATACATCGGAGGATGTATAGGAACTGCGTGTACCATTGCAGAGGAGGAATTTGGCATTCCGGCTATTGGCACAATGGCTCACAGCTGGATACAGATGTTCCCAACCGAACTGGCGTCATTTCGCGCTTATGCAAGAACGTATCCCGGTGATTGTACTTTGCTTGTAGACACCTATAATGTATTAAAATCTGGTGTTCCCAATGCAATAAAAGCATTCAACGAAGAGGTAGTTCCAAAAGGTTACAGACCAAAAGGAATAAGAATAGACTCTGGGGATATTACTTACCTGTCAAAGGCAGCCAGAAAGATGCTAGATGAAGCAGGTTTTCATGATTGCAAGATTGTTGCATCTAATTCGCTTGATGAATTTATCATCCAGGATATTATTTCGCAAGGTGCACAAGTGGATTCATTTGGTGTTGGTGAGCGCTTAATTACTTCTAAATCAGAACCTGTATTTGGTGGGGTATACAAGCTGGTGGCTGTTGAAGAAAGTGGCGAAATAGTATCAAAGATAAAGCTTAGCGAAAATGTAGGCAAAATAACCAATCCTGGATTCAAACAGGTTTGGAGGCTATTTGACAAAGAGACTGGAAAGGCTATAGCGGATGTGCTCACTACTAACGATGAAACTATAGATGAGAACAAGCCTTACGAATTATTTGATCCTGAGTATACCTGGAAGAGAAAGACCGTAGCCAATTTTTATACTAAAAAGCTTTTGATTAGGCTTTTTGATAAAGGAATTTGTGTATATGAAAGTCCCCAATTGAAATATATCAAGAACTATTGCAAAGAGCAGATGGATACGCTATGGGATGAGGTCAAAAGGTTTGAAAACCCACACAAATATTATGTTGATATGTCAAAGGCCCTATGGGAGATGAAGGAAAGGTTACTGCTAGAGTATTCAATAAAATAGAACAGGGAAGGTTAAATAGAGAGCTTTTAAATAGGGGATTTAAAAATGATGGAGTTTCAGTTAATAATTCTGGAACTTCATCATTTTTATTTTTATATAGTCAAGTACAGAATTCTTTTTCATGAACATGGTGGCTCTAACAAATCAGATTAATGTTTCTGAGAGAAAATATTATTCAGAGGCAAAATGACCAACTAACAAAAAAACAGGAAAATTACACCTGCTATTTTATAAAAAAAGCTGGTAATAATAAAAACAGATGGTTATTCAAGATGAGCCAATGTTAATTGTAAATAAAAATTTATGATAGTACAAGAGGAGCGATTTATATGGAAATTATTACAGGATATTTTATTAGCAGAGGACCAGCAATAGAAGCAGAGGAATACCTCCGCAATGGTGGATTTAAAGGTGAAATTTCGATAATAGGTCACAATAATCAAGAAGACTCCAATGAAACAGGGAATATGAGAAGTAGTACAGACGATATGGCAGGCGTATTTAATTACGGAGTTTTAGGGGGATTCGCTGGAATGTCAGGTGGTTCTTTTATGGCTGGAAGTGGTTCGGTAGTTGCAGTAGGACCAATTCCGGGTACTCTTGATGGAGTTTTTGGCAGTGGGCTAAATGGAATATTAAACAGTTGGGAAATTCCTGAAAAAGAGGAAAAGGAAATCAAAAGTGTTGTTAAATCGGGTAATACAGTAATTTTAATAAAATGTGAAGATAATAAGAAAGAGTTTATTAGGGAAACATTACAGGAAAAAGGTGCACAAAATATTCATAGTTAGTTTAGTGCCTGACGGGATACTGTCAGGCTTAAATTTTACAAGCAATATCTCTAGGAATAATGTGCGTTTTTAGTGTTCACTTTAGACTATATTGTCAGCATTTAAAATCGTATGCATTTTATATAAATCGTTGACATTTTGAAGATCAATAGAATATACTACTATGATGATAATTATTGCATTGCTGCAATATACAAAATTATTATATGCCTCGGTAGGTGAGGTTACTATAAGGATATGGATTGCTGCCGTGAAAGAGTGGAGACACTTCTAACTGGTTAGCAGGTTTTGCCGAAAAACAAGGCATTACTTAATGCAATTTCAAGCCTTACAGTGCCAAAGCTCGAACGAAGTACTAGGGATTAATATGCCTTTACCTGCGTTCGTGAGCAGGTGAAGGTTTTTTATTTACATAGTTTATTTTTAAAAAGGGGATGGTTTAATGGACGGCGATCCTGAAGGTAGTAGAATTTATAAATTATTAATACGGAAGGATTTAATTACTTAAAGCATATAATATTTATTTTACATATATGGTTTTGGTATCCTTCCAAATAAAAATCAAAACTTGGAGGGATAACTATGGCTTTAGTATCAACTTTTTATTTCAGCCGAATTATTGGGAATAAAGTTTATGCCCAGTCAGGAGGCACAATCGGGAAGTTAAAAGATTTGATTGCAGATGTGGATTTCGTAAGACCCAAGATAGTAGCGGTTATGTTAAGTACTTCAAAAGGAGTAATTACAGTCGATTTTTCATGTTTTACTATTGAAAAAATCAAAGGGCAATACAGACTTGAATGTTCGGAACTGAATGAGTATAAGCAGGATGAAAAAAAGAATTTTTATTTAACAAAGAACATTCTTGATATGCAAATTATAGATATGGATGGAAGAAAACTTGTAAGGGTCAATGATTTGAAGCTTGCAATTCTAGCCAACGAGACATATCTGATTGCTGCTGATGTTGGAGTTGAAGGTCTTCTCAGAAGACTTGGCGTAGCAAAGCCTTTAAAAGAGATGTTAAAACCCATTGGAATAGCGTTGCCCAGCCATTTAATACTTTGGGATGACGTGGAAACTATTGGCTTTGGACATGCGGGGATAAGATTGTCCAAGGATTATTCAAATCTTGAGAAGCTGCACCCATCAGATTTGGCAGATATAATAGAGGATATGGATAGAGATACCCAAATTGCTGTTTTATCCTCAATGGATGAAGAAAAAGCAGCAGATGTTCTTGAGGAACTTGAACCTGGAATCCAGAAGAGTGTTCTTGAAAACTTACCACTAGATAAGGCTGCTGACTTACTTGAGAAGATGCCTGCAGATGAAGCGGCAGATATACTTGATGAACTTAGAGAAGATAAAGTGGAAGAACTTCTGAAAGAAATGGAAGAAGAGGCGTCCGATGACATCAGGGAACTGATGGGGTATTCTGAAAAATCTGTTGGTAGCATAATGACCACAGATTATATTTCATTTAATGAAAATGAAACGGTGGAGCATACAATAAAGGAGCTTAGAAGGTTGAAACCAGAATCTGATACTATATACTACTTGTACATTGTTAATTCCTTCGGTAAGCTAGTGGCAACAGTTTCTCTCAGGGATATTGTTGTTTCAGAACCTGAAACCAAACTTAATCAGATTATGAATTCCAAAATCCTTTATGTATTGGATGAGGATAATATAGAATCACTTAATGAGATTATAACAAAGTATAGCCTTCTTGCTATTCCGGTTGTGAATTCTGAAGAAGAGATGATAGGTGTGGTAATAATCAACGATGTTGTGCACAATCTTCTTAAAAACAGAAGAAAGAGAACATAGGGGGTGATACTAATGACGACAAAAGCTAAAAAATCAAGGTTTTTAAGAAATCTTATGATTTTTCTCGCGATACTGGGACCAGGAATAATTACCGGCAGCGTTGATAATGATGTTGGAGGTATCACAACCTATTCTGTAGCTGGGGCAAGATATGGATATGAACTGTTGTGGGTACTTATACCGGCTTTTATAGTGCTGCTGATTGTTCAGGAAATGAATGCAAGAATGGGTATTGTTACTGGTAAAGGGCTTGCAGACTTGATTAGGGAAAATGCTGGTGTTAAAGTAACCTTCTTTATATTTGTCGGACTTTTGCTTGCAGATATACTGAATACTACGACCGAATTTGCAGGTGTTGCTGGAAGTATGCAGATTTTTGGAGTCAGTAAATACATTTCAGTACCTCTTGTAGCCATAGCAGTTTGGGCACTTGTTGTTAAAGGCACTTACCGCGTGGCAGAAAAGATCTTTCTAGTATTTAGTGTGGCTCTGCTTTCCTATATAGTTTCGGCAATGATGGGACACCCAAACTGGGGAGAAGTCGGAAATGCATTAATTAAGCCGCATATGCAGTTTGATTTTGAGTATATTACTATGATAATTACTATAATTGGTACGACAATTGCTCCATGGATGCAGTTTTACATGCAGTCTGCTGTTATTGAAAAGGGTTTAAAACTAAAGGATTATAAATATACTTTATTGGATGTTTTTATAGGTTGTGCTACTACTGTAGTTGTTGCATTTTTTATTATGGTAGCGTGTGCCTCCACACTACACACAAATGGTGTGCAAATCAATGATGCAAAGGATGCAGCACAAGCACTTAAACCTTTTGCGGGAGAATTAGCATCACAGGTTTTTGCATTTGGGTTGTTTGTTGCTTCAATCTTTGCTGCTGTTATTTTGCCTGTTGCGACAGCCTTCTACGTTTGTGAAGCTTTCGGCTTTGAGGCGGGGATTGACAAGACCTGGAAGGAAGCACCGCAATTTTATTGGCTGTATACAGCTATTATTGCAATAGGTGCTGGAATTATTTTGATTCCAAATGCACCACTTGTTAAAATATCTTTACTATCCCAAGAAATAAATGGTATATTGCTTCCTGCTGTGCTCATCTGTATGATGCTTATTATAAACAAAAAGGATGTAATGGGCGAATATATAAACAAGAGGTTTACAAATATCATAGGTTGGACTACAATTACTATTTTAGTTAGCTTATCGATGATACTTCTTGTAACGTCACTTTTTTAAGCAGTTAATTTTTCCAGACTGGACTCCTTTTTATTATATTTATTTCACTTATTTGGTGATGGTATAAAAAGAAAGCACCATTTCATATGCAAAAGAGCATTGAATAGTGCTTTTGTTTATACTATTGTGAAGCCAGATTATTTAATGATATTTACCGTACTCTCTTTTCTTGGTGCGGGAGAAGGCTGCTGCTCGACGCCTTTATAACCGAAAGCACCTGAACCAACAGGAACATAACCTTCAGGAATGCCTAAGTCTTTCAAAAGAGTCTTCCCTTCTTGAGTGGAAAACAAGAAACTCATCGCATGAATCCAGCAGGAGCCAATCGCTAAAGATTCTGCAGCAATAAACATATTTTCTATTGCTAGACTGCCGTCACATTGCGGTGCAATGGCTTTTTGGTCACCGGAAACAATGATGAAGGTGGGAGCATTATAGAAAATACTGAAGTTTTCAGATTTAGCCATGTCCTCAAAGCCCTTGTTGCCTGATTTCATAAAAGCAGTCTTGCAGGTTTCATTAAGATTTTGTAGCATTTCCTTGTTCTGTATGACAGTAAAATGCCATGACTGCTGGTTCATAGCGCTTGGTGCAAATTTTCCAGCTTCAAGGATATTCTGTAATTCTTCATCCTTGATCTGCTTCTCTTCATACTTTCTTATGCTTCTTCTAGTTAAAATGGTTTTTAATGTCTCATTCATATTTAGCTATCTCCTTTTTTATTGTTACTTTATATCAACTGCACTACTAATCGTTTTATTTACTATTTTCTCCATTTTAATCACAGGTAATACTATTCCCCATATAATACTAAGGTATATACGAACCTCTACAATATCATTTACACTAAAGTTTTCAGTAGAATAAATACACATACCTGCACTACTAAAATCTTTTATACATGCGGGTTCCCTTTTATTTGTATTTTTCAACTTAATGTCGCCAAGCAGGGAAGTCGGATATCTCTCAAACTGTCTTTTATCTGATTCTTTAGCCATATTCACCGCATCGTTAGAACATATAATATACTTATCTTGTTGTGGTGTAGCTCCAAGCACGCTACCGCCATTAATCAGTAGGGTATCATCGTTGTTCAATATCCCTATCAATACTGGGTCCCCTTTTATAATTTCAGCCCCATTGCTCTCAATATCATCTAATTTAACAGTAAATATTTTATTGGTATCTCCGCTTATCACTGTACAATTTATTGGTTTGAGTTTATTGTAATGTCGTAGCACTAAGTTCTCTTTTTGCATGATCTCCTCCAAATGTGATTACTATTAGGCAACTCTTAATAGGTAATTATCAGTTATGTTCCAGCGTTATTCACAGGTCTACGCTTATACAACTTCTCGAGAAAACAATATCATATTATACTGGTGTTAACAACCCAAGCTCTGAGGGATTTATTGAAAAAATCTCCACATTTTAAGTCAAGGAGGGCTTATTAGTATATACTTAATAAGGGTATAATCTACCTACATTAGTGTGTCAATATACGATGGAACTGTGATTAGAAAAGCAATAAATTTTGGGAGAAATGAGTATGCCATACAGATTATACACAGGGACAAAGTTACTATGTATGCTGCAGAAGCTCAATTAGTTAGTTTTGTACAAAGTGAAAGGGATTTAATGTATAAGCATTTGTTGAGTGCTAATTTCAAACGATAAATATAAAATTACAGGAAGAAAGTAGCTGCTTGTTTTTAAAACTCAACTTACATGGTATAATATGGATAGAACAAGAAAATAACCATCCCCAAAATGAATTGGAGGAATGAATATGCCTTGGTGTCCGAAATGTAGATCTGAGTATGAGCAAGGGATTAAAATTTGCAAGGATTGTGAGATTGAATTAGTAGAGCAATTGGATGAGGTGACAGTTGAAGAAAGCCAGGATTATGATAAAGAGGCTTATTTAACTACAGCTGCTAACAGCATTGAAGCTGGAATGATTGAAGGACTTTTGGAGTCAAATGGAATTCCGATGCTCAAGAAGTTCAGAGGAGTTGATGGATATCTAGATATTTACATGGGGTCAACAAATTTTGGCGTAGATATATATGTGCCGTCAAAGTCTCTGGAAAATGCAAAGGACATTATTGAAATCAAAACAGAATTAGTTGAAGAAGATCCACAAGCTTCTGCTGAGGAATATGCTGTGGATTCAAACGAAAAATATAAGAAGAATCAGAGAATACTAACATGGCTGGTACTTGTGGTTTTAATACCCGGCATACTATGGATAGCTATTGCTGCTCTTTACAATTTATATCATTGGATTATGGGGTAATTATTTAAAAGCAATCTTGTATTTGGATATTAATTTTAAATATTCATATATGAGGTTGCTTTTGTTATAATATATTTAGAGTTATACTCATAACTAAAGTGATAAATAATTTTGGAGGATGGCGTGATTAGTTCATTTGAGCCAGTTATAGACAAAAACTGTAAAATATTGATCTTGGGCACAATGCCAGGAGTCAAATCTCTCGAAAAACAAGAGTATTATGGACATGAGAGAAATGCCTTCTGGAAAATAGTATACGCATTATTTCATCAAGAGGTAGCTGACGATTATGCACAGAAGAAGGCGTTTTTACTGCAACAGCATATAGCCTTATGGGATGTTCTCAAATCATGTGATAGAGAAGGTAGCAGTGATAGCAATATAAAAAAACCAATTTCTAACGATTTTAAAAGACTGTTCAAACAATATCCCAATATAGAGGTGATATATTTTAATGGAGAGCCTGCAGAAAAACTCTTTAAGAGATTTGTGAGCAAGACGCTTAGTGATACAAATATACTCAGCTATAGACTACCTTCAACCAGTCCTGCTAATGCAATTAAATTTGAAAAAAAATTAGAAAGATGGAGTACATACATATGACAGATAAAATAAATACAAGACTTGAAAATTTTAAGCTTCGTTTTGCAGAAGTAGAGGACGTTACATTGATTCTTGGTTTCATAAAAGAACTGGCTGAATATGAAAATATGATAAATGATGTAGTTGCAACGGAAGAGGTACTAAGAGAAGCCTTATTTGATAGGCGGGCTGCCGAAGTAATCATTGGAGAATATGCGGGTAAGCCTGTCGGCTTTGCATTATTCTTTCACAACTTCTCAACCTTTCGGGGACAGTCTGGAATATATCTGGAAGATTTGTATGTGAAGCCTGAAATGAGAGGAAAAGGTATCGGAAAAATAATGATATCTTTCTTGGCAAAACTTGCATTAGAGAGAAAATGTGGCCGACTTGAGTGGTCGTGTTTGGATTGGAATGAGCCATCAATAACGTTCTATAAAAAAATGGGGGCAGTCCCAATGGAGGAATGGACGCTTTATAGAGCAAGCAATAATGCACTTAAAGAATTATCAGATGGATATTAGGAAGGTTAATTATGAATATACAAATTTTTGGAATAAAGGGCTTTGAAACGCAAAAAGCCGAGAGATATTTTAAAGAGAGAAAAATAAACTACCAATATATTGACCTTATTAAATATGGACTGAGCAAAGGTGAGTTTGACAGTGTAAAGGTAGCTGTGGGGATTAAAGACTTAATAAATATGAACAGCAAGGATTACATAAAGCTAAATATGCAGAACCTAGGTGTTGGGAAAGTAGCAGAAGAGGCACTTTTCAAAAATCCTAAGCTGTATAATTCACCAATTGTTAGAAATGGACGAAAAGCTACTGTAGGCCACCAACCTGATATTTGGAAATATTGGGAATAAATGTTAATGTCTTATATAATAAACAACCTTTGAAGTCACATTCTCTATATGTTCTACTCCTTGCAATAAAATCCGTGATACGCACGTAAGAGGTTCTAATAGAAATCCTCTTTTTGTGAGATGACCATAATAAATAGATATATAAATCGTCTCAATAACCCAACCCAAAAATGAATATATAAGAAAGCAAAGAAAAATATCAAATATATTTTTTGTATAAGTAGATTTATTCAAAGATTTATTCCTCAGTTTTGTTTCTATATTCATGCTATGAAATGAAGACAAATTAAGTTACCTTATATATGTGTATTCAGTGAAGTTAGAAAAGATTCTGTTGAAGTATTTTGAGTTAATAACTACTAGACAAAATCAATGATTAGATATATGATGTAATTACATAAGAACAAATAAGGAGTTACTACAATGTTGTTTCCAGAAGGTGAAGAACTAGATAAGAGAATACCTATACCACTTTATTATCAGTTAAAAAATATTTTACTTAGATACATAAAGCAACATTCGGATAAATTTGATGAGCCAATACCAACAGAAGTTGAAATTAGTATATATTTTGATATTAGCCGCCCAACTGTAAGACAAGCGATAAAGGAATTAGTAGTTGAGGGTTATTTGTATAGAGTCAAGAGTAAAGGCACATTCATCACAAAGCCTAAGATTGATCAAGATTTCATGCAAAATTTAGATAGTTTTAATAATGAAATGCATAAAAAAAATTACATTCCATCAACTAAGATTTTGAATATTGATGTTATCGATAGTAACGAGGAAATTAGTAAGGCTTTGCAAATCCCTCAAAATAGTAAGGTTATTGTGCTTGAAAGACTAAGATTTGCAAATGAGGAACCCATAGTATTTGTTGTTACTTATTTGCCATATTATATTTTTTCTAATATTCTTAACCAAAAGCTTGAAGAAATATCATTATATGAAATAATGGAAAAAGAATATGGCTTTGTTATTTGTAAAGCTGTAAGACATGTTGAGTCTTTTATAGCTAACGAAGCAGAAGCTAAAATTTTGAAAATTGAAAAAGGTGCTGCAATACAATATTTTGAGAGTATTGTGTATTCGGCTGAAGATACTCCTGTAGAATTTTCCAAAGCAAAATATAGAGGCGACAGAAATAAATTTAAATTTGTGTTAAAGAGGAATTAAAAGTATAGTAGGAGTTCTGCACTTTCTTTGTACACTACTATGTATTTGCATCAATACAAGTTTGTGATTTTTTTACTGTTGAAAAGATCATATTTCTTGATGTGTGCTTAAATCAAATATAATCTAGAAGGAGCGCGGTATATGACTGGAAAAAGAATAAGGCATATGGTTGTGTTTTGTCTGAAACACAATCAAAATTCACCCGAAACAGAAAAATTCTTGCTTGATGGTAAAGCGATTTTAAGTGTAATCCCTTCAGTTGAAAATTTTGAGGTATTAAATCAAATTAGTGCTAAGAATGAATATCAATTTGGCTTTTCTATGGAATTTTCAGGAAGAGATGAATATGATTTCTACACAGCACACCCAGACCATGTAGCGTTTGTGAAACAGCGCTGGGAGAAAGAAGTAACAAGTTTTCTGGAAATAGATCTTAATGGGCTATCTTAAGGTGAAAATTCAGTAGTCAAAAATAGATAGATTTACTTCTGTACTTATTACGATTTTAATACATATCTGTACCCCACAAATGCTGTTTTGTTCAAATTTTCAATTAATAAGGAGGGCATTTATTTTGAGATTCACAATTAAAGCAAAATTAATATTAGCATTTAGTTTAATAATTCTCACAATATTAGGACTTGGAATTTATTCAGTGAAAACGCTTAGTAAAGTAAATAATCAATCTATTATAATGGAAACTAAATGGATTCCAAAAATAGAACAAGCTCATTCTTTAAATACTGCTATTCATAAGTTAAGAATTAACGAATATGAACATATTATAGCAAAAGACAACAAAAGTATGGATACCAAAGAAAAAGAAATAAATTCCATGAAAAGCGATATAGCACAAATCATGGATACATATGAAACTTCAATACAAGATGATGAGAGTAGGAAGTTGTTTGGGGCTTTTAAAGCTGATTGGGAAAAATACCTGAACATACATGAAAAGGTTATTGTAATTAGTAGGGGCCAGAGAATTGAAGATGCTTCATCTTTGATGAGCGAGTCTCTTGAAGCATTTAATGCTTCATCAGAGAACTTGTTGGCTTTAGTGAAGTACAATAATGAAAATGCGAGTAAGGCTAGCAGTGAAGGTGTGTTGCGTTATAATCAAGCAAAAATTTTTCTTATTGCTACTATAACTTTAATAGCTCTCTTTGGTATTTTTATGACAGTGATTATTTTACTTTCTATAATAAGACCTATAGGTAAGCTTAACGAAAAATTACGGACGTTGGCAGAAAAAGGCGGTGACCTAACCCAGCAAATTGATATTCATTCAAGAGATGAAATAGGTGACCTGGCACTAAGTGTAAATAAGTTCTTGACTAATTTCCGCTTGATTATGACGGAGGTAAATGCTTGTTACAAAAGTGTTGAAGCGACAGCAGTAACTGTATCAGAGCGCCTGGTTGAATTAAATGAGAATATAGAGGATACCTCTGCAACGGTGGAGGAGTTATCCTCTGGTATGGAAGAAACGTCAACTGCAGCTGAACAAGTAAATGTATCCACAATTGAAATTGAAACTGCTATTGAAGCTATGGCACAAAAGGCTCAGGAAGGTTCAGTGGCTGCAGGTGAAATAAGTCGACGGGCAAATGAATTGAAAAATAATATTATTGTATCACAGCAAACAGCAAATCAAATGTATGAAGAAACTAAAATAAATTTGGAAATAGCTCTACAGCAATCCAAGGCCGTTGAACAAATTCCTATTCTTTCAAATGCAATTTTACAAATTTCATCGCAGACCAATCTCCTTGCTTTAAATGCTGCTATAGAGGCTGCTAGGGCAGGGGAAGCCGGTAAGGGTTTTGCAGTGGTCGCTGATGAAATTAGGAAGTTGGCTGAGAATTCTAAAGAAACGGTTAATGAGATACAAAAGATTACTAAGGAAGTTGTTGTGTCTGTAGGGAATTTAACCTACAACTCAAGAGTAGTAATGAATTTTATAGATTCAACAGTAAAGTCTGATTATAACAATATGCTGAATACTGGAGATTTATATAATAACGATGCAGAATTCGTAGATAATCTTGTAACGGATTTCAGTGCAACAGCTGAAGAATTGACGGCATCTATAGAGGGAATTATAAAATCAATAAGCGAAGTGGCAAGGAATGTAAGAGAGGGATCTTCTGGAACTCAGAGTATTGCTGAAAGAACCACTACCATAGTGACGAAAGTAAATGAAGTTCAAAAGCAAATGCAAATTAGTATTGGAAGTGCGGGTAAGCTAAAGGAGGCTGTTAGTAAATTTAAGATTTAGACATTATAAAAATAAATAATACATAAACGGAGAATTTATAGGCTATTACCTATATAAAAGTCAAAGATTGGGCTGTCCACAGATTTTACGGATAGCCCAATCTTTTACTAATTATACAAGTTGCTATAATATATACAATTAAATGGAAAGGGTAATTGGTTTGGCTTGATAGTCTGGTTAACTCATATAAATGTTTGTGTGAGACTGAAATTGTTATAATTTGGTCTATTTATTATCGTCAGTATAATGGGGTCAAAACCCTCGCCTTAAGGCGAAACCTTTAGGTCAACCTCCTGAGAGTTTAAAGAAAACTTCTTGTGGAACACTAAACAAGAGGTGATAAGATTTTGGAAAACTACAGGAAATCAGCACATAGTACTTATGATATAAAATATCACATAGTATGGATAACAAAATATCGAAAGCCAGCAATAACAGGCAAGATAGCAGAGCGAACAAGGGAGTTAATAAGAATGGTATGCAAAGCCAATGAAGTAGAAATATTGTCTGGACATGTAGGAAAAGACCATATACATCTATTGGTATCAGTACCACCACATTTGTCAGTAAGCAAGATTGTGCAATATATAAAAGGTGGAACATCACGAAAATTACAGATGGAATACAAAGAGTTAAACAAACAATTTTGGGGTCAGCACCTTTGGGCTAGAGGATATTTTGCTGCAGTGCAGTGGAAATGTGACAGATGAAGTTATAGCACAATATATCCAAAATCAAGACATTGAAGAAAATATGAAAGGTGATAACTTCGAGATTGGAAGACTTTAGGCGGCTTCAGCCGCAGACCGAACCTACCGGCTTCAGCCGGTAGTGGTTCAGTATTATTATTATGCACTTAGTAATTTATCAATTGTTGCCTGATTGAAGCCTACTATTATGCTTCCATTTATTTCGATTACTGGAACACCCCTTTGACCAGATTTCTTTACCATTTCCGTTGCTGCTTCCCTATTTCTGGATACATCCACTTCCTCAAATGGAACATTTTTTGATGTTAGATATTTCTTTGCTACTGTACACCACGGACAGGCTGGTGTGGAATATACTTTGATTGTCATAAATACCTCCTCCTTAAAATAACTCATTATTAATTTTAATTTTTGAACTTCGCTATTTATTATATACCCCATATGGGTATATAATAAACAAAATAATTTCATCTTTCGCAATAAATATTTTTTCAAATTTTGCAAAAAATATTTAGGTTGACATTTTAATGATATCTAGTTACTATATACCCAAACGGGGTATATAATTTATTGTATTAGTTTACTTGCATTTATTAGATTTTTATTAAGAAGAAGGTGATTATATTGACTCTAATTTCATATTTCTTAACATTTACTGAAGGAATTTTAACATTTATCTCGCCTTGTATATTGCCAATGCTTCCGATTTATTTTCTCTATTTAGCAGGTCAATCTGAAAAAGATGAAAAGTTATCTTCTTCAAACAAAAATAGGCTGCTTATAAATTCAATTGGATTTGTTATTGGTTTTACACTAGTTTTTACTGCACTTGGTGCCACTGTTACATCACTAGGGCATTTCTTGGTAAACCACAGAATCTTATTGGAGAGAATAAGTGGGTTGGCAATGATTGTATTTGGCCTTAACTTTATTGGAATACTAAAGTTAAATTTTCTTAACATGGAAAAACGAATTGATTTTAAATTCAAAAGACTCCGTTTTCTAAGTTCAATAGTCTTTGGTATAGTTTTTAGTTTAGGTTGGACACCTTGCTTAGGTGCTTTTTTAGGTTCAGCTCTTGCTCTGGCTAGTAATTCAAAAACAATTTTACAAGGAATGCTTTTACTTTTAATTTACTCTATAGGTCTTGGTATCCCTTTCATTCTTACGTCAATAGTATTTGAGAAAGTAAAAGGCGCTTTTAAACAAATTCAAAAGCATAGTAGAGCTATAAGCATTGTTTCAGGAGTACTGCTAATTGTTGCTGGTATCATGGTTTTTACTGGTAGTTTAAAGTATTTTAGCTACTTTGCTTGATAAAATTCATATCAGAATCTCACGGAGGAACAGTTTATGAGCAAAAAGATTAACATCATAATTTGGATTGTTGCGATATGTGCTGTAATGATAGCAGCATATACCTTTTATTCAAAAAATAAACCACAGAACCTTGTACCATCCTCACAGGAAACTACTTCAACAAGCCAAACTTCTATAAGCAGCAACCCCATAGCCCCAGATTTCACTTTGAAAGATTTAGAAGGAAAAGACGTAAAACTTTCTGATTATAAAGGAAAGATTGTTATACTTAATTTTTGGGCAGTCTGGTGCAAATACTGCAAAGAGGAAATGCCTGATTTAAATGAATTAAACAAGGAATTGGAGAAAGATAATGAGGCTGTTATTATAACAGTTGATTCCCAGGAATCCCCCGAAATTGTTAAAGACTATATTTCATCCAATAATTTAAATTTGAAGGTCTTATTGGATCAGGATGGTTCTGTGACGCAAACTTATGGTATTACAGGATTCCCAACCACTTTTATTATTAATAGGGATGGTACTTTATATACCTATATCCCTCAAATGACACACAAAGAAGAATTACTGAAAATCCTTGATAAAATTAAAAATGGAGAGCCTGCCAATCGGATAGGAGGCTACCCATTAATTGAGTAGCCGACCTTCCACACCACCGTACGTACCGTTCGGTATACGGCGGTTCCTAAGTTTACGCAGTTACTTGTCGATAATAATCAGAGAAGAATAGGAACCCAAATCCTTTTA
>DATCID010000194.1:0-81076 GCA_036507975.1 Ruminiclostridium sp.
ACATATTGGGCTGGAAACCAAAATACAATGATTTGAATAAAATCATTGAAACCGCATGGAATTGGCATAGTACGCACCCAAATGGATATGAAAAGTAGAAAATTTCATGTAATAAATTCTGTAAAATAAAGTCGCAGGTAATCTGAGGCTTTATTTTTTTTAGAGAATTAATAAGTGAATTGTATACTTAGTGTGCCGTTAAGGGTAAAATAGAACCGTAATTAGATTTATCCGATGTCTACCGCCGCTAATACTCCCGCTTCTGCAAGCGGGAGATAAGCGGCGCTATGACCCTGGACAACGATTTCTAAGATTTAGAGGGAGTAAAAACTCCCCCTGAATCCAAGAACTCTGTTTATAAATAGTGAAAACTTAACTATTTTATACAGGAAGTTTACATAAATTCTAATACTATTCACGATTTTTAACGTATAATGATTGAATTGCTTAAAAAAGATGAAGCTAATGTTAATAAGGGGGAAAGTAAATGAAGTTTTTATCAAAAATTAACCGAGGATTGATATTAATGTCAGTAGTACTAATAGCAGTTGCAATATATCTTATGGCTCAATCAATGTCTCAAGCAGAAGCAAAGCCTAAAATTAAAGATGTATGTCAACAATATATAGATACAGCAATTATTTACAAACAACTGCCAGAAAAATATAAGAAAGAAAATCCAGAAATTCCGCAAGCTGAGCTTGATAAATATATTGATGATATGACCAAGGCTTTAAAAGCATTTTATACACCTAATGAGCAAACCTATAAGTATGAAATTGAAAGATATAAAGCAAATCTTGAAAGTCAAGCAAAAGGTGAAGGTGTTGTTTTTAGCTACAAAAAAGATATCGCAGAGTATAAGAATTTTATTTTCGAGGGTAACACAGTGACTGTAACCATACTGACAAACTCAGTATTAGATGGTCCAAATATTTCTTTACCTGGTACGCCGAGAGAAAGTATTGCTACTCAAACAACAGATACAATTACTTTACAGAAAAATGCTGGAGAATGGAAAATAATTTATGCTGACTTGCCAGAACCCATGAAGCAAGGTGCTATTGAATCACAAATGTATAAATAGAACTAAATAAAAAAGTGAAGGGACTGAATGAATAAATGGAAACAGTACTTAGACTTTCGAATATAAGCAAATCGTTTGGTAAGAAAAAGATTATAGACAATATTTCTTTTGAGGTTTATGCAGGAGAGGTATTTGGTTTTTTAGGACCCAATGGTGCAGGTAAGACAACAACAATAAAAATGGTAATGGGTTTTTTATCAATCGATGCAGGAGATATTTATATAAATAATTTTAATGTAAAGAAAGATTACGAAAAAGCTATGTCATATATTGGAGGAATAGTTGAAAATCCGGAAATGTATAAGGATTTAAGTGGACTAACTAACCTTCAGATGTATGCTCGCCTGCATGAGGGCGTTACAAAAGAGAGAATTAACGAGGTTATTACTTTAGTTGGTATGGAAAATCGCATAAAAGAAAAAATGAAAAAATATTCTCTTGGTATGAAACAACGCTGTGGTCTAGCACAGGCTATTCTACATAAGCCAAAACTGTTAATTCTGGATGAACCAACAAATGGGTTGGATCCTGCTGGAATACGAGATCTACGTGACATACTAAAAAAGCTTGCACATGAAGAAAATGTAGCAGTTTTTGTATCAAGTCATTTAATGTCTGAAATGGAACTTATGTGTGACAGAGTAGCTATTATTAATAATGGTAAAATTTTAGGAGTAAAAACTGTAAAGGAATTACTCACTCAAACAACTGGAACCATTGTACACCGTTTTAAAGTAAAGCCAATTGAAAAAGCAATAGAGCTTCTCAGCATAAAATATGGAGCTTTAATTAAAAACTCAACTGCAGAGTATATCGATATTGAAGTTGAAGGAGATGCGGTTTCGGAAATAACGACATTGCTTGCCACTCAAGGAGTAGCAATCTCTGGAGTAAACAAAATAGAAACCTCGCTTGAAGATGCATTTATGGACATTACAGGAGGAGGAAATCACATTGCGTAAATTATTTGCTCTTTATACAAATGAAATGATTAAGATCTCAAAAAAAGCTAGCGTCATAGTAATTCTTGCCATTATGGTTGCAATTATTTTTGGGTTTGGTGGGTTGATGAAATATCAAGATTCCTCTAACGCAAGAAATAACAACAATTATTCTAATAATACCGAATTTCAAAAAGAAGATATGAATAGACAGATAGAAGATGTAAAAACACAGATAGCTGAAATTCAAAAGCAAAAGAGCTCAGCAACAGGGGTAGATCTTCAAAATCTTGAAGCACAAGAAAGAAGCCTTCAGAATCAGGTAGATATGTTTCAGTATGCAAAAGATAAGGAAATTACACTATCTTCCAATAGCTTTCGTGCACAAGCTACCCAAAGGCTCTTCAGTTATAAAGAAATAGTAAGTCAATTAAATAGTATCCCAGTGATTAATTTAACCGAGGAGCAGAAAACGCAACTCTCAAAAGCGCAAAGTGATGTTGCTGCTCTTCAAAGCGTTATTGAAAACAAGGATTTTAAGGAATACATTTCTCTTCTAAATACTGATATTAATAGTGATACTAGCACGTCTTCAGAGGAAAAGAAGATTTATTTAGAGTCGAATGAATTAAGATTGAAATACAATTTGACTGGTGAGGTAGATGGCGTAGCAAATATGGACGGAAATGTAGACAATTCCATTTATCAAATTGAAAATGGTAAACGTTCACTGCTATATGATCTTGATTATACTGGGAATTCTCAAAGTCCGAAACCATTAACCCCAGAACTACGTATAAAGATAGAAAATGATATCGCAGTTGCTGAATATAAGCTAGAAAAGAGTAATCTTAATAACACTACTACTGATAATATGGGTATGGATGTAAAATCCATCGCAATGCCTGGAATGCTTAGCATAGGAAGATTTATGATTGTTATATTGGTAATGATTTTAGCAGGAGGAAGCATTTCAAGTGAAATGTCAACTGGATCCATAAAGTCTCTGATTATTTCTCCGACAAAGCGCTGGAAAATCTTTATTGCAAAATTTCTTTCACTACTGACAATAGGTGTCCTTGCTGCATTGATAGCTTATATATTTTCCATTATTGCAAATGGAATCTTCTTCGGATTTGGCTCAGGTACTTCTTATATATATGCAACAAACGGAGTAGCACATGAGCTTAACTTCTATATTTATCACCTTGCAAGGCTATTTACTGATTTTATTGTAGTTATTGTTTACATGACACTGGCTCTAATGCTTTCAATAATAACAAGAAATACTGCTGCATCTGTTGCAATATCCATTGCTGTATATTTTGTAGGTAATACTGCAAACTCGATTCTAATGCAATTTGTAAAAGGTGATTGGATTAAATTTATACCTTTTAACAATTTGAACTTTACAGCAAAGATATTCACAAATGACTCAATATCGCAATCTTTACTTGGAATGACTAGTGGTACGAATAATTCACTTACATTTTCACTCATTTATGTTGCCATTCTTTTAGTATGTATGGGTTATGTAGGACTTGATTCATTTAACAGACGGGATATTAAGTAGCTTCTCTAACTTGTTATACTCTTCTTATAATCTGACGGTGTCATTCCATAAGCCTGTTGGAATGCTCTGTTAAAGGTGCGATAGTTGGCAAATCCCGACATGAAAGCTATGTCTGTCAGGTCGGATTTGCCATTAGAAATCAGCTGAGCAGCATGTCGTGAGCGAAGAGCATTCATGTAGCTATTAAAACCACAACCTAAGTAAGAATTGAAAAATTTAGATAGATAGTCCTTGTTATAGCCAAAATGTTTTGCAAGAGTTTCTATGTTTAGTACATTAAGATAATTTTGTTCTAGATACACAAGGATTTTTCTAGCTAAATCTGTTCCGCTTAGTGCAGGCTTATCAACGAGCGCAATACAGTTACATAAAATGCCCAAGATATAATAGGCGCATCCCTTGCTAATTAATTCATTTCCAGAAGGCTCTAAGTCCAGAAGTCGTTCCAAAACATAATATATTTGACTAGTACTCTCACAATCCTCTATAAATGATGTAGAGAAGACCTTTGAACGAATCATAGCAGTATAGCTGTTTACAAGTTCAACAGGTATTATAAAAAGAATAATATTAGAGCTTTCTGTTGAATGGTAAGAGTGAATATCATAGCTGTTGGCTATAGAAATACAATCTTTCGTTAGTACCTTAATATGACCATTTATATTAATATTAATTTTGCCACTAATTACATATACAAGTTCTATATTTGAATGAAAATGTGGTTCACAGACATTATTATTTGATTGGGATATATATATTTTACTATCTAACTCTCTTGTGATTTCAAAAAAAGCACTCATTTATTCACCTTCAATATAAATATTTATAAAACATCAGTTTTTGTCTTTAAATATAGGATTATTTACTATCGATATTATCAAATAACATTTATCATTGTCAATATAAAGTACTTATATTAAGGGGGAAATGTTTGTGGGAAAATTAAAAGCAGGTATTATTGGTTGTGGTGGTATTGCAAATGGTAAAGAAATGCCAAGCATAAAACAAGCTGGACTTATTGATTTAGTTGCCTTTTGTGATATTGTGAATGAAAAGGCAGCAAAAGCAGCAAAGGAATATGGAACAGAGGATGCTAAAACTTATACTGATTATAAAGAACTTTTAAAAGATAGCGGCCTTGATATTATATATGTGTGCACACCAAATCGTACACACAGTGAAATATCTGTTGCGGCTTTAAATGCAGGAAAACATGTTATGTGCGAAAAACCTATGGCTATTAATACTATTGAAGCACAGAAAATGGTGGATGCTGCAAAAGCTAATAATAAAATATTAACTATAGGCTATCAGAATCGTTATCGCGCAGATTCGACATACTTAAAAGAAGAATGCAAAAATGGAGTACTAGGTGATATTTATTTTGCCAAAGCAAGAGCTATTAGGAGAAGAGCAGTGCCAACATGGGGAGTATTCTTAAATGAGTACGAACAAGGTGGAGGACCACTCATAGATATTGGCACACACGCTTTAGACTTAACACTTTGGATGATGGATAACTATAAACCAAAATATGCAGTTGGAACAACATATCATAAGCTAAACGATCAGAAAAATACAGCTAATGCATGGGGAGATTGGAAGTGCGAAGAGTTTACAGTAGAAGATAGCGCATTTGGTTTTGTTGTAATGGAAAATGGTGCAACAGTTATAATTGAATCTAGCTGGGCACTTAATTCGTTGGAAAACCTTGAGGCTGCTACCATACTTTCTGGTACAAAAGCAGGTGCAGATATGCTTGATGGACTTAGGATTAATGGGGTCAAGAATGGTCTTGAATATATAACAACACCTAATATAAAGGCGGGGAGCGTGGCATTCTTTGAGGGCACAAGCGCAAAGCCGGAAGTTATTGAACAGTTAATATTTATTAACGCCGTTTTGGGTAAGGGAGAGTTAACTGTTAAACCAGAGCAAGCACTTGTAGTAACTCAAATTCTTGAGGCAATATATGAATCTGCTAAAACAGGTAAGCCAGTTTATTTTTAACCGAAATGGCAGAGCCCAATTACAAAAATACACAACCATACATCATAAATGACATGAGGAACAAAACTGCTATATGACTTAAATGCTATATAGCAAAATCAAAATGAGCTCAAAGACAATGGTTTAATTACGTTTTATGCATTGAGCGAAACGAAAGGGATGGATGTAATATGAAGTTAGGTGTTTTTACAGCTTTACTAGCAGACCGCAGTCTTGATGATTCAATGAAATATTTGAGCAGTATAGGCGTTCACACTGTAGAAATAGGCTGTGGCGGATATCCAGGAACAGCCCATTGTGATGCGATAAAGTTAATAAAGGACAAGAGCTTGATAAAGGATTTCAAGGATACATTGGAGAAATATGAAATGACCTTGAGTGCGCTTTCTGTTCATGGCAATCCAGTTCATCCACAAAAGGAGCTTGCACTAAAGTTTCATAATGACTATGAAGCAACAGTTCAGTTAGCCGGTGAACTTGGCATTGATAGAGTAGTAACCTTCTCTGGTTGCCCAGGTGATAGTGAGAATTCTAAGTACCCAAATTGGGTTACCTGTCCATGGCCAGACGATTTTCAAGAAATATTGAAATGGCAGTGGAACGAGGTCTTAATTCCATATTGGAAAAAAACTTCAGAGATTTCAAAGAAATATGGTGTTGATAAGATAGCACTTGAAATGCACCCTGGCTTTTGTGTATACAATCCAGAGACAGTACTCAAACTTAGAGCAGCAGTAGGGGAGACCATTGGCGCTAACGTTGACCCATCACACTTATTCTGGCAGGGAATGGATCCTGTAGCAGCAATTAGAGAGCTAAAGGGTGCAATATATCATTTCCATGCGAAGGACACCAAGATTGATTTATATAATACTAATAAAAATGGTGTTTTGGATACCAAACATTTTACTAATGAGGCTCAAAGGTCATGGCTATTTAGAACAGTTGGATATGGGCATGGAGAAGAAGTTTGGAGAGATATTTGCAGCGAGCTCAGATTGGTAGGGTATGATTATGTTATGTCCATTGAACATGAAGATAGCCTAATGACTTCTGAAGAAGGTCTGGAAAAGGCAGTTGCGTTCCTTAAAAATGTAATGATATTTGAAGAAAAGCCGACAGGCATGTGGTGGGCATAAAATTATTTGAGGAGAATAAAAAATATGAAAATTGATATAGGTTTGCAGCTTTATTCACTTCGTCAGAAGTGTGATGAGAACTTTGAAAATGTATTAAAGGCAGTATCAAATGCTGGTTATGATGGGGTTGAATTTTACTCTTTCTTTGACATTGAAGCTAACAAAATGAAACAAATGCTTAATAACTATAGCTTAAAGTCAATGGGTACGCATACAAATATTGACGTGTTGAAGAAGGACTTAGATGGACTTTTACGCTACAACACTATATTAGAAAGCGAGTATGTAAGTTTGGCACACTATGATGCAGAGGATAAGGACGGGTGGCTAAGACTTTGTGAGATATTAGAAAAGTCTGGAGAAAAATTACGTAGTAACGGATTCAAATTAATGTATCACAATCATGGACATGAATTTGAACCTAAATTTAATGGTGAGATGGCTGAGGATATAATACTCAAAAACACTTCTTCTCAAAATGTATCTCTTGAGCTAGATTGCTATTGGGTTACGTATGCTGATATAGACCCAGAAGTATACTTGAAAAATAATCTTAACCGCATAAAAACTGTACACTTAAAGGACATGGATAAAAACGAAAAGAAAATGACTGAAGTGGGAACTGGACGTATTAATTGCGCCGGACTATATAATATCAGCAAAGAGGCTGAGTTTAAGTGGGTTGTTATCGAGCAGGATGACATTTATATAGATCCATTTGAAAGTATAAAAATATCAATAGACAATGTTAGAAAATTCTAAATATTTAAGGCTGTCAGTAGCTATTGCTGACAGCCTTAAATATTTATTTAATAATTAAACCTAGCAATTTTGATAGCGCTACAGCTTGATATTCGGTCACAATCATCCCTTTTAACTCAGGACCTCTAATAAGAATGCCATCAATATCACAGGTAGTAAAATCAATACCTTTTAATAGGGTACCGGCAAACTCAACAGAGGTTAAATTACAGTCCGAAAATTGTAAATCCTTTTGCTTGGCTTCCCACATATAGCTATTTGAAAGGTTGGATTTTTCTATTAAAACTCGTGTAATATCTGCATTAGAAAAACTGGAATATCGCATGCTGCATTCAACAATTGACACATCATAGAGCTTTACTTTAGACAAAATAATACCAGTCAGTTTACAATTTGTAAACTCAACACTACTAAAGGCGGCTTGGTCAAAATTCATATTTGATAAATCACAATCTCTAAAAATGACATCCTCAAATATAAAGCTTTGAATATCACATTTTTCAAACTTACATTTTTCAAAAATGCACTTATAAAAAACAACTGCAACAGCAGATAAATTATCTAAAGAACTATTCTTAAAATAATAGTTTTCGATATCATAACCTATGCTCAGTTGTTCCTGAACTATATCATTAATGTTTTCTGCTTCTGTTAGATTTAGTGGGATTTTGGGTTTCTGAATTTTCATTTATTGAACTCCTTTTAAAACGTATGTTTATCCGATGTCTACCGTAGCCAATGCCTCCACTTCTATAAGTGAGGGATGAGTGGCGCTACGACTATCACTCTAAATTATAGTATATTAAACGGGAAATTAATAGCTATGAAAATGTCTATAATGTAGTAATAGAAGGATAAAGATATTAATTATTTACTATTTTATATGTTATTTTTATATAATATTCGTTAATTTACTAACAATGTATTGAAATAAATGATAAAAAGAGGTAAAATTACTTTGGTTATTTAGTTGGAAAAGTGGATAATATACAAATATTACAAGCATTTTCCTAAAATTAAACTCATTTAAATTAAAATATATAGGAGCGTGAAGTTATGGGCATGATGAATAAAAAAACAATTGAAGACATTGACGTTGCTGACAAAAAGGTAATAGTAAGAGTTGACTTTAATGTACCGTTGGACGCAAATGGGACAATCACTGATGACAAGAGAATAGTTGGAGCACTTCCAACAATTAAGTACCTTATTGCTAAGGGAGCAAAAATTATCCTTGTATCACATTTAGGAAGACCAAAGGATGGATTTGAAGATAAATTTAGCATGAAGCCCACAGCTGTTAGATTAGGCGAACTTCTTGGCAAAGAGGTTATCATGGCAAAGGATGTAATCGGGGAAGATGCAAAAGCAAAAGCTGCTGCATTAAAGTCTGGCGAAGTACTTATGCTTGAAAACGTTAGATTTCACAAGGAAGAAACTAAAAACGATCCTGCATTTGCAAAAGAACTTGCAAGTTTAGCTGAAATATTCGTAAATGATGCATTTGGTACAGCTCATAGAGCCCATGCTTCTACTGCTGGACTTGCTGACTATTTGCCTGCAGTTTGCGGATTTCTCATAAAGAAAGAAATTGAATTCATGGGTAAGGCACTTGCAAACCCAGCTAGACCTTTTGTTGCTATCTTAGGTGGAGCAAAGGTTTCTGATAAAATTGCTGTTATTGAAAAATTGCTAGAGAAGGTTGATACATTAATAGTTGGTGGTGGTATGGCTTATACTTTCTTAAAGGCTAAGGGATATCACATCGGAAATTCAATCTGTGAACTTGATAAGGTTGAATTGGCAAAGAGCCTGATGGAAAAAGCAGAAGCAAAAGGTGTAAATCTAATGCTTCCTATAGGCAGCATGGTTGCGCAGGAATTTAAGAATGATACTGAAATAAAATATGTTCCATCAGATGCAATGCCTGATGGCTGGATGGGAATGGATATTGGATCTCTTACTATTGAAAAGTTCTCAAAGGAAATTAAGAAAGCAAAGACAATTATCTGGAATGGACCAATGGGAGTATTTGAATTCCCTAATTTTGCAACAGGCACAAAGGAAATTGCAAAGGCAGTTGCAGAATCAGGTGCACTTTCAATAGTTGGTGGTGGAGATTCAGCGGCAGCAGTTGAGCAATTAGGATATGCTGATAAGATTACTCATATTTCAACAGGAGGTGGGGCTTCATTGGAATTCTTAGAAGGAAAAATTTTACCGGGCATAGCAGTTCTTATGGACAAGAATCCAAGAAAGACTATTGCAGCAGGTAACTGGAAGATGAACAAAACTGCAACAGAGGCTGTAGAATTCGTAAATGCATTAAAAGCTAACGTAGTAGACACCGAATCAGAAGTAGTAGTTGGTGTTCCATATATATGCTTACCAGGTGCTGTTGCAGCTGCAAAGGGTTCAAATGTAAAGATTGCAGCACAGAATATGCACTGGGAAGAAAAAGGAGCATTTACTGGTGAGGTTTCTGGTCCAATGCTTGCAGATCTAGGTGTTGACTATGTAATAATCGGACACTCAGAGAGAAGAGAGTACTTCGGAGAAACAAATGAGACAGTTAACCTAAAGGCTCATGCAGTATTCAAATATGGAATGACTCCTATTATTTGCTGTGGCGAAACATTAGCACAAAGAGAACAGGGCGTCACTGCTGACCATGTTAGATATCAGATAAAGGTTGCACTACTTGGTCTTTCTGCTGAGCAAGTTAAAAAGGCTGTAATTGCATACGAACCAATTTGGGCTATTGGTACAGGTAAAACTGCTACAAATGAGCAAGCAAATGAGGTTTGTGCAATTATCAGAAATACGGTAAAAGAGCTTTATGGTGAAGACGTTTCCAACTACAATAGAATCCAGTACGGCGGAAGTGTAAATGCTAAAAATGCTGCTGAAATATTTGCTATGTCAGATATAGATGGCGGTCTAGTTGGTGGAGCAAGCCTTAAAGTAGATGATTTCACAGTAATAGCAAAGGCTTAAATGCCGATTATTTTTGAAAGTAAGCTCTGTTTATAAGGTGACTTTTCTGACCCTCTGGTGGATACTGGAGGGTCAAGTTATATAACAAATTATGTAGGGGGAAAACTATATGGAAAAGAAACTAGTAACTTTAATGATATTAGACGGTTATGGAAACAATCCCAAGGTAGAGGGAAATGCTATAAAAGCAGCATACAAACCAAACATAGATAGCTACTTGGCAAAGTTCCCTAACACAATAGTTCGTACCAGTGGCATCGATGTAGGACTTCCTGATGGTCAGATGGGAAACTCTGAAGTGGGTCACACTAATATTGGGGCAGGTAGAGTAGTTTATCAGGAATTAACAAGAATAACCAAATTTGTTAAAGACGGTGATTTCTTTGAAAAAGAGGAATTCCTAAAGGCTATAGAAAACTGTAAAGCAAATAATTCAAAGCTTCATTTATTTGGACTTTTGTCTGATGGCGGAGTACATAGCCATAATACTCACTTGTATGCATTGGTTGAAATGGCAAAGAGAAATGGCTTTAAAGATGTTTTTATTCATTGCTTTTTTGATGGAAGAGATGTTCCACCTGATAGCTCAAAGGGTTATACAGAAGAACTAGAAGCAAAGCTTATTGAAATTGGAGTTGGAAAAATTGCAACTGTAATGGGCAGATATTATGCTATGGACAGAGACAATCGTTGGGAAAGAGTACAGCTTGCTTACGATGTCATGGCTCTTGGGAAAGGCTTGACCGCGAACTCAGCTGCCCAAGCTATTGAAGCTTCGTTTGAACGTAAAGAGTATGATGAGTTTGTAAAGCCTACTGCAATTGTTGAAAATGGCAAGCCCGTAGCAACAATTAGAGAAAATGACTCAGTTATTTTCTTTAACTTTAGACCAGACAGAGCAAGAGAGATAACGAGAACCTTTGTAGATCCTGAATTCAAGGGTTTTGAAAGAGCAAACGGCTTCTTTCCACTACATTATGTCTGCATTACACAGTATGACAAGACAATGCCAAATGTATCGGTTGCTTTCAAGCCACAGTCTTTGGAAAACACTTTTGGAGAATACATCAGCAAGCTTGGCTACAGACAGCTAAGAATCGCTGAAACCGAGAAGTATGCACATGTAACCTTCTTCTTTAATGGCGGTGTTGAAGCTCAGTACGAGGGTGAAGACAGGGCTCTTATTCCTTCACCAAGGGTAGCAACCTACGACCTAAAGCCAGAAATGAGTGCATATGAAGTTGCAGAAGAGGCTGTAAAGAGAATAAACTCAAAGCAGTATGACGTAATTATATTAAATTTCGCAAACTGTGATATGGTTGGACATACAGGAGTGTTTGAAGCAGCAAAAGAAGCAGTTGAAACTGTGGATGAGTGTGTAGGCAAGATCGTAGCTGCTGTTACTGCGCAAGGTGGAGTGGTACTTATCACTGCTGACCATGGTAATGCAGAGCAAATGATAGATTACGAAAATGGTGGACCTTTTACAGCACATACCACTAACGTGGTACCATTAATTGGAATAGGCTTGGGCGATGCTAAGCTAAAAGATGGAAAGCTAGCAGATTTGACACCAACTATTTTGGATATTATGGGTTTAGCGAAGCCAGCTGAAATGACAGGAGCTTCCTTGCTACAGAAATAAATATGTAAGAAACATATAACCACCTTGTTTGAGCTTTTAGACAAGGTGGTTTTTAAAAATATAAAATAACTTATTTAAAAGCTCTCAGAAAAATATCTGAGAGCTTCTTTGTATAAATGTAATATTTAATTTGTTCGCCGCTTGCTTTTGCTGTTAGGGTAGTATTTTAATCTGATCAATTCTATATATTCTTCCACCTTCTTGAGGGCTTCTTCAGGAAGGTCTTCAAGATCCAGATTATATGATGCGTTTGATTCGGCTACAATTTCACCTTTGGGTTTGCGAAGGTTTGTACGTTCTAGAAGGTAATCAACTGAAACATCAAAATAGTCGGCAATCATTTTTAAAATGTTTTCATCCTTGGGAAACCTGTCATTTGCTTCATAGTAGCCAATTACCCTATCAGATATATTTATCGCTTTGCCTAAATTCTTCTGCGTTATTCCTTTTTCTTCTCTTAATTCTTTTAAACGGTCACCAAATCCCATATCACTGCCTCCTAAAATATTACTATATCATTTTGCCCTAAAATATTTGAAATAACGAACGAAATATTCGTATATTTTGTTGAAAAAGAATAAGGTGTGCGATATAATGTACGTATATTGGCAGAAAAGTATATTATATACATTGAGGAATTAAAATGAAAAATGAAAATAAAAAACTAATTCATGAGATTCAGGAAGTCAGAGAACAATTGTACAGTTGCATTGAGAAAAATGGTATAAATGATGAGCCTTGTTTAATTGAAATCAACAATAGGCTTGATGAGTTGATACTTCAATGGATGAAGAGCAACGGTAAATAAGCTTTTTAGAACAAATATTTAATGTTTCATATATAATTCTCAAAAATATTTTGAAAAACCAATTATGATATTCCTTTGTTTGTATATTTTTCGGAAGGGTATAAATATAAGTGATTTTAAACTAATTTTATAACTTTAAATGCTTTAGTATGTTTTTTATTAGAATACATATAATAAATATTGGTTAAGTTAAAAGAGAATTATTAGGGAAATATTTACAAAATTATTATTACAATGTTATTCTAAATATGAATAACTACCTTGAAGGGAGAACTAGTATGAAACAATATATACCAATTGAAAGTGTTTTTGCAAGAGAAATACTTGATTCTAGAGGAAATCCGACTGTTGAGGTTGAAGTCATTGCTGAGGGTGGTTTTGTAGGACGAGCTTCAGTGCCATCGGGTGCATCAACAGGCGCTTATGAAGCAATAGAATTAAGAGATGAAAATAGTGACAGATACATGGGCAAGGGTGTTGAAACGGCAGTTGGTAATGTAAACAATATTATTGCGCCAGAAGTAGAAGGTATGAATTTATTCGACCAGGTTGCTGTAGATAGGCTTATGATAGAACTAGATGGCACACCAAATAAGGAAAGACTTGGTGCAAATGCAATTCTTGGAGTTTCCCTTGCAGTTGCGAAGGCAGCCGCTGAGGCGTTAGGGCTGGGGTTATATCAATACATTGGTGGAGTGAATGCCAAGACATTGCCAGTTCCTATGATGAACATAATAAACGGAGGCAAGCACGCCGATAATAGCGTAAACATACAGGAATTCATGATTATGCCTGTTGGTGCAGAGAGCTTTAAAGAAGCTCTTAGAATGTGTGCAGAGGTATTTCACAATCTCAAAAAGGTATTAACCAGCAAAGGCTTAAGCACAGCTGTTGGAGATGAAGGTGGATTTGCTCCAAACCTCGAAACAGACGAGCAGGCAATACAAATTATTTTAGAAGCCATTATAAAGGCTGGCTACAAACCGGGTGATGATTTCAGAATAGCTATAGATGCTGCTGCAACAGAAATGTACCAAGAGGACGGAAGTTATTTATTCTGGAAGTCAAACATTAGAAAGACAAAAGAAGAGATGGTGGAATACTGGGTTGATTTAGCAAATAAATACCCTATTATTTCGCTTGAAGATGGAGTATCTGAAGATGATTGGGAAGGCTGGAAGCTGCTAACCGAAAAGCTCGGGAAAAAGATTCAGCTAGTGGGCGATGATTTATTTGTAACAAATACAAGAAGACTTGAAAAGGGAATAAAAATGGGAGTTGCAAACTCCATCCTAATAAAGGTAAATCAGATCGGAACTCTCACTGAAACATTAGATGCTATTCAAATGGCAAATAGAGCAGGGTATACTGCTGTTACATCTCACAGATCAGGTGAAACTGAGGATGCCACTATAGCTGATATTGCGGTAGCTACTAACTCAGGACAAATCAAGACTGGAGCACCTTCTAGAACAGATAGAGTGGCTAAGTACAATCAATTACTTAGAATAGAAGAAGAGCTTGGAGAGGTTGCAGTATATCCTGGACTAAAAGCATGGTTTAACCTTTGAGCACAAGCGAAAAAGCATATATATGTACAGAACTGAAATTGTAAGTTTTTCTAATATAATTAAATGTAGTAGAAAATCTTTGGACTTGTTTTTTACTTATTTTTATGTTAGAATTTTACTTGTCTATTTTAGGAGGTGTTTTAATTGTTAGTTGCAAAATGGATTGTTAATATAATACACATTATTATCGCTATTTCGCTTATAGTAATTGTATTACTTCAGTCTGGAAAACAAGCTGGTTTGTCTGGCTCAATTGCAGGTGGAGCTGAGACATTCTTTGGAAAGAATAAGGGACGTACTATCGATGCATTACTCGGAAAATATACAGCGTTTGCTGCATTTGCATTCCTTATTACTTCAGTTGCTCTTTTCTTATTAATAAAGTACACAGTATAATATGGTGAGTATTTGGAAATGTGGGCCCAGGCGTACTTAATGTGCACTTGGGCTTTTTGTTATTAACATTTATTACTTCAAATAAATATAAATTAGTTAGATTACAATAAAATGGTAGTCTTAGGGTTTAAAAAAGTTAGAAATGAACATCTCTAAGAATTAAAGATGAAGATACGGTTATTATATATAGTAAAGATTTTGATATACATTAAAAAAAATATGTAAAAATAAAGTTATAAGCATTGAAAGGTAGATAAAAATAAATGGAAGAATTAGAAGAAAGAAAAGAACGAATAGTGGCATTTATGAAACAGGAAATATATAAACCTCTTTTACTTAAAGAACTTATTATGATACTTGATGTACCGGCTACTGATATTGAATCCTTCAATCAAGTTATAGCAGGTCTTGAAGAAGAGGGTAAGATTTTTAAATCACACGGAAATAGATATGGGATTCCAGCAAGGCTTAACTTAGTTGTTGGCAGAATTCAGGCACATGAGAGAGGGTTTGCCTTTGTCATTCCTGATGATGAGAATGCGGAGGATGTATTTATTTCTGCAGATAGCATTAACGGAGCTATGCACAATGACAGGGTTGTAGCTCGGGTAAACAGGAAAAGCCCTTCTGATAAGAAGATGGAAGGAGAAGTATTAAGAATACTCAAAAGAGCTAATGTTAATCTGGTAGGAACATTTGAAAAAAGTGTGAGCTTTGGTTTTGTAGTGCCTGATAATAAAAGAATATCTGGAGATATTTTTGTACCAAAGAGTGAGTTTGGTGGTGCAAAAAAAGGTCAAAAGGTAGTCGTGCAAATTGTCAAATACCCAGAGCAGAGAAGAAATGCAGAGGGCAAGGTAATAGAAATAATTGGAGATATCAACGAGCCAGGAACAGATATACTATCCATTATAAAATCTTATAATTTGGAAGAGAAATTTCCTGAAGAGGTAGATAGACAAGTTGATAATGTAGGCGATTCCGTTACTGACGCTATGATAAAGGGAAGACGGGATTTGAGAAGCCTACGAATGGTTACGATAGATGGAGAGGACGCTAAGGACTTAGATGATGCGGTGTCTATTGAAGTGCTTGAAAACGGAAATTACAGGCTTGGAGTCCATATTGCAGATGTAACTTACTATGTAACAGAAAATTCTCCACTTGATATGGAGGCTTTGAACAGGGGAACCAGTGTTTATTTGGTTGACAGGGTAATACCTATGCTGCCTAGAAAGCTTTCAAATGGTATTTGCAGTTTAAATCCACAGGTGGATAGACTAAGCTTTACAGTTATGATGGAAATTGACAAAAGCGGTAGGATTCATAACCATGAAATTTTTGAAAGCGTAATAAATATAGATGAAAGAATGACATATACAAACGTATATAAAATATTGGTAGATAAGGATGATGAGCTCACTCAAAGATATAAACACGTTGTTCCTGATTTTAACATAATGCATGAGCTTGCACTTATTTTGAGGAAGAAAAGATTTCAGAGAGGTGCAATAGACTTTGACTTCGATGAGGCTAAGATAATTCTTGATGAGAAGGGTAAACCAATAGAGGTCAAGAAGTATGAGATTACCATCGCAAATCAGATTATAGAAGAGTTTATGCTGATATGTAATGAAACAGTGGCAGAACATTTTTTCTGGACAAATACACCTTTTGTTTATAGGATACATGAAGACCCGGATGAGGAAAAAATCGCTATTTTAAGCGAGTTCGTTTACAATCTAGGGTATAGTCTAAAAGGTGCTAATAAAATTCATCCTAGAGCCTTACAGGACTTATTGGAGAAGGTAAAAGGAACAAACCATGAAAGAATTATTAGTACAGTCATGCTAAGGTCATTACAAAAGGCAAAATATAGCAATGAGAATGCAGGGCATTTTGGATTGGCAGCTAAATACTACTGTCACTTTACTTCACCTATCAGGAGATATCCAGATTTAATTATTCACAGAATAATGAAGTTATATTTAAAAGGTGGAATGAGTGAGCAGAAGATTAGTCAGTTAGAAGGCCTTTTACCTGAAATAGCAAAGCAATGCTCTGAGCGTGAAAGAATGGCCGATGAGGCCGAAAGACAAAGTGAAGACCTCAAGAAGGTTGAATACATGAAGGCTCATGAGGGCGAGATATTTGAGGGTATCATTTCTAACGTTACCTCTTTTGGTATGTTCATTGAAATGGAGAATACAATTGAAGGGCTTGTTAGAATGAGCAGTATGGAGGATGACTATTACAATTATGATGAGCGTCATTTCTGCCTCATTGGTGAACGCACACATAAAACTTATAGAATAGGCGATGTAGTAAAGGTTATACTTGCCAAGGCAGACATCCCTACAAAGAAGATTGAGTTTGTATTAGCTGAGTCAAAGGAAGAAAATGGGCTCAGAAATTCTGGTGAGGCTACAGGGGATAAAGCTGTATTCTTTAAGCCTAAAAAAACAACGGCATCATTCGGAAAACGAAAACCCTTTGTTAATAGTGATAAAGCATCAAATACAGGTAACAATAGTTCAGCTAAGAGACCTCGAAAAAAAGGTAAAGTTATCGACAAAAATGTACTGGACAAGATCACTGGAAAAGGAAAGAGAAAAAAGAAGGATTAGGCAAAAAAATGATAATGGTGAGTTCATGCCTTGTAGGGCTAAAATGTAAATATAATGGTGAAAGCTGTTACAATGAAAAAATTGCCAAGTTAGTGGAGAATGGAAAGGCAATCCTAGTGTGCCCTGAACAGATGGGTGGTTGCTCAACACCCCGAAATCCTTGTGAAATTGCTACAAATGCAACGGGTGCCGATATACTATCTGGAATTGCAAGAATAGTAGATATACAAGGAAATGACCACACTTGCAATTTTTTAAATGGGGCTACTGAAACACTGAAGGTTGCTCAACTATTTAATATCGGCATCGCTATTTTAAAATCAAAAAGTCCATCATGTGGCAGTGGGGAGATATACGATGGTACCTTTAGTAGAAAACTAATTGAAGGGAACGGAGTTACAGCTGAAATACTATTGCGAAATGGATATAGGGTTTATACAGAGAATAACTATCCTATAGACTTTTAGCTAAAATATGGACAAACAAAAAGCGAGTGGTAAAATCCCTCGCTTTTATGCTAGTGCGTTATAATAACTCTTCATATTCAGTAATTAATCCGAATGAAATTAAACTACAAAACGTTTAATTTCCTCACAGAAGTTTCCACAATCTTCAATCTGAAGCTCAACTCTGATAGGTTTGCTTAAATCAAGACTAAAAATGCCCATTATTGATTTTGCATCAACTATGTAACGTCCTGATGACAAATCAACATCAAAGTCATACCTGTTAACAATATTAACGAAATCCTTTACATCATTGATAGACTTTAAAGAAATATCAAATGCTTTCATATTATCCATCCTCCTTATAAAAGGTTAAAATCAAAATTTGTAAATTTATAATTTAATATTAACTTCTTTTTATATATTAGTCAATGAAGATGTTTATGTCAAAAGTAAATTATATAATGGAATAATGCCATGAAAGCCATATAAATAAGGCGTTTAGGAAAACGTTGTGCATATCTAACAAACTTTTAGCTTCGTTTTCATTCAATAATATAATTTAATATTAATTTATTAGCCTTTGAACAATCTATCTACTAGGATATAATAAATAAAAAACATAATGAAAATGAGGAATAAAGATATAATTATGAAAACAGTTGCATTTTATACGTTGGGTTGCAAGGTAAATCAATATGAATCAGAAGCTATTTCTTCACTTTTTGAACAAAAGGGATATGATGTAGTACCCTTTGAACAGAGTTCAGATGTTTATATTATTAATACATGTACTGTTACAAACTTAAGTGATAGAAAATCAAGACAGGCTATCAGAAAGGCAAAAAAGAATAACCCAAATTCTATAGTTGCAGTTATGGGTTGTTATGCACAGACAGCTTCTGAAGATGTGATGAAGCTACCAGAAGTTGATTTGGTAATAGGAACTAAAGACAGAAAAAAAATTATAGAATATATATCAAGAATTGAAGCAGGTGAGTGCAGAATAAATGCTGTAGATAATATTATGTCCACAAGAGACTTTGAAGAGCTCAAGGTAACCACTTATAAGGAACGAACCAGAGCTTACTTGAAAATTCAGGAAGGCTGCAGCCAGTTTTGCTCATACTGTATAATACCTTACGCTAGGGGTCCTATAAGGAGCAGAAAACCAGAGGATATAATTGAAGAGGTAAAGGGGCTTTCTCAAAACGGATTTTTGGAAATTGTTCTGACCGGGATTCATCTTGCTTCATACGGAAGAGACCTAAAAAGCACAAATCTACTTGATATCATACAAAGACTAAACATGATTGAAGAGATCAAAAGAATAAGGCTTGGCTCAATAGAACCCACCACAATTTCAGAGGAATTTGTTAGCGCTGCTGCCAAGATGCCAAAGCTATGCCCACATTACCATTTGTCATTGCAGAGTGGATGTAACAAAACACTAAGAGCAATGAATAGAAAATACACAACAGATGATTACAGAAATAGTGTAGCACTCTTGAAAAAGAAAATTCCAGATGTAGCCGTTACTACAGATATTATGGTGGGATTTCCTGGGGAGACAGAGGAAGACTTCAAGACCTCGTTGAATTTTGCACAAGAGATAGGATTTTCTAAAATACACGTTTTTAAGTATTCCCCAAGAAAGGGAACACCTGCTGCTGCATTTGAAAATCAGATAAGTCCGCAGGAGAAGGAGAAAAGGAGCCGACTGATGCTAGACCTATCTGACAGTCTTGAAAGTCAATATTTCCAGAACTATATTGGTAAGGAAATGGAAGTTCTTTACGAACAGGAGATGCATGGGAAAAAGGAATATATTGAAGGTTTAACTAAAAATTACATGAGAGTAATGTCAAAAGGCGGTAACGAGCTAAAAGGAAACATAAAATCTACTAAACTTGAAAAAATTACAAGTGGGTTATTTGAAGGAAATATTTTATAGTCAAAAGTAAAATTGTTGCAAAAGATAAAAGTATGTATTAGTATTAGTATATAGTGTTTCAGTTTATGAGAATCAAAAATAGGTTTATAACATAACAGCCATGCTAGAAAGGTGATATAAATGGGCATTAATGAGACTATGATGTTTAAAGTGGAAAAGGAAAAGGACAATCAAGCAAAAGAGATCTTAGTTTCTGTGTATCAAGCACTGAAAGAAAAGGGTTATAATCCAATTAACCAAATGGTTGGATATATCTTGTCTGGAGATCCTACTTACATCACAAATTATAAAAATGCGAGAAGTATTATTAGAAGACTTGAACGTGATGAATTGCTGGAGGAAGTTTTAAAATTCTACCTTGAGAGTAACAATAACGCTTCGGAATAAGTATTTTGGAAACTATGGGCATTCTCCTTAGAAGAGAGTGCCTATTAATTTAGTTATTATTTACTTATTCCTTAATGGAGGGAATAGATGCGAATTTTGGGTATAGACTATGGAGACTCGAGAATAGGAGTTGCCGTTAGTGATCCTATGGGCTGGACAGCGCAAGGGCTTGAAACAGTAAAAAGCAAGGACGGAATGAAAAAGGCTATATTACGCATAATGGAAATTATAAATCAATATGCGGTTACAGAAATTGTTATTGGATATCCACTGAACATGAATGGTACTCAGGGTCCAAGAACTGAACGAACAGAGGAATTTATTAAAAAACTTTTAGCGTTTGGTGAATTTAACATTATTAAGTGGGATGAAAGACTTACAACGGTATCTGCACATAGGGCAATGAATGAACTTGGGGTAAAGGCATCAAAAAAGAAAAATATTGTGGACACGATGTCAGCAGTTTTTATTCTTCAAGGATATTTAGATAGGCAAGCCAATATTAATAAAACTTAATATTGGAAATCAGGAACAATTGTGTTATTATAAAAGAGTATATTCAAATGGCTTTTCTAGTAATATTCAATACTATTTGAAGCATTATGTTTGAATCATAAACACTGAGATTGTACTAGGAGGAAATAAATATGAGTGAAGATGAAAAAGAAGATATTATTGTTTTAATAGGTGAAGATGGTGAAGAAGTTGAGTTTGAGCATCTAGACACAGTAGAATTAAATGGAAATGAATATGTTATATTACTTCCAATGGATGAAGAAGAGAATGAAGAGGCTGACGAAGTTGTGATTCTTAAGGTTGACCATAACGAAGATGGCGAAGATTCTTTTATAACTGTTGATGATGATGATGAATTAAACAATGTATTTGAAGAATTTAAATCCAGAATGGAAGAAGACTTCGATTTCGAAGAATAAGAAACCTCAAAAAAACTATAGACTTAAATAGCCTATAGTTTTTTTTATTTCTTCTAATAATGCCATAATTTATTCCATATCCATAATAATTAAAAATTTAACAATCTAGTTGAATATATTGCTGTAATTTGTTATAATAATAGCGAATATTGTGAATATATTAACACAACTTGCTAAAGGGAGGTCTGGTAATGAGTGAAAACAAGTGCTGTTGCGGTTGCGTGGATGAAAACGACTTGAAACTCAAAAAGATTATTGAGAAATATAAAGACACAAGGGGTGCTCTAATTCCTGTTTTACATGAATCTCAGGAATTATTTGGATATCTACCAGTGGACATTTTAAAAAAGATTTCTGATGGGCTGAATGTCCCGCTTGCTGAAATCTATGGTGTTGTTACTTTCTATACTCAATTTTCACTTAAGCCAAAAGGTCGCTTTAAAGTTAATGTTTGTTTAGGTACTGCTTGCTATGTTAAGGGCTCGAGTGCAATCCTTGATAGATTCAAGGAAAGGTTGGGCATTGATGTTGGCCAATGTACTGAGGATGGAAAATTTTCACTTGATGCATGTAGATGTATAGGAGCATGTGGCTTGGCCCCAGTAATTATGATAAATGAAGATGTTTATGGCAGATTGGTTGCCGATGACGTTGACGGTATTATTGAAAAATATAAAGACTTATAAAAGTTAACTGGAGCAAATATGAGGGATTTATCACTTCACATTCTTGACATAGTTCAAAATTCTATAAAGGCCAATGCGTCAGTTATTACGATTCATATGGGTGAAAAGGCTGAAAACAAACAGCTGGTTTTAGAGATTGCCGATAATGGTATTGGAATGGATAATGATTTTTTGACAAGGGTTGAGGATCCGTTTACAACTTCTAGAACCACCCGAAAGATAGGATTAGGGATACCACTTTTGAAAGAATCAGCGTTAAAATGTGAAGGGAAATTTAGTATTTATTCAGAACAAAAGATAGGAACAAAAGTATTTGCTGCTTTTTTAATTAATCATATAGATAGGCTCCCAATTGGCAGCATTGGCGACACTATGATTACAATAATATCTGCAAATCCAAATATACAATTTATTCTACTGCTCGATAGTATAAAGGGTGAATTTAAACTTGACACAGAAGAAATAAATAAAACACTTAAAGGCGTTAATATTACTGAATTTGCAGTGTTGCAATGGTTGAAAGAGTATATTGATGAGGGTATACAGAATATTTTTGGAGGTGTGCTTAATGAAGTCGATGGCTGAATTAGATGAGATTAGAAAGAAAACGCTTGAACAGATTTCTCTAAGATCAAATGCTGAGGGCGTTAGAGTTGTTGTGGGAATGGCTACTTGTGGTATTGCAGCAGGCGCTAGACCAGTTATGAAGGCATTAATGGAAGAGGTAAGTAAAAGAAATCTGCAAAATGTTACCGTATCTATGACTGGCTGCATTGGTGCATGTAGGCTTGAACCAGTAGTTGAGATAATAGAGAAAGATGGAAGTAGAGTCACTTATGTAAAAATGACTGCTGAAAAGGCTGTTAGAGTAGTTTTAGAGCATATTGCGAACGGTAAAGTATGCCTAGATCTGACTATTGGAGCTGAAGAAGCAAAGAAATAATAGATTTATATTCTTAAATTATTGTAAGGAGGTTTTTAAATATGCAATTATTTAGAGCACATGTATTAGTTTGTGCAGGAACAGGTTGTACTTCATCTAGCTCTTTAAAGATAATGGAAGAGATGGAGACTTTACTCTCAAGCAATAAATTGGACAATGAAGTTAAAATAGTAAAAACAGGCTGTTTTGGTCTTTGTGCAGAAGGCCCTATCGTAGTAGTTTACCCAGAAGGTGCGATGTATATCAGGGTCTCGGTTTCTGATGTAAAAGAAATAGTTGAAGAACATTTGCTAAAGGGTAGAATTGTAAAGAGATTGCTCGCTGGTGAAAAGGAAGCTGAAGATATTTCTAAATCACTTGAGGGTGTAGAGTTCTTTAAGAGACAGATGCGTATAGTTTTAAGAAACTGCGGGCGCATAAATCCAGAGAATATTGATGAATATATAGCATTTGATGGTTATAAGGCACTTGAAAAGGTATTGACTGAAATGACTCCCGAGGCTGTAATAGATACAATGAAAAAGTCAGGTCTTAGAGGAAGAGGGGGCGGTGGCTTCCCAACTGGTGTTAAGTGGGGATTTGCTGCTAAACAGGTGACTGATCAGAAATATGTGTGCTGTAATGCCGATGAAGGTGATCCAGGAGCATTTATGGACAGAAGTGTTCTAGAAGGTGATCCTCATTCGTTATTAGAAGCAATGTCAATAGCCGGCTATGCAATTGGTGCAACAGAAGGCTTTATATATGTGAGAGCAGAGTACCCAATAGCTGTTAAGAGACTACAAATTGCAATAGATCAAGCTAAGGAATATGGATTACTTGGAGATAATATTCTTGGGACAGGGTTTAAATTCAATTTGGAGATTAGACTGGGAGCTGGTGCATTTGTATGTGGTGAGGAAACTGCATTAATGACATCAATTGAGGGTCACAGAGGTGAACCGAGACCAAGACCTCCTTTCCCTGCTGTAAAAGGACTGTGGCAGAAACCTACAATATTAAATAATGTTGAAACATATGCTAATGTACCTGTTATCATATTGAAGGGCGCTGATTGGTTTTCTAGCATTGGAACTGAAAAGAGCAAAGGAACAAAAGTTTTCGCTCTTGGTGGGAAAATAAACAACACCGGCCTTGTTGAGGTTCCAATGGGTACGACTCTTAGAGAAGTTGTTTATGACATAGGCGGAGGTATTCCAAATGGTAAGAAGTTCAAAGCAGCTCAGACAGGTGGACCTTCTGGCGGATGTATTCCAACCAGTCATTTAGACACGCCAATAGATTATGATTCACTAATTGCGCTTGGTTCAATGATGGGTTCTGGTGGACTTATTGTTATGGATGAAGACAACTGTATGGTTGATATAGCTAGATTCTTTTTGGAATTCACAGTTGATGAGTCTTGTGGTAAATGTCCTCCCTGCAGAATTGGAACTAAACGTATGTTGGAGATTTTGGAAAGAATCACTCAAGGTAAGGGTGAAGATGGAGATATTGAGAAGCTGGAGCTATTGGCAAAGAACATCAAGGCTTCTGCATTGTGTGGACTAGGTCAGACCGCTCCAAACCCGGTTCTTAGTACATTAAAGTACTTCAGAGACGAGTATGAAGCACATGTATATGACAAGAAATGTCCGGCAGGCGTTTGTAAATCAATGATGAAATATTCCATTGATGCAAGCAAATGCAAGAGCTGTGGGCTTTGTGCCAAGGTGTGTCCTGCGAACTGTATCAGTGGAGAAAAGAAAGTGCCTTACATTATAGATCAAGCTAAATGTGTAAAATGTGGTGCTTGTATGGGAAAATGTCCATTCAAAGCTATTTCAAAGAGATAAGGAAGGAGAGTGCGAAAATGGCAACAGTTAATATTACTATAGATGGCAAGAAATTGCAGGTTGAAAACGACATAACGATTTTAGAGGCAGCTAGGCAAGCTAACATAAAAATACCAACACTTTGCTTCCTAAAAGATATAAATGAAATAGGCGCTTGCAGAATGTGTTTGGTAGAAATAAAGGGAGCAAGAGCCCTACAAGCATCATGTGTATATCCAGTAGCAGAAGGTTTGGATATATATACTCAGAGCCCAAGTGTCAGAGAAGCTAGAAAGGTTACACTAGAATTAATTCTTTCTAATCATGACAAAAAATGTTTAACCTGTGTTAGAAGTAAGAATTGTGAATTACAAACTCTTGCTGAGGAATTGAATATTAATGATATAAGGTTTGAAGGACAGTCATCAAATTTCCCAATAGATGACCTCTCACCTTCTATTGTAAGAGATCCAAATAAATGCATTCTTTGCAGACGTTGCGTAAGTGTGTGTAAGAATGTTCAAACAGTTTCTGTAATCAGTGCTACTGAAAGAGGCTTCGGATCAACAATTTCTTGCGCATTTGACATGTCTTTGGCAGATGTTCCCTGTACTATGTGTGGACAATGTATTACTGTCTGTCCTGTAGGTGCATTAAGAGAAAAGGATGACACTGAGAAGGTTTGGAAAGCACTAGCAAACCCTGACCTCCACGTTGTTGTCCAGACCGCTCCAGCAGTTAGGGTTGCCATTGGAGAAGAATTTGGTTTGCCAATTGGGACAAGATGCACTGGCAAAATGGTTTCAGCCTTAAGTCACTTGGGCTTTACAAAGGTATTTGACACAGATACTGCTGCTGACTTGACTATAATGGAAGAAGGAACTGAGCTTCTCACTAGAATCAAAAATGGTGGTAAGCTGCCTGTTATAACCTCCTGCAGCCCAGGTTGGATTAAATTCTGTGAGCACAACTATCCAGAATTCCTAGATAACTTATCCTCCTGCAAGTCACCTCATGAGATGTTTGGTGCTCTTCTAAAAACATACTATGCTGAAAAAATGGGCTTAGATGCATCTAAAATATTTGTTGTTTCAGTTATGCCTTGTACAGCAAAGAAGTTTGAAGCACAGAGACCAGAATTGTCTGAAAATGGCTTGGCTGATGTAGATGTTGTTATCACGACCAGAGAACTCGCAAGAATGATAAAAGAAGCTGGCATAGATTTCAACAATCTTGAAGATGGACAGTTCGATGACCCTATGGGCGAAGCAACTGGAGCTGCCGTAATATTTGGCGCTACTGGCGGAGTTATGGAAGCAGCACTTAGAACTGTTGCTGAAGTTCTCGAGGGTAAGTCTTTTGACAATGTTGAATATACCGCTGTTAGAGGAATAGAAGGAATAAAGGAAGCTACAGTTGAAATAGCTGGAATTAAGATAAAAGCTGCAGTTGCAAGTGGATTAGGCAATGCTAGAAAGCTTCTTGACAGCATAAAGGCGGGTGAGGCACAGTATCATTTCGTTGAGATAATGGCTTGCCCAGGTGGGTGCGTAAATGGTGGCGGACAGCCAATCCAACCATCTTCTGTAAGGAGTTGGATGGATTTAAGAGTTGAGCGAGCAAAAGCGATTTATGAAGAGGATGCTAGTTTGCCAATCAGAAAGTCACATGAAAACCCAGCAGTAAAAGAAATGTATGCTAAATACTTTGGTGAACCAGGAAGTCACAAGGCCCATGAGATTTTGCACACTCATTATACAGCCAGGGAGAATTATCCAGAGAAGTAAAACACCGCTAGAGTGAAAATTGAGGCTATATTTAACTTTATGATTTATAAAAAGATGTTTGGCTAAACGCTGAACATCTTTTTTTTGTGCGCCTAGTATGGTCTCTTTCTCGACGTATAGGGATTTATATGAATTTCTATAGGATCAATGCATTGCAATGACTAGCTTTGACACAATTACCTACAGTAAATTGACACGGTCCTATCGTATGTTATAATTGTCATGATAGTAAATTGGCATAATGGAGTATGTTATGAAAAAAACATTCAAATTGATGGTCGAAGACCTGATTAACCCACATTCACTAAAAAACAGACTGGCAATAGTTCTGATTATTAGTTCTTTGATTCCACTGATTTTAATAGGGCTTGTTTCTCTTTATACAATTACATTTGAAATGAAAAACAGAGTGGAAGGTGCGATTCAAAGCAATCTAAAGCAAGTAAGAATAAATCTTGAAAATTCTTTAAATAATCTGGATTATGTGTCAAAACAACTTGCTTATAGCGGAGATATAGGGGAGAAATTCATGGCATACATGGATGGTGATGATATTTATTATAAATATCTGCTTAAGGCTGAGATAAGAGAGAGCATCAGCCTTATCAGCAATACAAATCCGAATATTGGTGTCATATTATATTATTCGGAAAAAACAAAGGAAGTACTGTTCACTAACGATACTATTGTAAAAGGTTTCAATATCCAGAATCTGAAATTGTTTTCAGATTCTAAGGAGAGCCAGTATTATGTACCAAACCCTTCGGTAAACAACTCAGCAAACAGTAAGACCTTTTCAATTGTAAGAAAGATGGACAACAATTTTGTGAATGATTGCTATGTTTATGTTGAAACTAATACCAGAATAATAGAGAAGCTGTTGAGCTCGAATCAGTACTCTATCAAAGCGAATCACATTTTGACGGATTATAAAGGTAACATTGTATATAATAGTGGTGATCCCGAGTTTAAAATAGGTGAAAAATTCAATGTCAGCAGGACTGAAAAGATCGTTCAGCAAGACAAGGACAATTACTACTTTAATGAAATCAGCCAACAAGGCTGGAATATATTTGCTGTTATAAGGAAAAAGGATTTTAATAGAGGAACAAATCAATGGATTTTCACATATATTCTGATTTTGGCCTTATCACTTTTTATAAGTCTGATTTTTGCATTAATAATATGGCGTATGATTTATAGGCCCATAAGAGCCGTAAAAAATGAAATTATGTTAATGTCTGAAAATAATTACTCCTCTGAGTTCAGATTCACTCATATTTTAGAATTTGATGAGCTTCTCAACAAGTTTTACTATATGAAACTGAAAGTACATGAACTTCTCAATGAAATAGAAAAGAAAGAGAGGACGAAGAGATATCTGGAGGTCCAAAAGCTTATGCATCAGATAAATCCTCATTTTCTTCACAATACCTTAAACACTGTTCAATGGCTTGCAAGAGAAAATGGTCAAACTAAGATTGCACGGATAATTGCTCTTCTAACGAAAGTTTTACACTATAATATGGGAAAAGAAGGGGTATCTGTTACCATTGGAAAAGAAATTGATGCACTGCAGTCGTATGTTGAATTGCAAAAAATCCGTTATGACCAAAAATTTAATGTTCAATATAATATTGAAAATGAAATATTAGATGCGGAAATTCCTAGATTTATACTGCAGCCATTGGTGGAGAATTCACTTTACCATGGACTTAATTGCGATGAAGGTATTATTCGGGTGGAAGCTATTCGATTAGGGGAAAAAGTAAGAATAACTGTTTCAGACAATGGTGTTGGTATGGATGAGAATGAAATTAAGAGAAATCTCAATGAAGAATTTGACGAAAATCAAAAGGCGGGTCTTGGAATAGGTATAAGTTATGTCAACAAGATGATCAAAGTGAGCTATGGTAATAAAGGAATCATCAATATTCATAGCAAGCCGGGTGAAACGAAATTTATAATTGAGATACCTTATAAGAAGAGTTTAAGTGAGCATAAAATCCCTCAACTCATGCAAGAGGAGGACGAGCCATGATCAGAATTTTGGTTGTTGATGACGAAAAAATAGTTAGAAAGGGCATTGTCGCCATATTTCCATGGAGTAGTTTCAATATGAAGGTAGTAGGTGAGGCAGAAAACTATTCGAAAGCTTTGGAATTTATGGAAAACAATGCTGTAGATTTGCTGTTTGCAGATCTTACCATGCCGGGTAAATCCGGTTTTGATCTCATAAAGGAAGTTCGCAGCAGATTCCCTTCGATTTGGATCGTTGTACTTACCTGTCATCAGGATTTTAGCTATATTCAGGAAGCTCTACGGCTTGGAGCAATAGATTATATTGTCAAAACTCAGTTGGAACTGGAGCCAGTGGAAGGAATTTTGAAAAGAATAGCTATAAGAATGAAAGACGATAAGAAAGTACAAGGTTTTTCTGATGGGAAGACTAGCTCTTTAAACAATAACTATCCTGAAGAAATTAATGAGGGTATCATGAATGCACTTTCTTATATTGAGTGCAATATTACAAACCGCATAAGTCAGGATGAAGCGGCAAAGTATGCAAATATGAGTAAAGGATATTTCAGTCGCTGTTTCAAGGATATTGTTGGAAAGTTATTTGTTGAATATGTTCAGGAAGCCAAAATGAGGAAGGCTATGGAACTATTGCAACATGAAAATAGGCCTGTTTATTGGATTGCAGAACAACTGGGTTTTCTGGATGAGAAATACTTCAGCAGATTATTCAAGGGGTTTACCGGATTGTTACCTTCAGAATACAGAAAACAGAGAGAAAAAAAAGATTAGTGCAAGGAAATTGAGTATACAGCTAGTTGGGTAGATTATAATGTTGATAAAGTAGGAATTTTTTAATCAGAATAAGAAGATAGCATTTTACTCCTACATACAGATGATAGCTGTCTATATTGGGCTCAAGCCTCCTGTGTTATAATAAAACAAAAATAAGAACTTAGGGGGAATAACATGAAAAAGTATTTTTGTAAAGTTGTTGCGATCACAATGTCATTGGCATTGATATTGGCCGCAGGATGTGGGATAAAGGATGAGCCAGCAGCGACTACAACACCAGTAACATCTCTGGCTAGCGAAGCGCAACCAACAGTAACTGCAGAGAAAGCTGATACCTACGCAAAAATGGCGGAAATGGTAGCTTTTACCACAGGAGGTATGCTGCCAGCCGAACCAAAGTATCCTGAAGGTGAGTCCAATGAAAATAATGATATACTTACCTGGGTCAAGGATAATATGAATATCGACATCAAATATGAGTGGACAGCAAGTGATCAAAATAATGCATATGACAGTAAGCTTAACCTGCTGATTGCCAGTAATGAAATTCCTGATTTTTTATCAATAGGTGGACCAAATGCTGCGCAAATGCTTAAAAAGTTGATTGATGCAGATATGATACAGGATCTAACCAAAGTTTATGAAGATTATGCATCCCCCACTTTTAAAGGAATGCATGAGAATTCAGGAAATGTAGCTTTAAAATCAGTCACTTTTGATGGGAAGCTTATGGCAATACCTAGTTTGTCTGATGTGGAAACAGCTGCTGCAGTTATGTGGTATCGGCAGGATATGCTCGATAAAGCAGGTTTACAAGCACCAAAAAACGTGGATGATGTCATTAATATCGTAAAAGTCTTGAATGAAAAAGGCATAACAAAGAATGCTGTATTACCAGCACGTGCCGATATGGAATTATTTAGTGGCGATACTGCTACCTTTGACTGGTTGTTCTCAGCATACAATACATATCCTGGAATGTGGATAGAAGGTAAGGACGGAAGTGTGGTTTACGGTTCCATTCAACCTGAAGTAAAAACTGCACTAGCTAAAGCACAGGAAATATACAAAGCAGGTATTATTCCTTCTGACTTTGCACTTTGGGATGGTAATAAGGCTGTTGAATTGGTTTCATCCAATAAGATCGGAATATTTCAGGGGGCATGGTGGTCAACTGCGTGGCCAATTCAAGACAGTATGAAGAATGATGCAACAGCAAATTGGAAAGCCACACTTCTTCAAAGTGCAGATGGCAATTACTATCAAAGAGGATATGCTGCATCGAAGGGATTCCTTGTAATCAAAAAGGGAGTTGAGCATCCTGAAGCTATTATGAAGCTTATAAATGTTTATGAAGACTGCGCCCTTAAGAAAAATGAATGGTATAATGCGTTAACAACGAATGAGAATGCCAAATACAAGAATACAGGAGGCACGTTGTTCCCAGCTCTGCCGGGTGCAAAATATCTTGATGAAATATCGAGAAGATATAATGCTATTATGGATGTTGTAAATGGAAAAGTCAAAAAGGAGGATGCAGATGCGGAAACAGCTGCATTAGCTGCAAACGTTCTTCTTGAAAAAGAAAAACCAATGGCTGATATCGCCAACTGGGCTACGGCAGTTTCGTGGACAGAAGGTGCAGCAGCTTTTGCAAAAGTAAAGATGATACAGAAAATGCCAGCTTTTGATGGTACAACAGATACGTTAACTAAATCCAAAGCAATATTGACTGACCTTGAAAAGCAGACATTCTTAAAAATCATTATGGGTAAGGTTTCTATTGATGAATTTGATAAGTTTGTTGAACAGTGGAAAAAACTGGGCGGAGAAACTGTAACACAGGAAATCAATGCTTTGAAAAAAAAATAATTTAAAACATTTTGTAAACAGGAGTCGTTCAGGGATCTGTTCGGCTCCTGTTTATTAATAAAGACGGGAAGTGATTTGCTTTGCACAATAAATTGAAATCTATTCATTATCATATCATGTTACTGCCAGCAATGATATTCCTTGTGATTTTTACGATTAAACCCTTATTGGGTTCGGTTCTTGCTTTTAAGAAATTGAATCCTGTTAAAGGAATCTGGGGATCGGAATGGGTAGGATTATATAATTTTAAAGTTATTTTTGATATACCCAATATAGATAGGATATTATACAATACTGTTTTCATCGCTGTTATGAAAATAATAGCCCAGTTAATCATACCTCTCGCTTTTGCACTTATCCTTAATGAAGTGAGAAAACTATGGTTTAAAAGATTTGTTCAGACAGTAGTATATCTGCCATATTTCTTGTCGTGGGTGATTTTGGCAGGTATTTTCAGAGATATATTTGCAATGGATGGTGTTATTAATAAAATTTCAGGTACAATTTTCGGTACAGAACCAGTGATGTTTTTAGGAAGCAACTTAGTGTTTCCTTTCCTAATGGTGGGTACTGAAACATGGAAAAACTTTGGGTTTAATGCCATTATATATTTGGCAGCATTAACAAATATAAGTCCAAACTTATATGAGGCCTGTGATATAGATGGTGGCAATAGGTGGAAGCAGCTTCTTCACATAACGATGCCAGGTATTAAGATTACCATAGTACTTCTTGCAACGCTAAGCCTTCAAAGTGTTTTAAATGCAGGGTTTGAGCAGATACTCAATTTTTACAACCCACTTGTGTATGAATCTGGTGATATTCTTGACACTTATATTTATAGAATGGGTCTTCAGAATAACCAGTTTGAAATGGCCACGGCCTTAGGGCTGGTGAAATCAGCGGTAGGGTTTATTCTTATACTTATTGCTCAGAAGCTTGCTGGCAAATTTGCTGGTTATAGAATATTTTAAGGATGTGACATTAAAATGCTGACTAAATATAATAAAAAAGTCAATATACCTAATATTATTATATATATTATATTACTATTGATTGTGTTTACTTCATTGTTCCCTGTTATCAATACCATCGCTATATCATTTAGTAACAGCAGCAAGGCTTCAGCAGGTGTCGTTACTATTTATCCCATTGGCTTTAATCTTGATTCATACAAAAAAATCCTACAGGAAACGATGTTTTTCAATGCTTTCTGGATATCTGTCAAGCGAGTTGTTTTGGTCACTGCAATGTCATTTATCATTACAGTACTTGCAGCTTATCCACTTTCCAAGGAAAAGAAGGAATTTCGTTCAAGGGACATATACATGTGGATCTTAGTATTTACGATGATGTTTGGTCCCGGTTTGATACCTTCCTTTCTGAACATAAAGGACTTGCATCTTTTGGGGAGTCTATGGGCACTGGTGCTTCCCAACTTGGTAGGGCAATTTCTAATTATTTTAGTGGTAAACTTTTTCAGAAGCTTACCAAAGGAATTAGACGACTCAAGTAGCATAGATGGTGCGGGTCCATGGCAGAAACTGTTTAAGATATATCTGCCTCTGGCGATTCCTATTCTGGCTACCATAACGTTATTTATTATTGTCGGGCAGTGGAATGCTTTTTTTGATGGGTTGATCTATATGAATAAGACATCACAATATCCATTACAGACATATATACAGCAGATGGTTATAACCATTGATCCGCTAAAATTTTTAGCGCAAGGTGGAGATATCAGTAAAATAGGAGCAACAGTTTCCAACAGGACATTGAATGCAGCTAAGCTTGTCGTGACCATGGTGCCTGTATTGGTTATTTATCCATATCTTCAAAAGTATTTCGTAAAGGGCATTATGCTTGGGTCTGTAAAAGAATGAGAATCAGAACCTTTCAAAAATCCAAGCTCAGCTCGTCTATTTGTCATATGCGAAAGGATTGATTAAGGATTCTAATGTTCATTATGCAGTACCAGCAAGAAAGATTCACACAATTAAATATTTCAGATAGTTATACCGGATTTAGGTTTCTTTCATATAAGTTGAACTGAACTGTGGAAAATGCTATATAAGGAAGGTTCAGAGAAAGGAGAGGGTATAATGATTGTGCTATATCGAGTTGATTTGAACAGTAAATATTTATTTTAATTAAGGAGGCTAATTTATATGATTAAATTTATTAAGAGGCTATCAGTATTTTTGGTTCTGACTTTAATGATAACAATGTTTACAGCTAATTTTTCCTTACCTAAGGCAAATGCAGCTTTCGGTGACAGGATTACCGTTTCTGGTACACAGTTTATGGCTGGTGGACAGCGCATATCGATCAATGGAGCTAATACACCGTGGGACAATTGGGATGACTTTGGCGGTAATTATGATGCCAACTGGTGGACCAGTCACTTTCAACAATTGCATGATAATGGTGTCAATGCAGTTAGGGTATGGATTACCTGTTCCGGTGATACGGGAATAAATATTTCAACAGATGGAACGGTATCAGGCGCTACTTCTCAGCACTGGAGCGATCTTGACAGCTTCTTCTCTATAGCTCAAAGTAAAGGCATATATATTATGGCTACACTTATATCATTTGATGCCTTTAAAAACACCTACACAAACTACCAGAAATGGAGGAATATGATTGCAAATGATACAAAAATTGATTCGTATGTGAATAATTATGTAAAACCATTTGTAGATCGTTATAAAAATAATCCGTATTTGTGGTCAATAGACCTTATGAATGAGCCTGACTGGGTTTATGAAGATGCAGCCTGCGGTAATATTTCATGGGACCGTATGCAGACTTATTTTGCAAAAGCAGCTGTAGCTATACATGCTAACAGTAGTATCTTGGTTAATGTTGGAATTGCTATGTCTAAGTACAATAGCGATACATGTTCAGGTGCTGTTGGTAATAAAGTTAGTAATGCAGCATTGCAGGCCAAGGTAAATGATTCGAGAGCAAAGGTTGATTTCTATTCCCCACATTACTATGACTGGATGGGAGCCTACTGGGGAGTGCCATTCTATGAATCAACTTTAGCCTTTGGCTTGGAAACATCTAAACCAGCTATAGTTGGAGAATGCCCCGCAAATGGAACAACGGGGCATACTCTTACACAAGATTATGAATCCGGTTATAATTATGGATGGCAGGGGGCAATGGCGTGGTCTTCAAACGGAGTAGACAGCCAAGGTGGATTTGATCAGCTGACACCCGCAACTAGAGCGTTTAGAGACAATCACTATAGCTTAGTTTTTCCGGGAGGCGGTGGCACATCACCTTACGCTCTTTGTGAGGATTCTCTAAACAGCGATTGGGAAAACTGGTCATGGAACGGCACGATAAACTTCAGCACAACATCTCCTGTATATAGTGGCAGCTATTCTGTTTCGAACAACTTTACCAGTGCATGGGCTGGCTTTGCTTTGCATAAGAAAAGTGGAAGCATACAAACATCAGCCTATAACAAAATAACCTTCTACATGCACGGTGGCACAGTAGCCAACCAGGCATTGAGCTTATACTTACATAACGGGGAGCAAGCCTGTGCAGAAGTCAATATAAATAGCTATATTGAAGGTGGAAGTCTTGCTGCAGGTACATGGAGAAAGGTAACAGTGCCTCTTTCAGCACTTGGTGCAGCGAATATATCGTTAACCAGATTTACAATACAAGACACATTGGGAGCGGCACAACCTATTTTCTATATTGATAAAATTATGCTTGAGCCATAGATTCTCCTGCGCTAAGATAAATACGATTGCAGCTAATATTTGCAAAAAGAACATTGAAGACTGGCAATATTGAAATCATGGAGATTTCCCTCGGATTTGATAAATTGGGTTATCATCAGATAATTTTACTTTAGCAAATCTGGAGGAAATCCATGCTTTACTCACGGATACCATTATCTGGAGGGGACATATTACTCTAATTTGGTTTGATGGGCGGTATTCTGATTTCAACCAGCGTGCCGCATCCAGGCGCACAGTGGAAGGTTAGTCCATACTGCTGTCCATAGCAAAGCTTGAGCCTTCGGTCGATATTACGAATACCGTAACCCTGAACATCGTCTCGCTCTTCAGACATTAATATTGCTGACGCTTTTTCTTCAGTCATACCAACTCCATTATCCTGTACGGTTAAAACAATAGTTTCCCCTTCAAACTTACTGGCTACTGTAATCATCCCATTCAGATTGTTTCTGTTTTCCAGAATCCCATGAAAAATTGAATTTTCCACAATTGGCTGCAGTATGATTTTTAAAATGCGATATTGGTAGATTTCCTTGTCAATGTCCAGTACTAGATTGATTCGATTATCAAATCTTAAATTCTGAATTTGGACATAATTGCTGATATGGTTGATTTCATCCTGAATTGTTACGATATCCCTGCCTTTATTCAAACTCGATTTATAGAATTTAGCCAGCGATTGTGTGATTAGTACGATTTCTGGAATATCATTTTCAATAGCTTTCCAGTTGATTAAGTCAAGAGTGTTATATAAAAAGTGAGGATTAATTTGCGCTTGCAGGGCTTTGAGCTCTGCACTCTTTATTTCCTGACCACTCTGGTACTGTTCCTCTACCAAAAGGCGAATTCTCTTCACCATATAGTTGAAACTTTCCATTAATCTCCCTATTTCATCCTTGCTATGAGAATCGACGCTGACATTCAACTCTCCCTCTTGTACTTCCTTCATTTTTTTCATCAGCAGAATTATTCTATTTACCGTCAAGGTTGAGATAAAGTATGCGAGACCATAAGCGATGATTCCGATAACCAGCATCAAAACAAACATTAGATTTTTAATTTTATTGCTTTGAGATAGTATTTCACTGTAGGGAATTGCAGTAACCATAATCCAATCAGTATTTGAAACAGCTCTGGTAGTGACGGCAAAACGGTTTTTATTAATGGTTAATGTTTCCCAGGACATGCTTTTGCCTTCCACTTTTTTTCGTATATTGTAATTAAGATCCAGCTGCTTCAGATTTTCGGAGTTTGAGCAGCTAATAATTATACCTTCGGAATTTTGAAGGTATACCACCCCGTCTTGAGTGATGTTTGCCTTGGCAATTATATTATGGATATTGCTCTCTAGTATGCTTAATTTTATGATGCCGATAAATTCAGTTATTTGATTGCCGTTTCTTATTTTTCTTAATAATGAGATGACAGGTTTAGGATCTATGCTAGCAACGTCATTTTTAATAGTCTCAGGAGGGAGCCAAAAAACCTTGTCTTTGGATAACATGAGTTTCTTGTAAGTGCTTGTAGCTGAGAATATATCAATATTGCTAAAATTAATATCCTGATTTGAAAAGGTAAGCCAACCGGGTACATAAAGGCTGGCTCTGTATATGTCCTCAGTATTATTAAAGCCGTTTAAAAATTTATCTAATTTTAGCATATCAATATTTTGTTGAATTATGTCATTTCCGTAAATATCTTTCTTATTTGAGAGAATGGTTTGCACATCTGAATTGAAATAAATAACATCAGATGTCTTTATCAGTGTATTGAGTTTGTAGCTCAGAAAAGTATACGCTTGATCAAAGGATTGATTTGCTGAATAATGTATCTGGTTTTCATATACTCTGGATACATTTACATAAGATACAAAAGTAAGAAGCCCCAGCGGCAGAAAAATTAGGGTAAAATAAGATAACAGGAGTTTTTTCCTGATGGTTATGTCTTTAAAAGATTGAACCAGTTTTATTAAAAAGTTGATTTTCATGATATATATTTCTCCCGGAAAGCTGATGGTGTCAGGCCCGTATGCTTTTTAAATACCTTTGCATAATAGTTGGCATCACTGTACCCAATTTTCCTAGCCACTTCAAAGAGCTTGATACGGGGATCCATAAGCAGTTCCTTTGATTTCTCAATTCTGACATCAATTATATACTCACCGATGGTCTTGCCTGTTTCTTTCTTAAATAATGCGGAAAGGTACGTAGGAGTCAGATAAACATGCTCAGCCAGGATTTTAACAGAAAGATTGGCAGTAAAGTAATTTTTTCGGATATAATTCATGACATTAAAAATGGATCTGCTATTAGATTCTAAATCCTTGATGCCTTCAAACACAAAAATGATTTTGCTAATAAGGTACGCTTTTATCTCCTGCAGGGTCTGAAAATTTGATATCAAATCCCAAAGGTATCTTTCCTCGGGATCTACTGTTTTGCTGAGTTGCAGACCTCTTTTTTCTGCTTCTTTGAACAGTGTAAAAGACATCCTAAAGAATATGCTTTTGATCTCATCAATAAGTGTACCCTCATTTACTCTAATATCTCTGCAAAGTTTTTCAATGAATGCAATTGCTTTATCCTTTTTTTGTTCTTGAATCAGCTCTAAAAAGGAGGTTGTAATATCTTGATCAAAACTGATGAATTCCATAGGTTCGTTTTCATAGAAAACAATATTGTTGTATCCCCTAAAGAATAGTTTTTGTAAAGCAAGGACAGCTGTTTCATAGGATTCGCGAATTCTAACCATACCTACAACAGGCGAACCCACAGCGCAAAACAAGCTTATGCAGGTGAGGCTATGCTCCCTGATCCGAGTTCTTAATGTTTCAAACATTATAGAGAGCTTTTTATTGCTTCTAAAAGTATCACAGTCTGAAATGACTATGATGTAGTTGTATTCTTTTTCGGCACAAATGTGTACTGTATCACAGAGGCACACTTCTAACATATTAAGGATTTCATTACTGCTTGATTCCTTCTCTTCGTTTGTAAATTCAACGCTGAAGGCAGGTTTTATGATCAAAACTGTAAAGGGATCATCAATTTTGAAGGGAACGACTACAAGCTGTAAATCCTTTGTTAGATCCTCAGGAATAGTTTTTCTACCTATTAGTTTAAAAATAATATTTTGTCTGATAAATGGCAGGCTTTCTGAAAATGCCGAATTCATATTCTTTTCAGCTAACTTTTTCTTTTCTTCTTCAAGGCACAGAGTTACTGCTTTTTTTACTACTTCCTTCAACTCATCAAGATTAATCGGTTTCTCCACATAACTTACCGCATTGAGGTGTATGGCAGCTTTCAAGTATTCCTTATCGGAGTATCCACTTAAAAATATAATCCTACTCTCAGGGAAAAGAACTCTTATCTGAGTAACGAACTCTATTCCGTTCATACCCGGCATTCTGATATCTGAGATAACAATATCAGGATGAAAGCTATTGGCTATTTCGAGGCCTTCTATACCATCTCTTGCCTCTTTGACAAGATGAACTCCTAGTTCATTCCAGTTGATATATTTCATAAGACCTTTTCTTGTTACGGATTCATCATCTACAATTAGAAGTTTAATCAAATGGTATCACCCCCAAAATTTTATGGTACACCAATAATACAACACAATACATATAGATTACAAGTACCTTATATTTTTACCTATAATCGTATTATGGCCATATTTAAATCTTTGTGCTTACGTTTTATAATTAAAAGGAGAAATATTTATTTTAACAGGCCATACATCATATCAATAAAATCTGAAAATTGCAGATTAATGAAAGGATGGATGAAAAGGTTATGAAATCTGTTTATTCAAAAGAAGAGCTATATTCAACCGGAAATTTTAGATCATTTGATAATAATGCCAAAGAGGCATCATTTCTATTGGGAGGAATCGGAACAGGAAATGTTTCAATAGGTTCCAGGGGGGAATTCCGCGACTGGGAGATATTCAACAAGCCAGCCAAAGGGAACATTCTTCCATATTCTTTTTTTTCCATATGGGCTAAGGAAGAAGGTCGAGATCCGATAGCAAAAATACTTGAGGGAAGGCTTACACCTCCGTTTTCAAAATCTCATGGTTTTGAGGCATACGAAATGGCTGGGCTACCCAGATTCCAAAAATCTGAAATGATTGGGGAGTATCCCTTTGTAAAGGTAAAGCTTAAAGATAGTCAAATGCCTGTCGAGGTTACTCTTGAAGCTTTTACACCCTTTATTCCGTTGGATGCAGATGATTCCGGTATACCCTGTGCTGTTCTCAAGTATAAAGTGAAAAATCTTACTGCAAATAAACTGGATGTTACGATTGCAGGCTCACTTCCAAACATGTGTGGATTTAAAGGCTTCAACCTATTCCACAATTTAGAAGAGAATCTTTTCCTCGGGAACAAAAATGAATTTGTAAAAAAAGATGGTCTTGCAGGTTTGTTCATGCATTCGGAAAGTCTTGATAAAAGCCATCTAAATTATGGTAACCTGTGTATTTCAACCAAATCCGACAATATTACTGTCAAGCCTACTTGGTACGTAGGTGGATGGTGGGATAACATGCAAGATATGTGGGAAGATTTCTGTGATGACGGGAAACTGGAGTATAAGAGTAATACAGGGTTTGAAGAATCAAAAAGTCTTGTAAGAATTGGGTCATTGGGCACCTTTGAAACGCTTCAAGCTAATGAGGAAAAAGAATTCACATTCATTCTCTCCTGGTATTTTCCAAACAGGATTGACGGATGGTCTCAGGAATGTTCTGGTTCTGCTTGCGAATGCAAAAAGACACAGAATTATTATGCAACAAAGTTCACCGATGCATGGGATGCAGCCTGCTATGTTTCCAGTGAGTTCGATAGATTGTATAAAGGCACGTTGGATTTTCACAATGCTCTCTTTGGAAGCTCACTGCCTGATTATGTCATTGATGCTGCTGCAAGTAATATAACTGTACTACGAAGCACTACCTGCTTCAGACTTAAAAACGGTAAGTTTTTCGGCTGGGAAGGTTGCTTTGAAAAAGCTGGATGCTGCGAAGGTAATTGTACGCATGTTTGGAACTATGAGCATACGTTGGCATTTCTTTTTCCTGTACTGGAAAGAGACATGAGAATCACAGAATTCAACGTGGAAACAGAAGAAAGCGGCAAGATGGAATTTAGAACAAAAAAGCTTTTTGGGGAATCTAACAACTATCATCCGGCAGCAGATGGACAACTTGGGTGTCTCATAAGGCTTTATAGGGAGTGGAAATTAAGTGGTGATACCGAATTTCTTAAGTCTGTATGGGATAATGCAAAGAGGGCTTTGGATTTTGCTTTTACTTATTGGGATTCGGACGGAGATTTTGTTTTAGATAGCCAACAGCACAACACATATGATATAGAATTTTATGGTCCTAATAGCCTCTCCAATTCAATGTTTTACGGTGCTTTAAAGGCGGCGGCTGAAATGGCAGAAGCCCTAGGGGATACAGAGTATGTGAAAAAATATAATGAAGCTTTAAAGCTTGGTTCTGAAAAAATGGATAAGATGCTTTGGGGTGGCGATTATTATATCCAGATAATTGATGATATTAACAAATACAAATATCAATATGGCAAGGGATGTCTGGCAGACCAGCTCCTGGGACAACTTCAGGCACATGTGGCCGGTTTGGGTTATATACTCCCTAAGGAACATGTGAAAAAAGCAATAAAATCTGTATTTGACTTTAATTTTCTAACTGATTTTTATGAACACACATGTGCTCAACGAACATATGCCATAAATGATGAAAAGGGACTCATACTGTGTTCGTGGCCGCACGGCGGACGGCCTAAGTTTCCATTTGTTTATTCTGATGAAGTTTGGACTGGTATCGAATACCAGGTAGCTGCTCATCTTATATATGAAGGATTCGTTGATGAGGGGCTAACGGTTATAAAGGCTGTGAGGGACAGACATGATGGTATCAGGAGAAATCCGTGGAATGAAGTGGAATGCGGTAATCATTATGCAAGATCAATGTCCAGTTGGGCTGCAATTATAGCACTGAGTGGATATAAATATGATCTTGTGAAGGGGGAGCTTGAGTTCAAGCCTGCAATCAACCAGGATGACTTCTCTTGTTTCTTTAGCTGTGGAAAAGCTTGGGGTATTTATTCGCAGAAGCTCTGTACATCAACAGGGGAGCATGATGCATATGTTAAAGTGCTGTATGGAAGTCTTGAGGGAATAACAGTTAAAGCTTGTGGCAGAGAAATAGCTATAATTAAGGGAATATAATTTATCGATTCAAATAAAGAATAAGGAGATAAAAATATGGATATCACATTAAAAGAAAAATTCTTTGGTTGCATATGCGGTTCACACATCGGTTCAGCAATGGGAGCAGTAGTGGAAGGTTATTCGTATGCATACACTGAGGGGAAATATGGAACACTGGATGAACTATTGCCATATGAGGCGTATAACAATGGCTGGATACGTGAACCTGGTACTACAGAAGACGGTATTGACCGTCAGAAATTGATGATTACCGCCATTATAGAAAAGGGTGACCGTGTTAATGCTGAGGATGTCCGAAAGATATGGAAACGTGATATAAGGCCTGATGCTGCGGGAAATGTTTCCGAACCTTTTGAAGGAGAACTCTTGAACCTGTCAAAATCATCAATACCTGCCCGTGATATTGGGAAGTATTGCAATTTTTCGAATCTTATCACTTTTGCACGTGCCTGCCATCCTATAGGATTGATAAATGCTGGGGACATTCAAGGTGCTATTGATGATGTACTAGAGGTTGGTCAACTGTACCATACTTCCAATAGCGCAGCCTTAAAATGGGCATGTGTAAATGCAGTGGGTATTGCTGCAGCTACTCTTCCGGGAGCTACTGTTGATAGTGTAATTGGTGCTATTTTTGACAATCTGAGTGAACATACATACGTAGAGGGGCGTGATGATGGCTGGCAACCTAATTATGCAGGTCTTGATATTGTTGATGAACTTGATGCAGCACTTAAACTTACTGCAAATTGTAAGGATTTTCGTGAGATGCGTACCATCTTTGACACTGTCTACAACGGTGTTGGTATGCCTTACGCGATGGCCTATGCCAACGAGATTGTGACTAAGGGGATTTGCATTTTCAAAATGGCTAATGGTGACCTCAAAAAGGCCATAATTGCCTCATCAAATATGGGGCGCGATACCGACTGTCTGGCCGCAATAGCTGCCGGACTTACAGGAGCCCTTAGCGGAACATCCTCTCTGCCACCTGAGTGGATTACTCAGACAGACTACGCCACATCTGTGCATAGATATACAAACAACAAACGGACATTACGTGAAAACTCCGACGGGTTATACAATGCCTATAAAAAGAGACTGAAAAAAATGAGTACCTTTGCAGAGAATATGGATATTGAATAGTCTTATCCATCTGTCATGTGGAAGAAATCATCAAACGATATGTCTTTTAAAAGACATATCGTTTGATGACATAAAATAAACGGGAGCTGAAAGCATTGGAGAATTTTACAGGAAAAACGGGCAGTAAACTGCATATCCTTCGGTTGGATGCAGGCGATTATTTACTGGAAAGCATTCAATCCGTGATCGAACGGGAAAACATACGTAATGCATTTATTGTATCAGGTATAGGTACGTTGGATTATTGTGTGCTGCACATGGTCATGACCACATCTTATCCTGCAGTGGAGCACTTTGAAAAATGGGAAAACAAGCCATTGGAACTGTCTTCGATAGACGGAATCATTGCCGATGGTGTTCCACATCTGCACATGGTGGTATCTGACGATGAAAAGGCATATTCCGGTCATCTGGAACCGGGTTGCAGATGCCTTTACCTTTCGGAAATTGTAATTCAGGAGATTGATGAGTTGTGCTTGATACGCAAAAGGAATGACAGGGGTATCAATATACTTCATTCGATATAGTTGATTTTTGTAACAAAATTTATTATAAGAGGGGAAATAGAAATGAATAAAACAAAAATTATAATTGATACAGATATAGGAGATGATATTGACGACGCATTGGCGATTGCTTTTGCTCTGGAATCACCAGAGCTTGAGATTGTAGGTATAACCACTGTATTTAGAAATGTCATTGCAAGGGCAAAACTAACTGCTAGGATGCTTAAAATGATTGGACGGGAAGATATTCCTGTACATGCCGGCATTGGAAGTCCAATCATCAATAAGGTTGATTTAAACGAAATACCGTGTCAGTATTCTGAAGAAGAGGATGGAAAAGAGGATGGATTCGGTATTAATGCTATAGATTTCATCATAGACACCGTTATGAAATCAGATTCAGATATAACATTGGTACCAATAGGTCCTTTGACAAATATCGCTATAGCAATTCTTAAAGAGCCAACACTTAAAAACAGAGTAAAAGAGATTGTTATGATGGGAGGATGCTTTTACAGCCACTGTAATGAGTGGAACATAAGGTGTGACCCGGAAGCTGCAAGAGTTGTATTTGAATCAGGCATACCAATTAAGGCTGTTGGATTGGATGTTACATTTAAATGCAATCTGACTGAGCAAGATGTAAAAAGGATAGAGACACACGGCAAGCAGTCAGGAAAGTATCTTAAGGAGCTTATTAGGCGTTGGAGAAATGGAACGGATAAGTGTCCAATGATGCACGATCCTCTGGCTATTTGTGCTATATTTGACGATAAGATACTGGAAATGCAGCAAGAAGAAATAGTGGTGGAAACCCAAGGTGAATTTATGCGAGGAGCGACCTACAATAAAAGCGGTCTTTGTTGGAGAGAAAATGCCGACCAATCTGTCATCAAGGTGGCTAAGAACGTGGATCCGGAAGGTTTTATAAAGTTATTTATGGATAGAGTATGTAATTAGATACCATTTATCAATAGAAATCAAGGAACATATCATTAATATTTGTTCCTTGATTGATGCGAAAGGATTGATACTTTACATGAAAATACTTGAACTGAATAAAGACTGGAAAATCAGGTGGGAAGATCTTGACTGCTCCGAAAAATCGGCGCCGCTGATACAACAGAAGGATGATTGGGAAATGCTTGCCGACCTGCCCTGTGATATTCATATGCCATTAATTCGATACGGACACATCAAAGAGCCCCTAGAAGCGGATAACTACATGCACTGCCAATGGACGAGACAAAAGTCTTGGTGGTTTATGAAAACATTCAATGTAGATGAAGATTTACTGGAGGGTGAACTTATAGAACTAACGCTAGAGTCCATTGACACCGGAGCTGACATTTTCCTGAATGGGTATCATCTTGGAAGTCATGCAAATGCCCATTATCCCTTTGAAGCAAAGGTGAGGCAGGTGTTGCGCAAGGGCGAAAACATTTTGTTGGTGAGGGTTACTACTGGCGTTGAAGAAATAAATGAATTCAATCTTGCTGAGATAAAAAACTGCGTTCCAGTAATGGGGGATGGCATTACAAAAGGCGATGAAAGACGGGTTTATGCAAGAAAGCCCCAGTTCGTCTTTGGATGGGATTGGGCCCCGAGACTGGTAACCTGTGGTATAACAGGAAGTGTATACGTAAGCAGCTACAAAACAGCAGTGATCAGAACAGTGCATGCTCGTACACTTGAAGTAACAGATAGTGCCAAAGTGAAAGTGGATGTTGAGGTGGAGAATGTTCATCCATACAGTACCTCTGAGGCGGTTATAAGGATTCAAATATTATTTGGAGACCAGTTGATTGCTCAGGCCAGGAAAAATATTATTCTAACATCAGGACTCAATTACCCAGAATTTGCATTTGATATTGCAAATCCTGAGCTATGGTGGCCCAATGGGATGGGAGAACAGAACCTGTATACAGTTAAGGTGGAAATGGACGCTGAAGGAGAGCATAGCTTCTACCCGGAATTCAGAATAGGTATCAGGACATTGCGTATAAATCAGGACAGTATAAATGAGGATCATCACCTATTTGCTATAGAGATTAACGGTATCAGAACCTTTAGCAAAGGAGGGAACTGGGTTCCTGCGGATTCCATTTATTCAAGGGTCAGTGATAGCAAATATGATACCCTTGTCCGAGAAGCAGCCAATGCCAATATGAATATGCTGAGAGTCTGGGGCGGAGGTATTTACGAGAAAGATGTATTCTATAGAAAGTGCGATGAATATGGCATAATGGTGTGGCAGGATTTCATGTTTGCATGCGGACTTTACCCCGATCACCTTGAAGGTTTCAGGAACATTGTTGAAAAAGAGATGGAATATCAGACCCGTAGACTCAGAAACCATGCCTCATTAGTTATCTGGAGTGGAAATAATGAGTGTCAGGAAGGTTATGTCGACTGGTGGGATGGATATAAAAAGGGATGGGATTTCCTTGGGGCTAATTGCTATAATTTTATTGCCCCAAGAGCTGTTAAAAGAAACTGTAGCGAAATTCCATACTGGAATGGCTCCCCATACGGAGGTAAGACTCCAAATGGCAGAGATATGGGCGACTGTCATTACTGGGATGCCTATAAGGATCAGAATAATCCGGATAGAAAAATTACACCTGAAGAATACGACAGCGTTACCGCAAAATTTGTCTCAGAATATGGATATGCAGGCCCCTGCAGCAAATCCTCGATTATTCAGTATCATGGAGAAAACCCTGTGGTCTATCGCGATGAAATATGGAAACTGCATACCCACGGTGTTCTGAGAACACATGGTAATGAGGCTATATACAAGCATTATGGCAGGGAAGCAGACAACATCGATGATTTCATACTATTCGGGGGACTATACCAGGGGTTGATGCTGCAGTATTCTCTAGAATCCCTCAGATACAAGGAGTTTTGCTCCGGAGCGCTTATCTGGATGTATAATGACTGTTGGGGAGAAAGTGGCTGGACTATTATTGACTATTATACCAGAAGAAAGATTTCTTACTATTTCGTAAAACGTGCCCTTGAACATATCAAGCTTATTATGAGAGAAGAAAATGGTATGGTAAAGGTTATGGGGATAAATGAAACTTCTGAGACAGTATCCTTTAAAGTGGCTTATGGATATGTGAAATTTGACGCAAGCATCAAGGAAAGTGCTGAAACTGACATAAGAATACCACCGTACTCCAGAGAGAAAGTTCTGGAATTTGAGAAAAACAGTTATGACCAATCAGAGGGCGTATACTTTATTGATCCGCTTGGAAGTATAAAGGAAGTAGCAACTGCAACATTAAGGGGCGGCGAGATAAAGAGCTTAAAGCTGGAGAAGACGAAATTGAAAATATATAACATGGAACAGCATGCAGATAATTTAAGCTTTATGGTAGAAAGCAGTTTTTATGCACATGCTGTATACTTCGGAATAGGAGATGACATCCGACTTTCCGATGAATACTTTGACCTTTTGCCAGGAAGTGCTAGAAAGATTGTGGTTTACGGTGATGGTAAAACGGATTTGATTTCAGAAAAAATTACTGCCAGATGCTTTAATGATTTATTGTAAAAGTATGCCAGATAGATTGCAAGTGTCCACTGCAAAAGAATGAAGTATCTTATATTTTTACTCATAATCGTATTATGACCATATATTAATCGGTATGATTACGTCTTATAATAAAAATGTAAACCAAATACGTATCTATTTTATTATTAGTTACAACAAAGGTACTTATTATAAAGAAGAGGAGAAATGTTTTGAATACTATTAGCAATTTTTATCGAGAAATTAAGAAAAATAGAACACTGTGGCTAATGGCTTTACCTGCAATCTTTCTGGTGATATTGCTTATGTATATTCCTATGGCAGGTATTATATTGGCATTTAAGGATTACAAATATAATCTTGGAGTTTTTGGAAGCCCCTGGTCGGGGTTAGAAAATTTCCGATTCTTTTTTCTTTCGGGTACAGGTTTTTTGGTAACAAGGAATACTATTCTTTATAACGTAATGAATCTTATTACATCTCAAGGACTGGCGATTTTGATCGCAATCATAATAAGTGAGATGAAAGGTAAATATTTCAAGAAGATCTCTCAATCGATTATATTTTTGCCTTACTTCATTTCATGGATTATAGTTGGAGCATTTGTATATAATATTTTCAACTATGAAACAGGAACCCTGAATACGGTGCTCAAATCACTGGGTGGTGAACCACTGAATTTGTATGGTATGCCTAATGCATGGATTTTTATTATAGCTTTTTTCAACTCATGGAAATGGGTAGGATATACTTCAGTCATATACATTGCTTCGATTACAAATATTGATGCAGAGTGCTTTGAGGCGGCTGATATTGATGGCGCTAATATATTTCAGAAAATAAAATATATTACGATACCCTCCATAAAACCAACGATAATTATTATGATTCTTCTCAATGTTAGTAAAATTTTACGCGGTGATTTCCAAATGTTCTATCAGATTGTAGGAAACAATGGACAACTTTTCAATGCAACTGATGTTATTGACACATTTGTATTCAGGTCACTTATCAGTAGCGGAGATATGAGTATGTCCTCTGCAGCAACCTTTTATCAGTCGGTGCTTTGCTTTGTGATAATTATGCTTGTAAATGGTAGTGTGAAAAAGGTAAGCCCAGAAAATGCTTTGTTTTAAGGAGGATATGATGTACAAAAACATCAAGACAATAGAAACTAAAAGTAATAAAATAAATACTAAGAAAAGAAGTATTTCTCTAGCTACCCTTATTTTTAATATTGTGGGATACTCTTTGGTTTCACTGGCTGTTATTTTGTGCCTGATACCTTTTATAATGCTAATATCTGGATCGATTACTTCAGAACAGGCTATTGCCAACTATGGGTACAGTATTTTCCCAAAAGAGATATCTTTTGATGCCTATGCTTTATTGTTCAAATATCCAAAGGATATTATCAGAGCTTATGGTGTTTCCATATTTATTACTGTTGTGGGGACCATTTCAGGGCTTTTTATCATTACAATGACTGCCTATGTTATTAGCAGAAGGGATTTTAAATACAGAAATAAACTGACTTTCTTCTTCTACTTCACCACTTTGTTTAATGGAGGGATTCTGTCAGTATATATTTTTCTAGTAAGATACTTACATTTGAAAGGTAGCTATCTTGCATTGATTCTGCCTCTTATCATTAATATATTCTATCTTTTGATAATGAGAAGCTTTATGAAATCCATACCCGATTCCATCAGTGAGTCGGCGAAGATTGACGGCGCCGGTGATTTTACAATTTTCATGAAACTTATTTTACCGTTGTCAAAAGCTGGTCTTGCCACAATTGGATTGTTTTATGCACTGGATTACTGGAACGACTGGTATCATGCCATGTTATATATATCTGATTATAAAAAGTTTCCTCTTCAATATATGTTATATACCATGTTGTCGGCTGGTGAGGCAATGTCAAGAATATCTAGCATGTCCAGTGTATCCATGGCCGAGATGCCTTCCAGATCAATAAAACTAGCAATGGCCGTTGTCGCTACAGGACCTATTATATTGGTATATCCATTCATCCAGAAATATTTTGTAAAGGGCATTACGGTTGGTGCTGTAAAAGGTTGATGTGCAAGATTATTGAATTGAGTATTTACGTTTGATATTAGATGTATATGTACAATTTAGAGAGATAGACAGGTTAGATATTTAACCAAAACTATTCTGAATATGTATAAAATTCTAAGATTAAACGAAACAATACAAGTAAATAAAACATATTACAAGGAGGATTCGTTTATGAGAAAAGCATCAAAAATCATGTGTTTGTTAGTTGCAACGCTACTCATTATTTCAGGTTTGTTCACAGGTTGCGGAAAAGCTACAGATAATGGAACTTCTACTGCAACAAGCACAGTAAGTTCAGGAAGTACGGCTGTGGAAAGTACAGCTATAGATACTTCAAAAGCTGTCGACTTATCCATGTATTTAATCGGTGCACCAGCAAAGGATTATGATCCAGTGGTTGCCGAGGTCAACAAAAAGCTTAAAACAGATCTGAACGCTTCAGTAACAATCAACTGGATAGGCTGGGGTGATTTTGGCACAAAATATCCATTGATTCTCGCTTCAGGTGAACCAATTGACTTGATTTATGCATCAACTTGGCTGAATTTTTATACTCAGGCTCAAAAAGGTGCATTTATGGCAATTGAAGAGTTGGCGCCTAAATATGCACCAGCAAGCCTCGCAGAGACTACACCAGATTTTCTTGCGCAGGCAACTGTAAACGGTCATCTGTATGGGCTGCCTCCAACCTTTTATCAAGATGCTATGATGGGCTATATCGTTAGAGGCGATTTGATGAAAAAGTATGGTATGACATCCATCGACAATATTGACGGTTACGGTAAATATCTTGACGCTGTTGTCAAGAACGACAAGAAATTTGATCCAACAGGCTTTATGGCAACATCCGATGGATTGGACTTATTCTATGCAGCAGAAATGAATCTGTATAATATTCTGCGTAGTTCTCCATACTATGTTGACCTGAATGATCCAAATGCCAAGATCGTTAATTTGATGGATAGGCCTGAAACGCCGGCTTACTTTGCCAAGATGAAGGAATGGTCCGACAAAGGCTACTGGCCTAAATCCGTATTGTCAAACAAGGATGAGAATATGTTCCGTGATGGAAAAGCTGCTTCCCGTATACATGGTATGGACGCGTGGAAAAGCCTTAGTATTGAGCATCCTGAATACGATTTACAATACTATCCTGGCTGGCCATTTTCTTTCAAAACAGCTGCCATGCAGGATGGAATGGCTATACCAGCAGCATCGAAGAATCCCGAAAGAGCTCTTATGTTCCTAGAAAAGCTAAGGCAGGATCAAAGCTACTATAATCTCCTGACTTATGGAATTGAAGGTAAACATTACGAGATAACACCTGATGATCAGATCAAGGCTTTAAACATTGATGCTTTTGCACTTGAGGGCTATTGCTCATGGGGCTTTAAGTCTCTGAAGTTCTTCAAGGAACCGGTTGGAGCTCCAGCAAAACTTAAAGAAGTTAAGGATAAGGTTAAGAGTTTGACGGTAGAAAATAAATACGTGCTTTTCGTTCCAAATCTTGATCCTATAAAAAATGAAACTGCAGCTGTACTGAATGTCATGCAGCAGTATGCAGTTCCAATGAATTACGGATATGTTGAACCTGTAAAAGGACTTGCTACTCTGAAAGAGAAGTTGAAAGCCGCTGGATCAGAAAAAGTTATGGCCGAATTGCAGAAACAGCTAGACGAATATCTAAAGACTAAATAAATCAGACAGTTGTAGATTAATAAAATAGAAACTTACAGGTATACCTGTAAGTTTCTATTTTAAATGTAGATTCAGCATAATATTCATACAAACTTATGAAAATTGTCTCTTCGTAAGCATGAAAAGTTTTATTATAATTTAATTAAAATGTAATTTAAACTATATTGATTGGAGGAATACAAAAATGAAATCAAGAAGAGCTTTCTTAATGGAACCGGGAAGGTTTGAAATAAAAGAAGTAGATATTTATCCTAGCAAAGAGCAAATACTTGTAAAAGTGGCAGCCTGTGGACTTTGTAATTGGGAACTGAACCACTGGAAGGGTCAACTGGGTGAATACCCTCAGACACTTGGGCATGAAGTTTCAGGATATGTTGTTGAAGTTGGAGAGGGAGTAACCGGGCTTAACACTGGAGACATTGTCACCGGGTTGCTTGATCAACTGGTCGGCTTCTCAGATTATGTGGTGATGGACAAGGACAAATGCTTAAAGCTTAAAGATGGATTCAATCCTCATTATGGCACTGTAGAGCCTGTAAAATGTATTATAACGGTTCTCCGAGGAGCAATACCTGAAGCAGGAGATTATGGAGTAATTCAGGGATGCGGTCCGATGGGTTTATGGTGTATACAGGCATTGTCAGGGAATATGTTATCTGGGATTATTGCGATAGATGTTGACGAAAATAGACTTGCGCTTGCTAAAAAATACGGAGCTACTTATGTTATAAATCCTAAAAAAGAGAATGTTGAGAAGGTGATAAGTGAGATCACCGGTGGTCATATGGCGGATTTTGTGATAGAGGGAACAGGTATTCCAAAATTACTGAATGATGCAATGAATTATTTGAGAAGGGGTAGAGGAAAACTTATTTTGATGAGCTCACATGAGTCGGCAAGTACGGGATTCGACTTTAGGCCCGCCATAGCTAAAAGCATTGAACTTAAAGTTACTCATCCAGCATACTCTCTGAGTGAAAGCGATGATTTGAGACGTGCTGTAAGTTTGTTAAATAAAGGGACTTTTAATCTAGAGGAGACCATAACTCATGTTTTCAAGCTTGATGATATCAATAATGCGTTTAGAACTTTGGAAAGTAAACCGTCAGGCTATATGAAGGGCATCGTGATTCCGTAGTAAGACAAGTCAGAATATAGTTTTAACAATTAATTTTATATTAATACGAAATTATTGGAGGGAATTTGAAATGATTAATATTGGGTTGCAGATGTATACAGTCAGGGATGAATGCGAGAAGGATTTTTTAGGTACAATAGAAAAAGTTGCTACCATTGGATATAAGGGCTTGGAGTTTTGTGGGTATTACGGAATAGAAGCAACAGAGCTCAGAAAATATATTGATAAATTGGGTCTTAAAGCGCTCAGTGCACATGTAGCGCTGACCGACATGCAAGAAAACCTTGAAAAGGAAATAGAATATGCAAAAATACTCGGAATGAAAACCATAGCGCTTCCTTGGTTACCAGAAGAATACCGAAAGGACAGTGATGCATATTTGAAGACCTCCGAGTTGGTTAGGGTACTGGATGAAAAATGCTCAAAGGCAGGAATCCAGCTTTGTTACCACAACCATGATTTTGAGTTTGAAAAAATAGGCGAGGAATATGTACTTGATGTTTTCTTGAATAAAGCTACAAACCTTAAGCTAGAATTGGACACTTTCTGGACCTCCTTTGTAGGAATTGATACTTTAGAATATATGAAAAAGAATGCATCAAGGCTTCAATATATACATCTCAAGGATATGATCAAAGGGGAGAAGCCTGAATTTGCAGAAGTTGGGGAAGGCTGCCTAAATATACGTTCCTTCATTAAAGCTGCAGTCGAACTCGGAGTGGAATGGGCCTTCGTAGAGCAGGATCGCTGCCTAAGACCTAGCATCGAAAGTGTGAAAATAAGTTATGATAATATTAAAAGGATGATGGTTGATGACAAAAGTTGAGAACAATTTGAAATACGGAATGGTGGGTGGAGGAGAAGGCTCCTTCATCGGCGATGTACACAGAAAAGCATTAGGCTTGGTGGGCAAAGCAGAGTTAGTCTGTGGATGTTTTGATATAAACAGAGAGAATAATGTGCTCAGCGGTCTGAAATATGGATTAGACGAAAAAAGGATTTACGGTAGCTATACTGAAATGGCTGAAGTTGAATCCTCAAATCCTGACAAGCCAGACTTCATCATTATCGTAACCCCAAACATCCTGCATTTTCCTGCGGCTAAGGAATTCTTGAGCAAAGACTTCAATGTAATATGTGAAAAGCCGCTATGCTTTGAAGTGGAAGAGGCGGAAGAACTGAAAAGATTGGCTGATGAAAAAGGACTTTTATTTGGCATTATGTACACATACATAGGCTACCCCATGGTGAAGCAGGCCAGACATATGGTAAGAGGCGGTGATATCGGCGATATAACAGTTGTAATGGCTGAATATGCACAGGCATGGATGGGTGAACTGTGTGAGAAGACTGACGGCAAGCCTGCCATATGGAGGAACGACCCCAAAATGAACGGTAGGTCGGGAGCAGTAGGAGACATTGGTACGCATATAGAATGTGCCGTTACATATATAACCGGGCTTAAGATAGCTTCATTATGTGCAAACTTAAGAGCTATCGGAAGAGGAACCAAACTTGATACCAATGCAGAGATACTGGTCAAGTATGACAGTGGCGCAAGTGGTATGTACTGGTGCTCCCAGGTAGCCTATGGTCACAACAACGGTTTGAAGATAAGGATTTTCGGCACGAAAGGCTCAATTGAATGGGAGCAGGAAGACCCCTGCAAACTCAAAGTTTGCATACTTGGAAAGCCGATGCAAATATTGACGCAGGGTAAGGACTATCTTTCTGAGAGTGTTCGCAAATACTGCAGGCTTCCAGCAGGCCATCCTGAGGGTTTTTATGAAGCATTTGCAAATATATATACTGCATTTACCATGGCACTGCTAAAGCAAAAGTCTGGCTTGGGGATAACCGCTCAGGACAAGGACTTCGCAGGCATAGACGAGGGTTTAAGTGGTGTAAGATTCATCGATGCCTGTGTTAGTAGTTCACAGAAAAATTCTGGATGGATTGAATATTAGTAAATTTTATAATTTTATTTTTTGGGAGATGATTTCACGATAAAAGGAATCATAACAACATAAAATAACGCGTTTGGGGAGGAATTAATGCTAGAAGGATTATACAGTTCAAATATTGCTAGATTCAGAGGTGAAATAACTAAGCAACTGACTACGTTCAATCAGGCAAGCAAAACAAAAACCATTGCAATTCCAAAGGGACAAAGAGTGACTATTGGAGAGGTGAGAGGTCAAGGATATATAGCTCAGATGTGGATGACATTTCCAGGATGGTTCTGGCAGCATTGGGATAGCAAAGCCCCAGTATCACAGACAATACTTAAAACATTAATTCTGCGTATTTACTGGGACGACCAGGATTTGCCTGCGATACAGTCACCCGTGGGGGACTTCTTTGGGAACGGTTTATGTGAGATTTCGAATTTTGCTTCACGGTATTTCGGGATGTCAAGCGGCGGCTTTTTCTGTAAACTTCCCATGCCGTACAAAAAAGGTTTCCGAATCGAAATTGAGAATTTAGACAAGCAAATTGATACGGAAGTATTTGCAAATATTCTATACCAAGTTACTGAAACACCTATCATGGATGTTGGGTATCTTCACACGCAATTCAATACAGCGTTGAACAAAGGTCCTGAACCAATACAGATACTTGATGCACGGGGCAGGGGACATTTTGTAGGATGTACGCTCTCTGCACAGGGAGAAGAACTAAATTATCTTAGCTTTTTGGAAGCACCTGAATACATATACGTTGATGATGATTGGGAATCTCCTAGAATAGTCGGTACTGGATTGGAAGATTATTTTCTTGGTGGATGGTACTTCAGAGAAGGTGAATTCACAGGTGATATGCATGGAGTGCCTTCAAAAGATTCTCTGAATTCAAGTATTGCGATGTATCGAATACACGATGACGATGCGATTTGTTTTCAAAAGAAAATTCGTTTTCAATTTATTAATCCATGGAATACTGAAAGGTTGCAGCCTTTTGCATATTCATCAGTTGCGTTTTATTACCTTGATACGCCAGAGGGAAGTGACTTGGAAATTCCAAGTGTTAAAGACTTGCTTTGCTGGTTTCGTATCAGAAACACTGATCATTTCAGTATTCCATAAAAATGCACTTCTTTATAGATGTTTGTAATCAAGATTAATCCCAATAAAACAGAAGATCTTCAAAATATTATCATTATTGATATGAAAGGCTTTAATATTATCGCGGATAATAATGACACAAGTTATTTTCATGGAGAAAGAATTAGTTCATAATTAATTAATCATATGGTAGACGTCTCAGATTATGGCGTAATTCAGGTATTCGGGTCTATGGTGTATACTGGCATCTGGCTGCTTTAATTTTATAAGAGCGGAGAACGGAGGAAATAAAAATTGGAGATATATGAGAAAAACAATAAGGAAGAAACCCACTGGAGTAGTTTTGAAAACCCAACAGGAGGTAAGGGAATAGGGGGCATGGATAATAGGGGTGCAAAAGGAAAAGCATCTGAGGGACTTGATGCTGGTGAAAGTAAAACAATTTTTAATATAACTGACGGCGGCATAATTAATCGAATTTGGATTACAATGAGTGATAGGTCTCCAGAAATTTTAAGATCACTTATTATTCAAATGTTTTGGGATGGGTCTGAAAAACCTGCGGTTTCGGTTCCACTCGGAGATTTCTTCTGTGCCGGTCTGGGTATACTTTTACCCTTTGAAAACGAATTATTTTCAAGTCCTGAAGGAAAGTCATTCAATTCATATGTACCAATGCCATTTTATAAAAGTGCGTTAATAGTAATAAAAAATGAATCAAATAAAGCTATTACGCATTTTTTCTACGATATCAATTATATTATAAAAAATATGGACAAGAACGAGGCATACTACTTTCATGCATATTGGAACAGACAGAATTCTACAGTTCTTGGCGAGGATTATGAAATTTTACCCAATATAAAAGGTGAAGGAAGATTTATCGGAACCAATATAGGTATAATCTCTAATCCTGTTTATAATGGGAGCTGGTGGGGAGAAGGTGAGGTTAAAATTTTCATTGATGATGATAAAGAGTATCCTACGCTTGTCGGCACTGGAACAGAAGATTATATCGGTACTGCATGGGGGCAAGGTGTTTTCAACCATAGATATCAGGGATGTTTGGTTAGTGACACATCAAGTGGAAGTTACTCTTTTTATAGGCTTCATATCAAAGACCCGATATATTTCAACAGTAATTGTAAAGTAACGATCCAACAGATGGGAGGGGCAAATAAGGAGAAATTGATAGAGATAAGAGACGGAGGAGGAGCAATACAAGTAATATCTTCAGATTCTGAAGGAAATTTTAGAAAATTGCATGAAATCAGCCCTGGAATTTCACCTGACGACCCTTCAATACTTCCAGGCAGTTGGCTGAATTTTTATAGGCAAGATGATTTTTCGGCTACTTCATACTTTTACCTTAATCATCCCGAAAGCGGATTGTGTTCTTTGATTGACTGCAAAGAACGTATATTTGGGTTGACATATAAAGAGAATTTAGAAAAAACATTATGATTTTTTAGATATATAGAAAAGTAAGTAAAAGGAGATATTTAAATGGTTAGAGTTGCTATGTTGAGTAGATGGCATGTGCATGCAGATGAATATGCAAATGAATTAAAATCAATGGATAATGTAGAGATAACATATGTATGGGATGAGATAAAAGAAAGGGGAGCACAATGGGCAGTTGAACTGGGAGCAACCTTTGAGGCAAATCTGGACTCTCTGCTTATGAGAGATGATGTAGATGCTGTTGCCATATGTTCTCCTACCAGTATGCATAAGGAAATAATGGTTGCGGCGGCAGAAGCAGGAAAACATATTTTTACTGAGAAGGTTATGGCTCCTACTGTCAAGGAGTGTGAGGAAATTTCAAGAGCTGTAAAAAAGGCGGGTGTGAAGTTCTGCATATCGCTGCCCCACAGAACATTTCCTGCCAACCTTTTTGCAAAAAAGATAGTACAGGAAAAAATAATCGGTGATATTACGTTTCTCAGAGCAAGAGTTGCTCATGATGGTGCTTTGGCTAATTGGCTTCCAGACCATTTTTATGATCCTGAACTTTGTGGCGGAGGGGCTATGATTGACCTTGGAACTCATCCTATGTATCTGTCTAGGTGGATTCTAGGCAAGCCGCAGCGAATAACTTCAATGTTCAATAGCTATACGAATAGAGCAGTGGAAGATAATGCAGTATGTATTATAGAATATGAAAATAAGGCCATTGCTGTTGTGGAAACCGGTTTTGTATCTCCTGATAGCCCAGCTTCTCTTGAGATTTATGGAACAAAGGGTAGTTTAGTTATCGGTGGGACTGAAAACAAGGTTAGATTAATATCAAAAAATATAGAAACTCCAGTTCAGGGGTGGATAACTCCATCTACACTACCTGAGGCATTACCCAGAGCAGCGGTGCAATGGATTAAGGGTATAACTGAGGGCGCCGAAATATTTTTTGGACTTGAGGAAGGCATGCAGCTTACTGAATTAATGGAAGCAGCATATGTTTCCCATCGCGAAAGGCGAGAGGTAAAAATTTAGGCAAGGCATTTTTGTAGACTGAATTCCATTATTTAGAGCCTATGATAATACTAAGGAGGATTCATTATGAATTCCAAAGAAAGAATGAAATTGGCTATGAAGGGAGTGAAACCTGATAGAGTACCAATTATGTGTCAAATAGCAACTGGTCATATGTATAAAAATTCTGGAATCGATCCGATTGACTTTTGGTATACTTCTAAGGGGTTTAGCCAAGCAAATATAAATATATCAACAAAGTATAAATTTGATGGCATTTTATTAAACTTCCCAGGAAGGAATCCAGAAATTAAAAATCAAATTATGGGGATAGAAAAAACTAATGACGGACATATCATTACGTGGTTAAGTGGGGGAAAAACATTTGTTCCACCAGATGAAGATCCTTATCCAATGGGAAAAAAATTATGTAAGAATGCAATATCTATAGATGAATTTGATGAAAATACTTTGAAACTTTTTAAATCGAAAAGTGACATTCCTGATTATTATTTTGATATTATAAACTGTATTATGCGCAGTGATATATCAAAGGAATTGTCGATACATGGTGAAATAGGTACAACTTTTGAAAACTTCTTATTACAGTTTGGTTCATATGAAGGTGGCTTCTTAGCTTTATTGGATGATCCTGATAGAAGCAAAGAGATAATGAAAAAAATAAACAGTTCTGTTATAATTTGGGCTCTAGCTCAATGTAGTAGAGGGATAGATGCTTTGAAACTAAGTTCTCCTCTTGCTGGTTCCGGGTTTATTTCTCGTAAAATGTACGAAGAGTTTGTTTTACCTTTTGAAAAAGAGGTTATAGAAAGAGTTAAAGAATATTATGATATTCCGTGTTATATCCATACTTGCGGTAAAATAGGGGATCGATTGGATTTGATTGTAGAAACGGGCGTGGATGGAATTGAATGTCTTGATCCGAGTCCTCTAGGGGATGTTGATCTTGAAAAGGCCATTGAAAAAATCGGTGATAAAGTTTTCATAAAAGGAAATTTGGACTCAGTAAATGAGTTGTTAGGACATTCGCCTGAGAATGTTAAGAAAATTGCTAAGGATCGGATCGAAATCGGTAAGAAATGCAGCAAAGGCTATATTCTCAGCAGTGCTTGCTCCGTATCCCCAAAAGTTCCTTCTGAAAATATACTTGCATTATATGACGCTGTTGAACAATATGGTTGGTATTAAATTTGTAGTTTAAAAAAGTTGATGACAAATCAGATTGAAAATACAGGATTTTGAGATTTTCTCGGAATTCTGTATTTTTTTATTTCTAAGCTCTAATAAAACACTTTATGATTATGCTCGATTTGCCGATTCAAGTTATGATTAATAAATTTTGGAGCATACATAACTATGGATAAAGAAATCATGGAAGAACTGGAATCTATTATTATTTTGTCATCAAAAAATGTAATCAATTTTAGAAATTACATTTCTATTAAGTATGCGGACTCGACACCAAAGGAAAAGGCTAAGATTTTAGCGGACGCTATTGAAAAAACTATTGATGAAAGAATACCTAAGGTCGAGAAATCCCTGAAAACTAATTTGAGAGATAATATAATAAAAACCATGGTTAATCGGGGTTCTCTTGAAATAAATTCAGCGGATATTCTTCTTGAATGCTTAAACCTCAAATTTGACGTAGACGTAAATGAAGATGCAGCTTTATCAGCATTGAGTAGTTGGTTTAATAAGGTTACTTCAAAAAACATCGAGAAAGAAAATATTAAGCGATTTATTAAAAGTGTATATGATTTGGATGTAAAAGATTTGAAAATAAATAAGGAAGAAATCACAAGTGGAGTTTTGGAAAATACCATTCAATTAAAATATAGTAACAGTACAGATGATATTTCAGATTTATATTTTGAGAGTAATAAATTATCTGAGGAATCTGAGATTCCGGAAGCATATCAGATAGAACACTTGGAAAATAGGTCTGAAGATGGTTTGGCTTTGCATACCATATGCAAAAGTAATCTTATTTTTATAGACAAAGTAAAAAGATTAAATATAAAAAATATTGCAATAGGAGTGTCTTTAATAATTCTTATAATTGTTCTAAAAATAAATACATTTGGGAACAATTATATTGCAGAAATTAAAACTGATAATACTAAAAATGCTTTGCAAAGTATTAGACAAGATTTTTTCACACTAAAAGTTTCAGAAAAGCAAAGTCAATCTTTAGAGGCATTGCTTTTAAAAAATTATCGGGGTTTATTAGAAGAAACTGAAATAAAAAGTGCTGATAAAATAGAGTTAAACTTCAAAAACGTTAAAAAAACAATAATGAAAGCAACGGCTTATGATCTTTCAATAGAATGTTGTGGCAAACCACGTAATCATCCATTGTATGGAATAACTTCTTCTGGAGCAAAAGCAACCAAAGGAAGAACAGTAGCAGTGGATTCATCGGTAATACCTTTAGGCAGCAAACTTTATATTCAATTTCCTAAATCATTTAGTAGTTTAGATGGGATATACATTGCGGAGGATACTGGAAGTAAAGTGAAAGGAAATATTATTGATATTTTTTTAGGTGAGGATAAAATTGGTGAGTCTATCGTCCATGAAAAAGCTGATAATTTTGGAATTCAAATGGTTGATGTGTTTTTTATAGGCTGATAAAAAAGGAAGCAAATTCAAGAGTTCGATAAATAGCAAGTTTAAAATTCTAGTATTTATAAAAAATTAATATTCTCTAGTAGAAATTGCTATATAATAAATATATGTTTTTGCAATTAAGAAATAAGTAAATAATAGTCATTTCAAAAATGTGGAGGTATTATTTAGTTGTTCCTAAATACTTATAATAAAGTAAGAAGGTAGAGTGTAAATATGTATTGGATTAAAAGAATAATTACCTTTACTTTGGCTGGTAGTTTGATTTTTACAATGTCTTCTTGTTCCTCTAAAACATTAGATACTAAAATATCTGAGGCAACAGAAACGGCAGTCCAAAGTACAAATGCGGATATATCAGGAACTGGGCAAACAGCAGGGCAGGATTTAAGTGAGGATATTCATATTAACCAAATTGGTTATAAGAGTGCAGATAAAAAAATAGCTATCATAAAAGGTCAGTACAATTCCTTTGAAGTTGTTGATGTAGCAACAAACAAAGTAGTTTTGACTAAGGATTTGAGTGGAAAGGTAAGCGATGAATCAAGTGGAGATTCGGTAAGTAAGGCTGATTTCTCAGAGATTACAGTGGCTGGACAATATTTTATATCCATCCCTAAATTAGGAAAGTCCTACATTTTCAAAATAGGCGATAAGGCTTTATACACTGGAATAGCTGATGCCATGCTTAAGGCACTATATTATAAGCGCTGTGGTATTGCTTTAGAGAGCAAATATGCTGGTGATTATACTCATGCTGCGTGTCACAAATCGTTGGCAAAGCTGTATGAGGATGAGAGTAAGGAAATTGATGTGAGCGGAGGTTGGCATGATGCTGGAGATTATGGGCGATATGTAGTTCCGGCAGCAGTAACGGCAGCTGATTTATTGCTGGCATATGAGTTTTACCCAAATAGCTTTACTGATACTAATAATATTCCAGAGAGCTCAAATAAAGTTCCTGATATACTTGATGAAGCAAAATATGGTGTTGAGTGGATGCTAAAGATGCAGGATAAAGCATCGGGAGGTGTTTATCATAAGGTGACCTCAAGGGATTTTCCTGACATGACAACAATGCCTGATAAAGATGTAGATGACCAACTGGTAATGCCGATTTCCACTACAGCTACAGCAGATTTTGCAGCTGTGACTGCAATGACGGCAAGGATTTTCAAGGATTTTGATATAGGCTTTTCTCAGAGATGTTTACAGGCATCTGAACAGGCTTGGGGCTGGTTGGAGAAAAACAAAAATTTTGTTGCATTCAAGAACCCACAGGATGTAACAAGTGGGGAATACGGAGACAGTTCTGGTTCAGATGAAATATCATGGGCAGCTGCCGAACTTTTCAGAACAACAGGGAATGAGAAGTACAATGATTATTTTGTTAAAAACTTTGAGTCCAATGGATTTGGTCTTGGTTGGCAAAATGTAAGTGGTTTTGCAGCAATTGCTTATTTGTTTGCAGATTCGGAAAAGACTGACTTGAATAAAACTGAAGAAATAAGAAAGAGTTGGTTGGAAAAGGCTGACATGTTTGTGTCAACTGCAGAGAATGATGGATATTTGCTTGCAATGCATAATATGGAATACAGCTGGGGAAGTAATATGAATGTTGAAAACCATGCTATGCATTTGCTTATTGCAGATAAGCTGAATAACAATGTCAAATATAAAGAAGTAGCTGAAAACTGTACACATTATTTATTGGGAAGAAATACCTTAAATCAGAGCTATGTAACTGGTTTTGGCTCTAAACAGGTTATGCAACCGCATCATAGAACATCTATTGGAGACGGTGTAATAAATCCGGTACCTGGGTTGATGGTAGGTGGTCCTAACTCTGCACTTGATGATGAAGTTGCAAAAGCCAAGTTATCTGGACTTGCTCCAGCACAATGCTATATTGACGATATGACTTCATTTTCAACAAATGAGGTTGCAACTTATTGGAATTCTCCAGCTATTTTCATTTTGGCAGATTTGAATTCAGACAGGTAGTATTTATAACAGAGTATATGTATAATTGCTTAGAAAAAGATTATGAGGAGGCTACAATTTTGGCAAAACAAGTTTGGAAACCATCAACGATGTTGAATCCGGTACCTATTATTATGGTATCTTGTGTAGATAATGAGGGAAAACCTAATATAATTACCTTAGCTTGGGCGGGTACGGTAAATTCTGACCCTCCTATGGTATCAATATCTATTAGGAAACCGCGCTACTCTTATGACCTGATTAAAGAAAAAGGTGAGTTTGTAATAAATCTGCCTACCAGTAAATTAGTATTTGCAACAGATTTTTGTGGCGTAAAATCAGGCAGAGATATAAATAAATTTGAAGCTATGAGTCTTACTCCAGAGAAAGCTTCAATCGTAAGTGTCCCAATTATTAAGGAGTGCCCTGTGAATTTGGAGTGCGTTGTAAAACAGGTAATAGAGCTAGGTTCACATGACATGTTTTTGGCTGAGATTGTGGCAACAAATGTAGATGAGGCTTTGATTGACGAAAATGGCAAGCTTGATTTGAACAAAGCGGGCTTAATTTGTTTCTCACATGGAGAGTATTATTCACTTGCAAAATCCTTGGGTTTCTTTGGTTACTCGGTTACAAAGAAAACAAATTTGAAAAGGAATAGAAAGTAGGGCATTGCGATGTCCAGAATAAAAGGATAAGGAGAAAATATATTATGAAAATGCGTATAGGTTTAGTTGGACTTGGTCTAATCTGGGAAAAGGTACATATGCCGATTATTGATAAAATGCCTAAAAACTTTGAAGTAACTGCATTTTGTGTTAGAAATCCAGACAATACTAAGCGGTGGCAGGAGAAATATCCTATTGCCTCTGCATATACTGATTATTTAGAACTTGTAAAAGATGGAAATATTGATGCTGTTTTTGTTACAACCCCTATTGTGCTTAATGCTCCTGTTACTTTGGCAGCACTTAAGGCAGGTAAAGATGTTTTTACTGAAAAGCCACTTGCAGTTACCGTTAAGGACGTAGATGAAATTATTGCAGCTGAAAAAGCTCCGGGTAAAAAGGTTTATGTTCTTGAGCAGTTTATATATAATCCCCAGTTACCGGTCATGCAGGAAATAATTAATTCAGAGAAGATGGGAAAACTTGTTTCCTTTGAAAAAGTCACTCATTATTTATTGGATTCGGTCAACGATGTTACAATGGGCTATGGCAATACATTGTGGCGTATCGAATCTGATTTTCCATTAGGTCATATTTATGACGGCGGTGTCCATGACCTGGCATTGATAGTTGCTTTGTTTGGAATGCCCGAAGGTATTTATGCTTTAGGTAATACGCTCCGTGAGGGAATGGGAAAATACGATCATATTATGTCTATCTTATCTTATAAGAATAGCGTTTCAGGTGTATTTAGTCATTCGGCATATTTGGGATGCGACAAAAATTATTTCATTATCCGTTTCACCGAGGGGGCTATGTATGTTAAGGGTGATGATATATCTCTTGAGAACAAAAGAGGCGGTACTGAGGTCATAAATGTCAGAGAGGGTGACCTATACGAACAAATGTGGCATAGAATTGCTGAAATTGTTAATAAAGGAGAAGAACCTCTATTTACCTCCTCTGATGCAAAGAATGGCATTAGTATTTTAGAGGCTATAGATAAATCTATAACGAGCGGGCAGGCAGAAAAAGTTTAACCTGTCACACTTGCCCTGGATTTCGCTTCTGGATACAGGAATGTTGACGGTGATTTCGTCCTCTAAATAGATCTTATATAAAGAAGAAAGAAGGATTGAAACATGGAATTTAAAGGATTCGATACTAGTTTTTCTTTAGATGGCAAGACGGCGATTGTAACAGGTGGTGCAGCCGGAATCGGTAACGCTGTAGTGAAAATGTTTTTGAAAAAGGGTGCCAATGTTGTCATTGCTGATATGTCGCCAATGACTGAAGATCTAGCTGCACAGTTGGGAGAGAAATGTGTAGGTATATCAGGTGATTTGCTGGATGTGAGTGTTCGTGACGCTGCTGTCAAGAAAGCCATCGATAGTTTTGGTGGGATTGACATTCTGGTCAATAGCGCGGGAGTGGTACTCTTGGAGAGTGCTGAATTACTAAGTGAAGATTATTGGGATAAAACACTTGATATCAATCTAAAGGCATCCTTTTTGATGACTCAGTGTGTTGGTAAAAAGATGATCGAATCTCAAAAGGGCGGTGCCATCGTCAATATGGCTTCTCAAGCTGGCTTGATTGCCCTCGACAAACATGTAGCTTACAGTGCAAGCAAGGGTGGAATTATTGCTATGACAAAAGTGATTGCCTATGAATGGGCAAAATATGATATTCGGTGTAACGCTGTTTCGCCAACCGTAGTTCTAACAGATCTTGGAAGGAAAGCATGGGCAGGAGAAGTTGGTGAAAATATGAAAAAACAAATTCCTGCGAAGCGTTTTGCAATGCCAGAAGAAATAGCAGCTAGTATACTATTTCTTGCATCGGATGCAGCTGCTATGATCACCGGTGAGAACCTTGTGATTGACGGAGGATACACCATTAAATAAGCAATTCTTGACGAAACCCTTGGGTTCCTTTGGTTATTCGGTGACAAAATGAAAGGATTTGAAAAGGGACGAAGTAGATAGAAAAAGTAAGATTATTTTTTAAGCGTAAAACAATCCTCATCTTTTGCAAGGTGGGGATTGTTTTACGCTTATGTATAATAAAGAAGTTTTATGAGTCTCAAGAATAAATATTTTAACTAGATATTTGTAGAAATTAAAGGAGTAGTTATTTACCGACCTTAATTTTTTTGATATACTCAGTTTATTATTTTAAGGGGGATTTGCCGTATGAGAATTACAAAAAGATTTTATGGAAAAACATTAGAAGGAAATGACGCGAGTATATTTACTCTTTCTAATTCAAAAGGAGCGACAGCTGAAATATCTGATTTCGGAGGAATTGTAGTTTCACTTTGTGTGCTGGACAAAAGAGGTAAATTGGATGATGTAGTATTGGGACATGAAAATTTTAAGGATTACTTAAGAAAAGGTCCATTTTTTGGAGCTCTAATAGGTCGACATGCTAATAGAATTGAAGACTCAAAATTTGAAATAGACGGGGTAGAGTATAATCTTTATAAAAATGAAGGTAATAATCATCTTCATGGAGGTCAAAAGGGCTTTGACAAAGTTCTCTGGCAGGCTGAAATACTTAAAAAAGATGAAATGGAAAGTTTAAAGCTTACTTATTTAAGTAAGGATGGGGAAGAAGGATATCCTGGTAATCTTGAGGTTAATGTAACTTATACTTTAACGGAAGATAATGCTCTTGAAATCAAATATTTCGCTGTTTCGGATAAAGAGACTGTAATAAACCTTACAAATCATTCCTATTTCAATTTGTCAGGGCATGCATCGGGAGATATTTTAAAGCACAAAGTTATGATTAATTCCGATAAATTTACTGTGGCAGATAAATTTTCGTTACCAACTGGAGAAATAAGAACTGTAAAAGGAACCCCTATGGATTTTACCGAATTAACCACAATTTCGGACGGTATAGACAGTGACTATGAACAAATAACGTTTGCAAATGGGTATGACCATAACTGGATTCTAAATGTTAGTGGTAAAAGTCCTGAAAAGGCAGCAGAGGTATATGACGAGAAGAGCGGGAGAATCATGGAAGTTTTCACAACCATGCCTGGAGTACAGCTATATACAGGTAACTTCTTAGATGGCACAGATATAGGTAAAGGTGGGGTGGTTTATAAAAAAAATAATGGGCTTTGTCTTGAAACCCAGTTTTTCCCAAACTCTTTGAGACATAAACATTTTCCATCACCACTATTTAAAGCAGGACAAGAATATAATCATACTACAATTTACAAATTTTCCGTAATATAGTTTGCAAAAGAAGACAACCTGTATATTATAAAGGATGAATTAAAAATGATAAAATTTAAAGAAATAAGAAAAGGTTTTATTGATACTTTACCAATTGGAATAAGTGTATCTATATACGGGTTGGTTTATGGCGTTCTAGGTGGGAAGGCAGGACTTTCTGTTCTTGAAGTTGCTGCGATGTCTCTTTTTGTTTTTGCAGGTGCATCTCAAATTGCAGCAGTGCAAATGCTTGCACTTGGAAGTAACCCTTTATCAATTATTATAACAGTTTTTATTATAAACTTGAGACATTTACTAATGGGAGCATCTCTTTCTCCTTACTTAAAAGAGGCTTCTTTTAAAATCAAAATGGTTAGTGCTTTTTTTATGACTGATGAAAGCTACGCAGTAACTTATAATCACTTTCAGAAAAATAAGCCATCACCGGAATATTTTCTTGGCAGCGGTTTAAATATATATTTGTTATGGGGAGGAGCGGGTGTCTTAGGATGTATTTTTGGAGCAGCGCTTCCTTCACAATTTAATTTTATATTTGATTTTGCTTTTGTTGCGGCATTTATTGGAATTCTTGTTCCTATGATTAAGGATTTCCCGGTAGTTTTTACGGTAATAGCTTCAGGAATTATTTCACTGCTTGGATACACTTACATCCCAGGAAAATGGTACATTATCCTGGCAGGAATTAGCGCTAGTTTTGTAGGTCTGGTATCTGAAAATTTAATTGAACGTTCGAAATCTAAAAGCATAAGTCAGGAGATCTTTTCGAATGAAGAGTGATATTATAATATTTATACTTGGAGCAGGAATTGCTACATATTTAACCAGATTCCCACTATTAGTGATAGCAAGGAAAAAGGACATCCCTAAAAGTCTTCTTAAATATATGGGATATATAGCACCCTCCATTTTAACAGCTCTAATTGCTCCTGCTATTTTTATAAATAAGGGTAGACTGGACTTATCATTTTCAAATATATATATATTAGCTGCAATTATTACTTCATTAGTTGCGTACTTTTCAAAAAATATGCTTATTTCTGTAATTACAGGTATTTGTACTGTTGGATTACTAACCATTCTAATAAGATAAAATAATCCTTAAAATTTTAAGTTTAATGCATATAAAATCATAGCTGAACCATATATATTTAGGAGGATAGGATTAAATTACTAAATAATTATGGTATTAATCATTATTTATATTAATTATTTTTGAAATATGCTAAAATCACATAAGAAGGCTCATGCGGTTTTAAAAGTGTTACATATAAAATAAACTTTCGGAAGAGGTTCCAGGTTATGGACAAAATCGATATCACTATTTTAAAGCTGCTACAAAAGAATGCCAGAATTACAGCATCAGAAATAAGTAAAAATGTAAATTTATCAATCCCGGCTTTAAGTGAAAGATTAAAAAAACTTGAATCTTCGGGAATAATTCAGCAATATACAACTATTGTAAACCCTAGAAAGTTCAAAAAAGATCTTACTGCGATGATGTTTATTAGTTTGGAGCGACCAAAGTTTATTGACAAATTTATTGAGGTTGTACAAGGTGAAAATGAAATACTGGAATGCCATTATCTTGCAGGTGATTATGATTATATTTTAAAGATAATTACTGAAAATACATTTACACTCGAAAGTCTTTTAAATAGGATAAAAAGTATTCAAGGGGTTCAGAAGACACGCACGATTGTGGTACTTTCTACAGTAAAGAATTCACATTCAATCGTTCCTGAAAGTGAAAAGGAATAATAACAAAACAAGGAGAGAAGCTTATGATTATCGGCATACCAAAAGAAATAAAAAACAATGAAAACAGAGTAGCTATAACACCTGCAGGGGTTTATGCGCTAGTAAAAGAAGGACATAAAGTAATTGTTGAGAAGTCAGCAGGGGTAGGTAGCGGTATTGAAGACTGCGAGTATTTATCAGTTGGAGCCGTTATAATGGAAGAAGTACCAAGAATATTTCAAGAAGCTGAAATCATCGTGAAAGTAAAAGAGCCTCTTGAGCGTGAATATGAGCTATTAAGGGAAGGGCAAACATTATTTACCTACCTTCATTTAGCCCCTAATCGTCCACTTACTGAAGCCTTAATAAAAAAGAAGGTCATAGGCATTGCATATGAAACTGTGCAATTAACAGATAAATCACTACCTTTATTGGCACCAATGAGCGAAGTTGCAGGAAGGATGTCCGTTCAGGTAGGAGCAAATTTACTACAGAAATATTATGGTGGCTCCGGAATTCTACTCGGTGGTGTGCCAGGAGTTTTACCGGCCGAAGTTGTTATAATTGGTGGAGGAGTTGTAGGTACAAATGCAGCTAAGATGGCCTTAGGCTTAGGAGCAAGGGTTACTATTTTGGACATTAATGTAATGAGACTAGCTTATATTGATGATATTTTTTCAGGTAGGGTAGCAACACTAATGTATAGTGAATATAGCGCCGCTGAAATAATTCGAAAAGCAGACTTACTTATAGGTGCAGTTCTTGTAGCTGGTTCAAAGGCTCCAAAAACTGTATCGATAGAGATGGTTAAAACTATGAAAAAAGGTTCTGTAATTGTGGATGTTGCAATTGACCAAGGTGGATCTATTGAGACTATTGACAGGATTACGACGCATGATAAGCCGTCTTACGAAAAATACGGAGTAATTCATTACTCTGTGGCAAATATGCCCGGAGCAGTACCAAGAACGTCAACCTATGCCCTGACAGGCGTTACTTTACCATATTTATTACAGATTGCAAATAAAGGTACACAAAGAGCTATGCTGGAAAATAGAGCACTTTTATTGGGATTAAATACATATAAGGGACAAATAACTTATAAAGCCGTTGCCGATAGCATTGGTGTAGAATATGTTCCAGCTGAATCAATTTTTGCCAGTTTATAATTATAATAACTGAATTTCTCTGACTCGCAGATGATAATTTTATCTTTTGCGAGTCAAATTATTTTATAGATATTCTATTTGAATTATGATAAATTAACTGATAAATTATGAATTAATTTTCGAAAAAAAAATTTAAAACTATCTATTGTTAAAGTATGTGAATGTATGTATAATAATTATTAATTGTTATACATTATTAAACCAATTACAAAGGCGTGATTGGAAATATAGATTAGAAAGACAAGTATAGACGAGTGCAATGCGATGAAGCATCTGCGTATGCGGCGACTGTTCTTGTCTATTTTTATATCTACTAGAAATGAAATAATTATATATTTTAAGTTTTCGGTTAAACTACCATATGGATATTTAGCACACAATTTTTGATTTTGATAAAGTCTGTGTGTTGTTTATAGAAAAAAGTAGAAAAATACAAGGAGGATTATTATGATCAAGAAATTATTGGCCTTATTCGTTGTTGCAACATTTGTAGCAACCCTATTTGCTGGATGCGGAAGCAGCAGCAGCAGCAAGACAATTAAGATTGGTGCGATTCAACCTATCAGTGGTCCAGTTTCAGCCTACGGAACACAGTCTAGAGATGCTATCAACATGGCCGTGGCAGAAATCAATGCAAAAGGTGGAGTTCTAGGTAAAACATTAGAAGTTATCGTAGATGATGATGCAGCAGATCCTGAAAAAGCAAAGATTGCTTTTACAAAACTAGTAACAAAGGACAAAGTTATTGGTATTGTTGGAGCTTTAACTAGTAAATGTTCTCTTGCTATTACAGCAGATGCACAAGCAAGAAAAATTATTATGATTTCTCCCTCATCAACTAATGATGCTGTAACAAATGCAGGAGATTATATTTTCAGAGCATGCTACAAGGATTCCTTCCAGGGTCCAGTTGTTGCTCAATATGCTATAAACGATCTAAAATCTAAAAATGCAGCAATACTTTTTGATAATACTAACGATTATTCCGTTGGTATGAAAGACAACTTCAAAGCAGAATTTGAAAAACTTGGCGGTACAGTGGTAGCAGTGGAATCTTATGCTACAGGAGATAAAGATTTTAATGCTCAGCTTACAAAAATAAAAGCAACTAATCCTGATGTTTTATTCTTACCTGATTATTACAATACTGTTTCACTTATTGCAAAGCAGGTTAAACAAAACGGAATAACTGCAGCTATGATGGGTGCAGATGGATGGGATGAAATAGCAAATAATGCAGGAGATGAAGTAATAGGTTCTTATTACAGTAATCACTATGCAGCAGATGCAAAAGATGCTGATGTTAAAACTTTTGTTGATAACTTTAAAGCAAAATACAAAGATCAGACACCTAATGCTCTTGCAGCTTTAGCTTATGATGCTACTTATATCCTTGCAGAAGCTATCATAAAAGCTGGTTCAACTGAACCCGAGAAGATAAAAGCTGCTATGATGGAAACTAATAGGAAATTTGTTACAGGTAATATATCTTTTGACGCTCATAGAGATCCAATTAAATCAATAACAATGGTTAAATTGGTTAAGGGCACTGATGGTAAACCTGCTATCGAATTTGCAGGTATTGTAAATCCAAAATAATGGAAGTAAAAAAATCTTTAAGAGTTATAAGTTTTGTTATATAATAATTTGGTAGTTATACAGTAATAATGGGAGAATTGATTTCTCCCATTATTACTGTATATATTGATGAATAAGTCTTATTAAGAAACAAAAATTTTGAAATGGTTTAGTTTATATCTATAGAGGGGGTGGAATAATGAGGGAAGTAGTACAACAATTAATAAACGGTCTTTCTCTGGGATTTGTATACGCCCTAATTGCATTAGGATACACTATGGTTTATGGTATTGTAAAACTTATAAACTTTGCACATGGCGATATTCTTATGGTTGGCGCTTTCGCAGGATATTATGTTCTTGGCAGGTTTGGAGTAAGTCCAGTTACAATGATTATTGCCTTTATAATTTCGATGGCAATATGTGCACTTTTAGGAGTAATTATTGAAAGGTTATGCTATAAACCTTTAAGAAATTCACCCAAAATTGCGGTGTTAATAACTGCCATTGGCGTTTCTATATTGCTGGAAAATGGTGCTAGAGTATTACCTTTTATGGGACCAAATCCAAAGCAATTTCCTACATTTAAAAATTCAATCCACATTATTTTCGGCTATACTGTAAGTACAGTTCAGATTTTGGTTATTGTTGTTTCTGTTGTATTAATGCTGTTACTAACTTATATTGTTAAATATACTAAGATGGGAAAAGCAATGCGTGCTGTATCTTATGATATGAAGGCGGCATTATTAATGGGAATAAATGTGGACAGGGTGATTTCATTTACCTTTGCTATTGGTGCTGCACTTGGCGCAGCAGCAGGAGTTCTTTTTGCAAGTTCCTATCCTCAGATAGAACCTTATATGGGGTTCATGCCTGGTCTTAAGGCTTTTGTTGCAGCGGTACTTGGTGGTATCGGTAGTATACCGGGAGCAATGTTTGGAGGAGTATTCTTAGGTGTAGCTGAAACTCTTACAAAAGGATTTATATCATCAGAATTAGCGGATGCGGTTTCCTTCGGTATATTAATTATTATATTGGTTGTAAAACCAACGGGTTTGTTTGGTAAAAATACCCGTGAGAAAGTGTAGGTGATGAAATAATGAAAAATAGAATCTTTAACTCTATTACTATACTTGGGGCTTCAATTATTATGTATGCGATTTTAGCAGTTTTAATGTATACGGAAATCCTCGATGAATATAATGGGCAATTACTTACACTTGCAGGAATATATGTTATTATTTCGTTAAGTCTTAATCTTATGACTGGGTTTACAGGTCAATTAGTATTAGGTCAAGCAGGTTTTATGTGTATAGGTGCATATTCATCGGCAATAGCGATTATGACATTTCATGTGCCTCTTTTCTTTGCGATTATAATTGGTGGTGTAATAACAGCATTATTTGGCTTTCTTATAGGATTTCCTGCGCTGCGTCTCCGTGGGGATTATCTTGCAATAACAACGTTGGGCTTTGGAGAAATAGTTAGAGTTGTTATGGTTAATCTTAAAAGCTTAACGGGTGGTGCAGCTGGTCTAAAAGGAGTTCCTTCATTTTCAAACACTGGGAATTTTATTACTGATGATATTATTAAATTTACATGGGTTTTTGGATTTGTAGTTATTTCACTTTTAATTATAACCAATTTGATGAGATCATCTCATGGAAGAGCCATTATATCTATCAGAGAAGACGAAATAGCGGCAAACTCTATGGGAGTGGATACGGCTTATTATAAAATATTTTCCTTCACTATTGCTGCATTTATTGCAGGTTTAGGAGGAGGACTTTATGCAGCCTACTTTGGTTATCTGAATCCGGTTATGTTTGGTTTCATGAACTCTGCGAACTTTGTAGTTATTGTTGTTCTTGGTGGATTAGGTAGTGTTACAGGAACAATTATCGCGGCAATTGGTTTCACATACGCGCAGGAATGGATGAGAGTATTTCAAGATTTCAGAATGGTCATTTTCGGATTAGCCTTGATATTAGTAATGTTGTTCTGGCAAAAAGGTATTATGGGATCAAAAGAGTTTTCAATTGTTGGTTTTGCTAGGGATTTGCTTGCAGGCAGATATTCAATTAAAAGGATAATTAGTAAAATCTCAAAGTTAATTAAAAAGTGGAAAGAGAAAAAACAACCTGATGATCGAGGGGTGAAATAGATGGCGGTATTGGACATACAAAACTTAGGAATTGTTTTTGGTGGACTTAAAGCCGTAACCAACTTTAATTTGACTCTTGAAGAAGGTGAATTAGTTGGACTGATTGGTCCCAACGGTGCAGGAAAAACAACTGTATTTAATATATTGACAGGAGTTTATGCTCCAACGAGTGGTGATATAATATTTAACAACACCGATTCAAAAAAAGGACCAAGGAGTATTATAAAACTAAAGCCTCATAAAATAACTCAATTAGGGCTTGCCAGAACATTTCAAAATATTAGGCTCTTTAAAGATTTGACAGTTCTTGATAACATAAGGATAGCGTTTCATTTTAATGTAAAATATACTGCTTTACAGGCTATACTAAGAACAACTTTCTTTTTTAAAGAAGAAGAAGAAATTACTGAAAAAGCTAGGGAATTACTTAAAATATTCAATATACAACATAAAGAGAATGAACTTGCTAAAAACCTTCCATATGGTGAGCAAAGAAAGCTTGAAATCACTAGAGCATTAGCAACGAATCCAAAGATATTATTACTTGATGAACCAGCGGCAGGTATGAACCCGCAAGAAACGCAAGACTTGATGCATTTGATTAAATTCATTAGAGACAAATTCAAACTGACTATACTACTTATAGAACATGATATGAGTCTTGTTATGGGAATATGTGAAAAAATAGCAGTACTTGATTATGGACATACTATTGCAATTGGAACTCCGGCAGAAATCAGCAAAGACCCTAAAGTTATAAAGGCATATCTTGGAGAGGAGGTTGAAGCTGATGCTTAGAATAAAGGGACTAAACGTTTTTTATGGTACTATTCATGCCTTGCATGATATAACTTTTGAAGTAAATGAGGGCGAAATAGTAAGTCTAATAGGAGCTAATGGAGCAGGAAAAACTACTTCACTACATTCTATTTCAGGTATCCTTCAACCCAAAACCGGTGAGATATCATTTATGGGAAAACCTATTACAGGGGTTCCAGCAAATAAAATTGTTAAAATGGGTTTATGCCAAGTACCGGAGGGCAGAAGAATATTTGCTAATTTAACTGTTTTTGAAAATTTGGAAATGGGTGCTTATACACGAAAAGATAAAATAAAAATTAAAGATGATTATGAGATAGTATATACTAGATTTCCAAGATTAAAAGAAAGACTTAAGCAGATTGCAGGGACATTAAGTGGCGGTGAACAGCAGATGCTAGCAATGGGACGAGCTTTAATGTCAAAACCGAGATTACTATTGATGGATGAACCATCAATGGGTCTTGCACCATTATTGGTTAAAGAAATATTTTCAATTATAAAAGATATAAACAAAGCTGGTACAACAGTATTGCTAGTTGAACAAAATGCAAATATGGCTCTATCTATTGCAAATAGAGCATATGTTCTTGAGACTGGACATATTGTAGCTTCAGGTGATGCAAAAACACTAGCCTCCAGTGAAGAGGTACGTAAGGCTTACCTTGGAGGGTAACCACAGCTTGAGTAATAGAAATTTAGAACAAAAGCCTTTAAAATGTAATATACAAAAATGACCAATTTAATATCTAGGAGGTTTTTAGTATGTATATTAGAAACTATATGACGTCAAATCCCTATACTGTTTCTCCGGATGCTACTATTGCAGACGCCATGGAATTGATGAGAACTAAAAAGATCGGAAGAGTTCCTGTTGTGAAAAACGGTAAATTGGTTGGGATTATTACAAAAGGGAAACTCCTTGAGGTTTCACCTTCACCTGCAACATCACTTAGTATCTTTGAGATTAATTATCTATTAGCAAAGACAAAGATAGGATCCATAATGACTAAGGAATTAGTCACAGTTGCACCTGAAGATCTTTTAGAAGTAGCTGCTGTCAAAATGAGAGAATTTGATATCGGTGGACTACCTGTGGTGGAAGATGATAAACTTATTGGTATAATTACTGAAAGAGATGTGTTTGATGCCTTTATTGAAATCATGGGTTTCAAAGATCAGGGAAGTAGAATCGCTGTTGATATTCCAGAAGATAAACCGGGAATGTTGGCCAAAGTAGCGGGAATTATTGCTGGATTTGATATTAACATTTCACATCTTGCTTTATTCAGAAATCAGATTATTATACGTGTGAATGCACTAAAGACTGAAGATATTGTAAAGGCACTTGATAGTAATGGAATAAAAGTGTTATCAGTCTTTAATAATGATTAATGAAATTTAAACTAAAATATAATATCGAGTAACTTTTGAAAAATATAGAAAATAAAAGGTAGGAATATTGAAGGTAGCATATTTCCTACCTTTATTTTTTTGATTTCCAGCATAGTTAATCCTATTCCCAGAATCAGTATGCTTCCAACCAAGGACATCTGACTTATAACTCCTACAGTTAACCAAGGCTTTACAAACCCTGCAAGAAGTGTGATGCTGCCTTGATATACAAGAACAGGAATAGCAGAGAATGTGACACCTATTCCCATTGTGGCAGCAAAGACAATAGCACTTACACCGTCAAGAATAGATTTAGCAAATAAGGTATTTGTATTACCCATAAGGCCATCTTCTAAAGAGCCGACGATAGCCATCGCACCAACACAGTAAACAAGACTTGCAGTTACAAAACCTTGTGCAAAATCACTTTCACCTTTAATAAACTTTTTTTGAATCCATAAGCCCATTTTATCTAGCTTGTCCTCAATATTAATAAATTCGCCTATAATACTTCCTATAACAAGGCTGAAAATCATAACAGTAATAAATTCTCTTGATATAGTTCCATCATTTGCGACCTTGTACATGCCTTGAAGAGCGCCAGAAATTCCAACAACTAGAACTGAAAGACCAATGGCTTGCATAATAATATGCTTATATCTTTGTGGTAGTCCGCTCTTTATAACAGTTCCTAAAATCCCGCCTGTAACAATAGCGGCAGTATTAACAATAGTTCCTAATCCTATCACTTTTAAACCCCCAAAAAATATTCTTTTTCTATAATATCATTAAAATGGGATGAACAAAAGAAAAAAGGATAGAATTCGATAATATTTCGAATTTTATCCTTTAGTATATACATGGGATACGAAAAATTTAAATATTCACTTGAAGAATCATTTCTGAAACTTATCTATATGATAAGTAACAAAGCGATCAAGTGATTTAATAGCTGAGCGTATATCCGAAAAAACAGGCAGTCCGTTCTGTTCCATTACTGACACGAAATCTTGATAATACCTACCTGCATTAACGGACACAACCATTGGTTTACTATACTTTTTACTCAAATTTACAAGAAGATTAGCTAAACTGCCCTCTGACTTACAGTTTTCAGGAATTGTTTTAAGTGTAACCGCATGTGGTACAATTGCAACAAAAACACAATCCACACTTTCATCCTGCAAAACAGCTTCAACATAATCTGCATACATTTTATCATCAGCCATAGGCGTTATATCAAGAAATGGGGAAGTGGTATCAACTAAACCGTATTTATTTATTTGGTTTAATTTTTCAATAGTTTCTACTGAGAGCTTGGCTTGTTCCAGATTTTTTAATTCATCGGCTCCAATCGTAGATTCGAAACCTGCATTTACTACACCGGCTACTCTGTTGCTTTTTGGGATTTTATGTGCGAGAAGAGAGAAAACCTTTACATAATTATAATGGTCTTCAATGTTTTCTGCTAAAATGACTCCGGCTTGAAGACAGGCGGCTTTGAAAACATCGTAACTACCGGACATCGATGCAGTATGAGATGCAGCTGCCCTAGCTCCTGCTTCTGTTCTTCCAGCTTTATATACAATAATGGGTTTTTTAATTTGAGAAGCGAGTTGATAGAATTTTCTTCCTTCGCCAATGTCTAAGCCTTCAATATATAAAGAGATTAAATCAAAGCTATCATCTTGGGCAAAATAAGCCATCAAATCGGTGATGTCAACATCATATTTATTGCCGAAGCTTACAACGCTTTTAAAAAGTCTGCAGTTTTGTAGCTTATCAATTTCTGTAACAGCTAATGCTCCACTTTGGGTTAATAATACACAGTTACTATAGTCCGAGTATTTTACTTCTAATCTTTTTTCTTCAACAAAAAGAGTGTTTAAGCCTTTTGAAACATTATCAGGAGCATAAAAAACTCCCATACAGTTCGGTCCTATAATTCTTAAATCTTTTGGTATAACGGCATCCAACTGTTTTGCGAAATCTGAATATTTTATATTTGATGGTATACCTGAGATCAATATAATTGCTTTTGGTATATTAGTTTTCATAGAACTTATAAAATCTATTGTTGATGAGGAAGGTGCAGCGTATACAGCAAGATCCACATTAGCTTCAATTTCATTGATGCTAGAATAAAACTTGTATTCGGTGTCTCCAAAAGTAATAGTACCTCCATTAGAATTAACTAGATAAAGGTCTTTTCTTCCAAGATCATGTAGTAAATTTGCAAGATCTCTTCCAAGACTAACTTTGTTTTTATTATTGGATACCCCTATAACTGCGACTCCTGTGGGATGGAAGATTGCGTCAAGATTTCTTATATTTATGTCAGGAACCACTTTCCCATTAGCAGTTGTAGCTGAAAATTGAGCGAAACCATCTATAGCTATAAATTTGCCGTCTTCAGTAATTACAAAAGGATTAATATCCAAAGACTCAATAATATATTCGGGTTTGTTTTCAGAAATAAATGAATAATGATAAGCCAATGAGCTTAAAATAGAAGCTGCTTTTGACATAAAGTCCATGTATTCAACATGTCCTATTTGCTCAAATTTGTGCTTAATATTAAGTGCGTCTACCATTATTTTAGCATCTTCAAAATTTAAAGGTGGAATAAAAAGATTTGCACTATCGTAATATTTGGCGAAAAACTCTGCGTCGTCTCCACCTTTGCTTAAAGTTAGTACGGGTCCAAAGGCAAAATCTTCTTTAAAGCCCAGTAACACTTCATAACCTAAAGATTGTGTGTAAGGAATAAACTCTGTTATAAGAAAACCATTTATTTCTGGTTTTTCTTCATCAGTGAAATGTGAAAGTATTTCTTCTTTCATACGCGAAAGGACAAACTGGACAAATAGAGGATCTGTATTTCTGATTATTTTGACACCACCAAGTTTTTGTTTGTGGATTATCTGAGGAGATACTATTTTTACAACAATAGGTTGTTTGAAGTTTTTCAATAATACTTCATTAACCTCGTTAGGATCTTTAATAAATAAAAAGCCTGGTACATCTAAGCCTATTTCCTTTAGTAGTTGGTAGACTTCAAATTCGTATAGAGAATTACGTCCATCTGTAAGCGCAACTTTAAAAATATTGTTCATATTATTTACTTGTTCCTGCGAAAATTGCATAGTCATTCTCCTTTATTAAAGCAACTTGTTGTTATCATTATTTCACATCAAAAAAATCATATTATTAAATTTAGATAAAGTCAAGAGAATAGGTAAAAGCAGGAAAAGATATTAAGAATTCAGTAATGAAGGGCACAAAATTAATTCCCCTAAAAATGAGAATTATGATATTGTTATAATAAAAATATTTCTAGTAATACTTATGATTATTAGAATATGACTTGTATAATAATTTTCAATGTAGAGATGAATAGTATGAAATAAATTTACTTCGGGAGAAAATCAATGATAAGAGCAATTATTTGGATGGGTTATTTTTGGATTTATTTAGTTTTTACTTTTGTTGATATGATAAAAGTAAAGTGGTTGGAGAGGCAGAATAAAATTGCCGAAAGAGATGCATTTATACATAAGAGAGCGATGGAATGGGCTAAAAAAATGGTGGCTTTTACTGGATCAAAAATAACGGTAACTGGAGAAGAAAATATTCCCAAAGAAGGTGGTGTACTCTTTGTCGGAAACCATCAGAGTAATTTTGATATTCCAATTTTAATCGGATATATTAATAAACCCAAGGCCTTTATTACAAAATCGGAACTTTCTAGAGTTCCGATTTTTAGCACATGGATGAAAGCGATAGGATGTATATTTATCAATAGGAAAAATGCCAGACAATCTTTAATCGCTATCAATCAAGGCGCAGAACGGTTAAAGCAGGGATATTCCATCGTTATATTTCCAGAGGGAACCAGAAGCCAGGATGGAAGCGTTGGAGAATTTAAGGCGGGGAGCCTTAAACTTGCAACAAAATCTAAGGTGCCTATTATTCCAGTTACTATAAAAGGATCTATGAATATTATGCCTAAAAAGGGTTTTGTTATTAGACCTGCTGCTGTTGAAGTTATTATATCACCCCCTGTAATGATAGATCCTGCCATTAAAAATGATTCTAATCAGATTTCAGAAATTGTTAGAAATATTATAATAAGTCAGTTATAATAGCTTTTAATGGTAACTACTTAGAGGTACTTATATGACATTCATTTTAGACTCGAAATCCTAATTTAAATCCAGGCCTCAATATTGGCCTGGCATAAAACTTATTCATAAACCTGAAGGGGTTTTTTTGCGATATTTATTTAATTAGCCTATTTCACATCGCCCCATGAAACGTTCTAGAGAGCACCTCTAATTGCTGGCATCTTGTTAACTTTATAAAATGTACGGCATAGCCGGATACTCTGACAGTTAGAGTATTGTATTTCAGTGGTTCTTTCATTGCATTTTGTAAAGTAATTCGGTCAAGAACATTTACATTTATGTGGTGGCCTCCACTCATTACATAACCATCAATCATAGCTGAAAGATTTTTAATTTTTGTTTCTTCGTCCTTACCAAGGGCAGCAGGCAAAACTGAAAGGGTGAGAGAAATACCATCACTACAGTAACTAAAAGGTATTTTGGCTACTGAGCTGAGCATTGCTAGCATCCCGGACCTATCTCTATGGTGCATAGGGTTTGCTCCTGGTGCAAAGGGCTCACCTTTCTTTCTTCCGTCAGGGGTCGAACCTGTCTTTTTACCGTATACAACATTTGAGGTAATAGTTAACACAGATAGAGTATGCTTTGCATTGCGATAGGTAGGATGTGCTTTGAGGCTGTTATAAAAGCTTTTTACAACCTCCTGAGCAATACTATCAACTCTATCATCATTATTTCCAAACTGAGGGTATTCGCTGCCTAATTCAAAATCAGTGATAATTCCTCTTGCATCTCTAATGACTTTTACCTTTGAATACTTCATGGCACTAAGTGAATCAACCAACACTGATAGGCCCGCTATGCCAAAGGCCATTAATCTGTTTACATCAGTATCGTGCAGAGCCATCATGAGACGTTCATAGGCGTATTTATCATGCATGTAATGAATTGTATTCATTACGTTTACATATAGACCTGAAAGCCAATCCTGAAGCTTAGAGAAGTTACTCATTACCGTCGAATAATCTAGATATTCGCCAGCATATGGTTCTAATTCAGGGGCTACCTGCACACCAGTAATTTCATCCTTGCCTCCATTTAAGGATAACAGTAGTAATTTAGGAAGATTGCATCTTGCACCGAAAAACTGCATGTCCTTACCAAGTCGCATTGCTGATACACAGCAGGATATGCCATAGTCATCGCCGAAGAGCGGTAGCATTAGTTCATCATTCTCGTATTGAAGTGTACTTGTTTGTATAGACATTTTTGAACAGAACTGCTTGAAATATACTGGTAGCTTTGTTGACCATAAAATGGTTAGGTTTGGCTCAGGCGCAGCACCAAGATTATTAAGGGTCTGTAAAAATCTAAAGGAAGTCTTTGTAACCATGTGTCGCCCGTCGCCACTCATTCCACCGAGTGATTCTGTCAACCAAACTGGGTCTCCTGCAAAAAGTTCATTGTACTCTTTTGTTCTTAAATGCCTGATGAATCTGAGTTTTATAACAAGCTGGTCAATTAATTCCTGTGCGTCCAATTCTGTTAATACACCATTTCGAAGGTCTCTTTCGAGGTAAATGTCAAAGAAAACATTTAGTCTGCCTAATGAGTTTGCAGCACCATTTGTCTCCTTTAAAGCAGCTAAAAATGCCATATATGTCCATTGAACTGCTTCGAAGGCATTCTTTGCTGGTTGCTTCAAATCAAATCCATATGAATTTCCTAATACTATTAAATCATTTAATGCGGATATCTGGTCATGAAGCTCTTCTCTTTGCCTAATTACCTCATCTGTCATTGTTTGTGAGACACAAGCCAAATCATGCTGCTTTTGTTTAAGAAGAGGGTCTACGCCATATAATGCAACTCGTCTATAGTCTCCAATTATTCGGCCCCTACCATAGCTATCTGGCAGACCTGTAATAACTCCGCATTTTCTCGCCTTTTTCATTTCATCAGTGTACGCGCTGAAAACTCCATCGTTATGTGTTTTGACATTTTTACCGAAAATACTGTCGATCTCAGGTGAAGGAGAGACCTTGAACTGCTCACAGGCTTGCTTCGACATGCGATATCCTGTATTTGGAAGAAAGGCTCTCATTAAAGGTGCATCTGTTTGAATACCTTTAATAACCTCATATTGTTCATCTATAAATCCAGGTTTATGACTGGTAATACTCGATATAGTTGAAGCATCTATTTCTAGAACGCCACCATTCAAATGTTCTTCAATTAAAAGACTCTTGCAGGTTTCCCAGAGATGCTTGGTTTTTATACTTGAGCGAACAAGAAAACTTTCATCTCCATCATAAGGAGTATAGTTTGCTTGAATAAAAGCTTGTACGTCGATTGAATTTTTCCATTTACCTGGATTGAAATCAGAAATATTTAGATTCATATTTTGCCTCCCTCGAAAACTATAAGTTGCCAAGGGAATTTATTTTGCTCATTTTAAGAAAAAACAAAATAAAAGCCACCTAGGCAATATAGCGCCCAGGCGGCCGGCTTTAAAAGTCATACTCCCGTGTGGTAATCTCCACTTCCGCCAGTCGTATGTCAGTTTTTTTAAAATCTTATATTTTAAGTATAGAATAAATTACAAATAAGTCAATAGAAGAATTATTTAGTAACAAAAATCTTCTTT